>NZ_JBFAHZ010000060.1:0-303 GCF_040654415.1 Micromonospora sp. NPDC050695
GCGCCCCGCGCCCCGCGCCCCGCGCCCCGCGCCCCGCGCCCCGCGCCCCGCGCCCGGCGCCCGGCGCCCGGCGCCAAGATCCGCACAACTTCCCTGATGTTGCTGTCTCCGACGCGCGGGAGGCAGCAACATCCCTGATGTTGCATGGATCTTGCTCGCTGATCTCCACAACGCCGCAAGATCGCGCTCGATCCTGGATCGAGTGGCATCCGCCCGGCGGGAGGCCACTACTTCCATGTTCAAGCACGATCATGCGGCCGACGGAGCGGCGCGGGCGCACGGGCCGAGCGGGCGCACGGGCCG
>NZ_JBFAHZ010000060.1:398-31706 GCF_040654415.1 Micromonospora sp. NPDC050695
GGCCGAGCGAGCGCACGGGCCGAGCGAGCGCACGGGCCGAGCGAGCGCACGGGCCGAGCGAGCGCACGGGCCGAGCGAGCGCACGGGCCGAGCGAGCGCACGGGCCGAGCGAGCAGGCGGACGGGGCAGGGGCAGGGGCAGGGGCAGGGGAACGAGGCGGGCCCCGGAGCGGGGTGCTCCGGGGCCCGATCGTCGCGAGGTGCTTCCGTCAGGCGGCGGGGACCTCGGCGGTGGTGCGGATCCGATCCAGCGTCGGCGCGGCGACCGGCGACTGGGCGGTCAGGTACGCCACGAAGGCGTCCAGGTCGATCTGCCCGGTGACCAGGTTCGTGCCGGCGGTGAGGGCGCTGAAGCCGTCGCCGCCGCCGGCCAGGAAGTTGTTCACCGTCACCCGGTAGGTGGCGGCGGTGTCGACGGCGGTGCCACCGATGGTGAGGCTGCCCCGGACCACGCGGGTGCCGGCGCACGGGTCCGCTGTGGGGGCGGTGGTGCCGTTGAGGTCGACCACGTACCCCACGGTCGAGGACGGGTACAGCACCCGGCCGGTCACGAACTGCTGTTCCAGGACGCAGTAGAGCTGCGCGCCGGTCAGGTCCAGCGTCACCAGGTTGTTGGCGAACGGCTGCACCGTGAACGCCTCCTCGTAGGTGACCGTGCCGGCGTCGAGGTCGGCCCGAACCCCGCCCGGGTTCATGAAGGCGGCGACGGCGTTCTGCTCGTCGTCCGTGGCGGCGAGCTGCGCGTCGGCGATCAGGTTGCCCAGTGGCGACTCACCACATGAGGCCGGCACCTGATCCGAGCAGGTGGTGAGCAGGTTATCCCGCGTCTTGGTGATGGCGGTGCTGGTGACACCGACCTCGCGGCCGGCGACCGGGCCGAGCACCGTCTTGTACCGGTCGATCAACGCGGTTTGCTTCGGGTCCTTGGCGACGTCGCGGGTGACCACGACGTTGTTCGCGGCGGCGGAGAGCACGTCCCCGCTCCGACGGTCGATTTTGAGGTCGATGTCGGTGACGAGGCGGCCGAACGAGCTGGCGCTGGTGACCAGCTTGCCGTTGATGTTGCAGTTGTACGCCTGGTGCGTGTGACCGCTGACCACCACGTCGATCGAGGGGTCCATCCGGTTGGCGATGTCCACGATGGGCCCGGTCATGCCGACGCAGTCGTTGATGCCGCCGGTCGCCGCCTGGGCACCGCCCTCGTGCAGCAGCACGACGATCGTCTGCACGCCCTTGCGGCGCAGCTCACGGGCATACCGGTTGGCGGTCTCCGCCTCGTCGGCGAAGGTGAGGCCCGCGACGCCCTGCTGGCTGACGATCTGCGGGGTGCCCTCCAGGGTCATCCCGATGAAGCCGACCTTGACGCCCTGCACCTTGTGGATCGCGTACGGCGCCATCAGCGGCCGGCCGGTCGCGGTCTTGAAGGCGTTCGCGGACAGGTACGTGAAGCCGGCGCCCCGGTAGGGGGTGCCGTCGGCGCAGCCGTCGACCGGGTGGCAGCCACCGTTCTGGATCCGCAGCAGCTCGGCGGCGCCCTCATCGAACTCGTGGTTGCCGACGCTGGCGTAGTCCAGCCCCGCCATGCTGAGCGCCTCGATGGTCGGCTCGTCGTGGAACGCGGCGGAGAGCAGCGGGGACGCGCCGATCAGGTCACCGGCGGCGACCGTGATGGTGTTCTTCTTCTTGGCTGCGGCGCGCAGCTCGGCCAGGTGCGTCGCGAGGTATTCGACGCCACCCGCGGGCTGCCCGGCGATGGTGCCGCTGGAACCGGTGGGTGGTTCGAGGTTGCCGTGGAAGTCGTTGAGTGCCAGCAGGGTGACGTCGACCGGCTTCGGCCGCGCGTCGGCCTGCTCGGGGGTGGTGGCGACCGCGCCGAGCGCGGCCACCGCGAGTGCGGTCAGGCCGACAGCGGCCCGACGCATCCCGGAACTGGACATGAAACTCCTCGTGAGAATCGGCGCGTGCGGTGGTCGGCCTGTGGGTCGACCGGCCGCCCGTCGACGCCGTCGGAAGGATCGATCATGCTTGGCGGCGGTTGGATCGCCGCCCGCCCGGCCAGCCTCTCATCCGGACGCTCACCCGTCGAGCCGAGCAGCGCGGCAGAGCTGCGAATACGTTCCTCCGGCTGGTGACGTGGAGATGACCGGCGGCCCAACGCGCCACGTCGGCGCTCGATCGCACCAGACGCGGCCGTCGAACGCACGCTCATCCGCGGCCGCGGCCGCCGCGGCCGCGGGCGGCGGCCGCGGCCGCGGGCGCGGCGGGGGCGGCGGTGGCGGCGGGGGCGGCGACAATCCAGACTGGACGAACCGCAGGCGATCAGTCGACCGTGAGCGCCTCGATGACCAGGGCTGCGACGGCATCGGGCGGCCAGCCGTCCGCGACCCCGGGCCGGCATGCCAGGTAGTCGGCGATCCGCTCGGCCGGCCAGCCGTGCGACTCGCGCAGCCCTCGGGCGATCATGCTGAGGTAGATCGACGCCGGTGGACGGCACCGCACGGCGGACGCCGGCTCGGGGGCCGTGAAGGTGAGCAGCGGGACACCGTCGAGGCTGCCCGGGCAGACCAGCGTCTCGTAGCGGCCGGGGCCCAGCGTGGCCCGCCCGTTGGCGACGGCCGCGTCGATCGCCGCGCCGGTCGCCGGGATGAGGTCGGTGGTGTGGCCGGCTGGGCGGTACATCTCCTGGGCCGCGATGTCGGTGAACTGCTCGACGGTGACCAGGTAGGCGCGGGCCGCGGCGACACCCGGCAGTTGCGGGTCGTAGAACGCCATCCCGCCGGTCCAGGCACGGGACGCGCCGGCGAAGTAGATCCCACCCGGCAGCGACACCGGCACCGACCGGCTCGGCGGGCGGCGATCCCGACAACCGGGGTACGTCCGCAGCCCGCCGGGCGGGCACCCGCCGCCGATGTACCACGCCAACCGGGCGGCGTGCATGTTCGAGCCGTACGCGACGTACCAGACGAGCACGACGGGTGCTTTCAGAAGCCGCAGGTCTGGGCGGCGGAGTGGCTGACCTGCACGGTGTGCGTCACGCATCCGCCGGATTCGACCCGGTGCAGAAGGAAGGCGGTGGGTTCGGCGACCCAGCCGATCTGCTCGTCGACGGCCATGGTGAGGGTGCTCTGCTTCAGGGTGCTGGGGGCGACGGTGAGCACCGTGCCGGCGTACCCCGTGGTGACCGGGCGGTGCAGGTGCCCGGCGGCGACCCGCACGACGTGCCGGTGCCGGCCGATCACCTCGGCCAGCGCGTCGCCGTCGGCGAGCCGGATGGCGTCGGCCGCCGGAATGCCGACCGCGACCGGCGGGTGGTGCAGGCAGACCACGGCGGGCACCTCGGGCCGACCGGAGAGGACGCCGTCGAGCCAGGCGAGCTGCTCCTCGCCGAGCTGGCCGCCTCCGCTGCCGGGGGTCAGCGAGTCGAGCACCACGATGGTCGCCGCCTCATGATCGACGTGGTAGTAGGCGGAGAATCCGCCGCCGAGCCAGGGCGTGCCGCCGAACGCGTCGAGCAGCGACTCCCGGTCGTCGTGGTTGCCGGCGACCAGGTAGACCGGGAGGGGGAACGGGCCGATCAGCTCCCGCAGGGCTGCGTACTCGTCGGGGCGGCCATGGTCGACCAGGTCACCGGTGATCACCACGCAGTCGGGTCGCGGTCGCAGGGCCAGCACCCGGCCGAGCGCGCGATGCAGCCCGGCGGCCGGGTCGGCGGCGAGCAGGCCGGTGGTCAGATGCGGATCACTGAGCTGGGCGATGAGCACGGGCTCGCCTCCTCGGCGCCGGGGGCTCCACGCTATCGCCCGCCGTCTGTCCCCACAGGCTGCGTCCACAGCCTGTGGATAGCACATGTGTACGAAGCTCGGCCGGTCCCGCCACGGCGTGAGTACCCTTGATCGCGCCGACCCCCCTACCTGGAACGACGTGCGAGTGGATCATCAGCAAGTCATCCGCGACGTCACCGTCCGCCTGCCGATGGCGTCGACCACGCCGGAGGCCTGCCGGTGGACGGTCACCGCGCTGTCCCGCCACACCTCCGCAACGATCTCTGTGCTGCTCGAGGTGCACGATCGGCTGCGCTGCATCGCGGCGGCCGGCGCCTGGCAGGTGTTCGCCACCGTGCCGGCGCGGACCGGAATCGTCGGTCGGGTGTACGCCAGCGGCGCCACGGCCGTCGTCCCGGACGTCACCACCGATCCGGACTACCTCCCGGTACGCCCCGACGTCACCGCCGAGTTGTGCGTGCCGGTCACCGATCCGGCCGGCCGGACCATCGGCGTACTCGACCTGCAATGGACCCACCCCGTCGACCTGACGCCGTGGCGGGAGACCGCGCAGCGGCTGGCCGCCCGGCTCGGTGCCCGGATCACCGCCCTCGGCGGCCCACCGGCGGAGAGCCGCAGCGAGAAGCTGCTCCGGCACACCGCCGCGCTCTCCTCCGCGCCGACCGAGGGCGACGTGCTGGGCGTGGCGACCTGCGCCGCCCGGGAGGTCTCCACCCTGTCCACGGCGGTGCTGCTGATCGCCGACGCCGGAGAGGTCCGGCTCGGGCCACCGCCGCCGACCCCGGGTGAGCTGGAGACCCGGATCCGGGCGGAACTGGCCGGGGCGGAGCCGGCGGCGCTCGCCCGGATGATCGAGCGTGCACACCGGTACGGCGCCGGCTACACCCTGGGCGAGGTGGGCCACCCGCCGACGGAGGACTACGAGCCGCTGACCCGGGCCGGGGTACGCACACTGGTCGCCGTCCCGGTCGGCCCGCCCGATGCCGGAGGGGTCCTGCTGGTCGCCGACGAGCGGTCCCTGCGCCCGGACCCGACCACGGTCAGCCTCATGGAACTGCTCGCCGGGCAGGCCTGGACGAACCTGGACCGGTTGCGCACCCTCGCGCGCCTACGGGAACAGGCCAGCTCCGACCCGCTGACCGGATTGCGGCACACCGGCCCCTTCGGGCAGCGGATCGCGGCGGCCACCCCGGGGCGTACGGCGCTGCTGGCGATCGACGTGGACGGCTTCAAGACCGTCAACGACACGTACGGCCACCAGGCCGGCGACCAGGTGCTGGTCGGGCTGGCCCGGGCCCTGGAGGGGGCGCTGCGGCACGGCGACGAGCTGTACCGGATCGGCGGCGACGAGTTCGTCGCGGTGATCGAGGTGAGCCGCCCGGAGGAGGCGGTACGGATCGCCGAGCGGCTGACCGAGGCGGCCCGGCGCACGGGCCGCACGATCAGCGTGGGCGTGGCACTCCCGCACCCCGGCGAGTCCCCCGAACGCACCCTCCGCAGAGCCGACCAGGCCCTCTACGCGGTAAAACGCCAAGGCCGAGACGGCGTACACCTCTCCGCCGCCTAACCGCACCCACCCCGTCACCCACCCACCCAGCTCCACCCCACCCGCGCCCCACCCCACCCGCGCCCCACCCCACGCCCACACCCGCGCCCCGCCCCGCCCCACCCCACCCCACCCCACCCCACCCCCGTCGATCATGGAGTTGTGGTGCCTCACAAAACGGGCACCGAAGGATGAGCCGCCCACCACAACTCCATGATCGACGCGACCCCAACGCGATCTTGCACTTTGGGTTGTCGTTTGTCCTGTTCATCCCGCTTCGGACCGCAGAATCTGCAAGATCGGCGCAGGCGGGGCGGCGGGCAGGGCGCGGGGCAGGGTGGGCGCGGGGCAGGGAGGGCGCAGGGTGGGCGCGGGGCAGGGAGGGCGCAGGGTGGGCGCGGGGCAGGGAGGGCGCAGGGTGGGCGCGGGGCAGGGAGGGCCCGGGGGGTTACGGGGTTTTTAGCTCTTTGGCTAGTAGTTCGGCTATCTGGGCTGTGTTCAGGGCTGCGCCCTTGCGGAGGTTGTCGCCGGTGATGAAGAGGTCCAGGGCGCGGGGGTCGTCCAGGGCGCGGCGGATCCGGCCCACCCAGGACGGGTCGGTGCCGACGGCGTCGATCGGCATCGGGAACTCGCCCGCGGCCGGATCGTCGACCACGATCACCCCGGGGGCGTTGCGTAGTGCCTCGCGGGCACCCTCGGCGTCGACCTCGGTGGCGAAGTTGGCGTGCACGGCCACCGAGTGGCCGGTGACCACGGGCACCCGTACGCAGGTGGCGGACACCTTGAGGTCGGGCAGGCCGAGGATCTTGCGGGACTCGTTGCGGATCTTCATCTCTTCCGACGACCAGCCGCTGTCGGCGGGTGAGCCGGCCCAGGGCACCACGTTGAGCGCGAGCGGCGCCGGGAACGGGCCCAGGTCGTCGCCGACGGCCTGGCGTACGTCGCCGGTGCGTGAGCCGAGCAGTCGGTCTCCGGCGACCTTGGTGAGCTGGTCGTGCAGGATGTCGACGCCGGCCTGACCGGCACCGGAGACGGCCTGGTACGAGGCGATCACCAGCTCCCGTAGGCCGTACTCGCGGTGCAGCGGCGCCACCGCGATGATCATCGCGAGGGTGGTGCAGTTGGCGTTCGCGATGATGCCCCGGGGGCGGTTGCGAACCTGCTCGGGGTTGATCTCGGGAACCACCAACGGGACGTCCCGGTCCATCCGGAAGGCACCGGAGTTGTCCACGACGATCGCGCCACGGGCGACCGCGACCGGTGCCCACTCGGCGGAGACCTCGTCGGGCACGTCGAACATCGCCACGTCGACGCCGTCGAACGCTTCCGGGGTCAGCGCCTGGACGACGAGTTCCTCACCTCGGCAGCGGACCCGCCGCCCGACCGAGCGTTCGGAGGCAAGCAGACGGATCTCACCCCAGACGTTGCGGCGCCCGGTGAGCAGCTCACACATCACGGTGCCGACGGCACCGGTCGCTCCGACCACGGCGAGGGTGGGCAGCGCCGCCATCGGCGCTACCTACCCGTCCCCGCGTAGACCACGGCTTCGGTGTCCCCGCCCAGCTCGAACGCGTCGTGGATGGCGCGTACGGCGGCGTCGAGGTCGGTGTCCCGGCAGACCACGGAGACCCGGATCTCGGATGTGGAGATCATCTCGATGTTGACCCCGGCTGCACCGAGGGCGGCGAAGAACCCGGCGGCCACCCCCGGGTGCGAGCGCATACCGGCACCGATCAGCGAGACCTTGCCGACGTGGTCGTCGTACAACAGGCCCTTGAACTTGACCGGTTCCTGGATCTTGCTGAGCGCGGCCATCGCGGTCGGGCCGTCGGCCTTGGGCAGCGTGAACGAGATGTCCGTGCGGCCGGTGCCCTCGGTGGAGACGTTTTGCACGATCATGTCGATGTTGATCTCGGCGCCGGCGACGGTGTCGAAGATCCGCGCGGCGGCACCCGGCTCGTCGGGCACCCCGACGATTGTGATCTTGGCTTCGCTGCGGTCGTGCGCGACTCCGGTGATCAGTGCCTGCTCCACGGAAAGGTCCTCCATCGATCCGGTGACCATCGTGCCGGTGTTGGTCGAGTATGACGAACGGACGTGGATCGGCAACCCCGCCCGCCGGGCGTATTCCACGCTACGCAGGTGCAGCACCTTCGCGCCGCAGGCGGCCAGCTCCAGCATCTCCTCGTAGGTGATGTGCCGGATGTGTCGCGCGTTGGGCACGATCCGCGGGTCGGCGGTGAAGATGCCGTCCACGTCGGTGTAGATCTCGCAGACGTCGGCGTGCAACGCGGCGGCGAGCGCCACGGCGGTGGTGTCCGATCCGCCGCGGCCCAGCGTGGTGACGTCCTTGGTGTCCTGCGAGACGCCCTGGAATCCGGCCACGATGACCACCGAGCCCTCGTCGAGCGCGCCCTTGAGCCGCCCCGGGGTGACGTCGATGATCCGCGCCCGGCCGTGCACCGAGGTGGTGATCACGCCGGCCTGCGAACCGGTGAACGAGCGGGCTTCGTACCCCAGGTTGTGGATGGCCATGGCCAGCAGGGCCATGGAGATCCGCTCCCCGGCGGTGAGCAGCATGTCCAGTTCGCGGCCCGGCGGCAGCGGGCTGACCTGGTTGGCCAGGTCGAGCAGCTCGTCGGTGGTGTCCCCCATCGCGGAGACCACCACCACCACGTCGTCGCCGGCCTTGCGGGCGGCGACGATGCGCTCGGCCACCCGCTTGATCCGCTCGGCATTGGCGACGGAGGACCCGCCGTACTTCTGCACCACGAGTGCCACGACGGTGCACTCCCTCCCAGCGACCCTGAGCGTGCCGACGCCGCCGGAACCGGGGCCGGCGGCGCGTGTCAGACCCCTCCAGGGTATCCGGCGGGTAACGACGCCGGGTCAGGTGATCCCACCATCCGGCCCGCCCGGCACGGCCGGCCCCGGCTGACCAGGGCGGCGGTACGCCGGGGGCGGCGTTCCCGACACGCCGGAGCGGGCCGGGTACACGCCGGTCCCCACCAGCCTCCGCCACCCACCAGAATGAGCCGGTGCCCGTCCTCATCCGCTCGGCCGGCCGCCTGCTCGGGCCGCTCGTGTTCGTCCTGCCGGCAGCCCTGGTCGCCTGTACCGGTGAGCAGCCTCCCGCCCCGCCGCCCACCGACAGCCCGCCGGCGCAGGTGGACGCGGCCCGGGACGAGTTGGCCGCGCTCGCGGCGGCGGCCCAGGATCGCCGCCTGGTGGCGCAGTACGTCTACAGCCGGACCGGCCAACCGGACCGCACCGTCGTGTTCGCCAGCGCGAACGACGGCACCTGGCGGGTGGACGTGCCCGGTGGCGCGCTGGGTGGCACCGTCGACGTCTCGTTGGCCGCCACCGCCGACGGGCTGTTCCAGTGCGCCCTGCCGTCGGCCGTTCGGTCCGAGCCGGCGAGCTGCGTACGCGTCGGGGAGCGCGACGAGCCCATTGCCCGCCGGCTGGACCCTCGGGTCCAGCACCCGCTGACCGACTGGCTGGACGTGCTCACCGACCGGCGGGCCCCGCTCGCGGTCGCCCCGGCCGCCACGCCGGAGGGCCTGACCGGCACCTGCTACTCGGTGGACTCCACGTCGGCCTCGCTGAACGCCCCGCTGGATGTCGGCATCTACTGCTACGACCGGGACGGCACACCGACCGGTGTGCGGACGGAGGCCGGGACGCTGCGGCTGGCCGCGCCGCCCGGGCCGCCTCCGGCCACCGTGCAGTTGGCCGGCCCGGTGATCGACGGCGACCCGCTCGGCACCGCGGCTCCGCCGACGCCGACCGCCGATCCGTCGGGCAGCCCGAGCGCGGGAACGTCCTGATCGTCGTCCCGTTACGGGTGCTCTTGACCACATTCTGCCAACCCCCACCCAAAGGGAAAATCGCCCATACGGGACTATTCTCGTATGGCCCACCTGACCCCGCTGCTCGCCTACCGCTGGAGCCCACTGGCGTTCCACCCCTCCGACGAGCTGAGCGCGGCCGATGCCGCCTCGCTGCTGGAGGCGGCCCGCTGGGCACCGTCGCTGGGCAACCGGCAACCCTGGCGTTTCACCCTCGGCCACCGCGACGACGAGACCTGGAAGCGGATCCTGGTCAACCTGCCCGAGCGTGAGCAGCGCTGGGCGCACCGGGCTGCCGCGCTGCTGCTCGCCGCGCACGTCGACACCGACGCGGCACCGGCCGACGGGGTCGTCTACGACCTGGGCCAGGCGGTCGCCCACCTCACCGTGCAGGCCACCGCGCTCGGGCTGCACGTCCGCCAGGTCCTCACCGTGGACCGCGCCGGACTCGCCGCCGACCTGCACCTTCCCGCCGACGTGCGGCCGTACGCGGTGGTGGCCGTCGGGCAACTGGGCGACCCGCTCAGCCTCCCGGCCGACCTGGTTGCCGAGGAGACCGGCCTGCGTCGCCGCCGCCCCCTGGCCGACCTGCTGCTCGGCTGATCGGTCGGCAAAGCTAACCGCCGCGGCTGGCGCGCAGAAGGACCGCGGCGGCCTCGGTGTTGCGATAGAGGACGTGCCGACCCTGGCGGGACCGGGAGACCAGGCCGGCGGCGTGCAGCGCGCCGAGGTGCTGGGACACCCCTCCGGCGGACATCCCGGTGAGTCGGGCCAGGTCGGTGGTGGTCGTCGCCGCGTCGAGCAGGTGCAGCAGGGCGGCCCGGCCCGGGCCGACCACCCGCGCCAGGGGGTCTCCGGGTGGCGGCGCCGTTCCCTCCCAGAGCGTTCCGACGGCCCGGACCGGGTACGCGCCGGCCGGCAACGAATCCTCCAGCAGGTTCCACAGCACCCGCCGTTCGGTGAACACCGTCGGGTTCAGCGCCAGCCCACGACCTCGGAGGTCGAAGTCCCGCCCGAACGGGTCGTCGCTGATCACCCGGTCACCGTGCCAGCGCAGGCTCGGGTGGAGCTGCTCGAAGAACCGACCGGCACCACCCTCGGCGAGCTGGGCGGCCCGGTACGCCACGTCGGCGTCGAGCAGCGCCCGCATCCGGGGCCAGTCCGGGGCGATCGCCTCGTCGTACCAGACCCGCAGTGCGTCGACCAGCTGTGGCAGCAGCCCACGGGGGTCGGCAAGCAGTGCCTGCCCGAACGGACTCAGCGGCCGGCGCGCGGTGGTCGACAGCAGATCCTGGATTACCACTGCCGGCGACGTCGCCGCGATCTGGTCGAGCTGCTCGGCCATCTCCACGTTCGGCCGGGCCGCCGGGGTGAGGAAGTCGGGCAGCCAGGAACGCGGCCGGGCCAGCTCCACCAGCGGTCGGACCCGGGCGGCCACCTCGGGACGACGCAGAGTCACCCGGGCGCGGTCGATCCAGGGCAGATGCACCGGGTAGTGGACCGGGCTGGCCAGCGCCCACATGCTCATGACCGTCTCGTTGGCCGGCGACACGGCGAGCCGCACTCCCGCCACGTCGGCCAGGCTGAACCGCAACTCGGACACACGCACCCCCGACTCAGGATTCGGCCCAGCCTAAAAGAGTCGACCGGAACCATGGGGGCAGAGTTCACTCAGCGGCCATGGGGGCCAGAGACACCATCCGTACCGCCGTCCGAAACGTCGTACCGCCGGCCGGGCTGACCCGCGCCCTGGCCGTGCAGTCGATGGTCTACGCCGTCGGCAGCGGCCTGTTCCACGCCGGCAGCGCCGTCTTCTTCACCCGGGCGCTGGGGCTCAGCGCCGCCCAGGTCGGGCTGGGGCTGTCCATCGCGGCGGGGGTGTCGCTGCTGGGCACCGTGCCGCTGGGCGGGCTCACCGACCGGTACGGGCCGCAGCGGGTCTGGGTGGTCGGGCTGGTGCTGGACGCGGCGCTCTTCGCGACGTACCCGTTCGTGGGCGGCTTCGCCGGGTTCCTCGCCGTGGTGGTGGCGCTGGCGGTCGTGGACGCGTCGACCGGCGTGGCCCGGCAGGTCTACTCGATCAACGCGCTCCCCCCGGCCGAACGGGTCACGGCGATGGCGTACCAGCGGTCGTCGTTGAACGTCGGCTTCGGTCTGGGCGCGGTGATCAGCGGCCTGGTGCTGGCGGTGGACACGATCGAGGCGTACCGGGGGATGGTCTGGTTCATCTCGACGGTCTTCCTGGTGACGGCTCTGTTCGTACGGCGACTGCCCCGGCTGGCCCACGCGACCCGGCCCACGGAGCCGATGAGTCGGCTCGCCGTGCTGCGGGACCGCCCGTTCATGACGGTGTCCCTGCTCTCCGGGTTGCTCACCGCGCACGGGGTGCTCTACCTGACGGTGATGCCGCTCTGGATCCTCACCCACACCGACGCCCCGAAGACGGTGATCGCCGCCCTGGTGCTGCTCAACACGGTCCTGATCGTGCTGCTCCAGGTACGCGTCAGCCGGGGCGCCGACACCGCCTCGGGCGCGGCGAGGGCCTCCCGCCGCGGTGGCCTGCTGATCGCCCTGGCCTGCCTGGTCCTGCCGATCTCCGGGCTCACCCGGGGCCCGCTCACCGTCGTGTTGCTGGTGGCCGCCGCGACGCTGCTGATCCTGGCCGAGCTGATCCAGTCGGCGGGTGCCTGGGGGCTCACCGCCACCCTCCCGCCGGACGAGCAGCGCGGCGCGTACGTGGGCGCGTTCCGGCTCGGCTCCCAGGTGCAGTACCTGATCGCCCCGGCCGGGCTGACCGCGCTCGGCGTGACCACGGGTGGCTGGGGCTGGTTCCCGGCGGCAGCGATCTTCGTGCTGATGGGGCTGGCGATCGTACCGGCGGTGGCCTGGGCCACACGGACGCCGCGACTGGGTGCCGCGGCCCCGGAGCAGACCATGACGCCGGTCCCATAGTCCGGACCTATCTTTCAACCCTCCGTTTCATCACGTAGGGTGACTTGGTCATGTGGCGGGCGCTTCTTCTCCTTAGCCGCCGCGACGAGGCCTGACCGGCCGGCACCTCGTCGCGGAGTTGCATCGCGCCGTCCAGCACATCTGAGTTTCCTCTCGGCACCGCCGCGCACCGTCGCCCGGCAACTCGCCGACACCTTCCGATCTGCTGACGCCACCTGTTCCAGGGAGCAATCTGAGATGGCTCAACCTGTCACCGACGCTGACACCGATCCGATCGCCCGGCAGCGCCCGAGCCGGATGCCGTACCACCGCTACCAGCCCTACCGCGAGCAGTTCCGGGTCGACCTGCCGGACCGCACCTGGCCCACCCGGCACGTCGACGCCGCGCCACGCTGGTGCGCCGTGGATCTCCGCGACGGCAACCAGGCGCTGATCGACCCGATGTCGCCCGAGCGCAAGCGGCGGATGTTCCAGCTGCTGGTGCAGATGGGCTACAAGGAGATCGAGGTCGGCTTCCCGTCGGCCAGCCAGACCGACTTCGACTTCGTCCGGCAGCTCATCGAACAGGACATGATCCCGGACGACGTCACCATCCAGGTGCTCACCCAGTGCCGGGAGCACCTGATCGACCGGACGTTCGAGTCGCTGCGCGGGGCGAAGCGGGCGATCGTGCACTTCTACAACTCGACCTCCACCCTCCAGCGACGGGTGGTCTTCGGCCTGGACAAGGACGGCATCGCCGACATCGCCACCACCGGCGCCCGGCTCTGCCAGAAGTACGCCGAGATCCACACCCCGGACACCGACATCTACTACGAGTACTCGCCGGAGTCCTACACGGGCACCGAGCTGGAGTACGCGCTGGAGGTCTGCTCCCGGGTGATCGACGTGATCGACCCGACGCCCGACCGGCCGCTGATCATCAACCTGCCGGCCACGGTCGAGATGGCCACGCCGAACGTGTACGCCGACTCGATCGAGTGGATGCACCGGCACCTGCCGCGCCGCGACAGCGTGGTGCTGAGCCTGCACCCGCACAACGACCGGGGCACCGGGGTGGCCGCCGCCGAGCTGGGCCTGCTCGCCGGCGCGGACCGCATCGAGGGCTGCCTGTTCGGCAACGGTGAGCGCACCGGCAACGTCGACCTGGTGACGCTGGGGCTCAACATCTTCTCCCAGGGCATCGACCCGATGATCGACTTCTCGAACATCGACGAGGTCCGCCGGGCCGTCGAGTACTGCAACCAACTGCCGGTGCACGAGCGCCACCCGTACGCGGGTGACCTGGTCTACACGGCCTTCTCCGGCTCACACCAGGACGCCATCAAGAAGGGCTTCGACGCCCTCACCGCCGACGCGAAGGCCGCCGGCGTACCGGTTGACGAGCACACCTGGGCGGTGCCGTACCTGCCGATCGACCCGAAGGACCTGGGCCGCACCTACGAGGCCGTCATCCGGGTCAACTCGCAGTCCGGCAAGGGCGGCATCGCGTACATCATGAAGAGCGAGCACCAACTGGACCTGCCGCGCCGGCTCCAGATCGAGTTCTCCGGTGTGGTGCAGCAGGTCACCGACCACAACGGCGGCGAGGTCGACCCGGCCGCCATGTGGGAGATCTTCGCGACCCACTATCTGCTCGACCACCAGCGCGACCCGGCGGTCCGGCTGGCCGGCTACACGATCCGCACCACCGACGGCAAGGTCGAGATCGAGGCCGAGGTCGGTGTGGGCACCGAGCAGCGGTCGCTCACCGCGGTCGGCAACGGCCCGATCGACGCGTACGTCAACGCGCTCCAGTCGGTCGGGGTGGGCGTACGGGTGCTCGACTACCACGAGCACGCGCTGTCCTCCGGCGGGGACGCGCAGGCCGCCGCGTACGTGGAGTGCGAGGTGGACGGTCGGACGGTCTGGGGTGTCGGCACCGACGCCAACATCGTCACCGCCTCGATCAAGGCGGTCACCAGCGCCGTCAACCGCGCTCGCAGCTGACGCGCTCGCCACACCCCCGAGGTGGGTTTCCTACCTCGGGGGTGTGGCAGCGGGCATCGAGTGGCAGGGCTGCGACGGTGGGGCCGCGCGGGGTGGCCGGTGGACCAGCACGAGGGCCAGCACCGCGCCGGCCAGCAGCAGCCCCGCGCACCAGGCCAACGAGCCGCGGTAGGCGTTCGCCAGCTCCGTCTTCTGCTCGTATCCGCCGCCGGAGAGGCCGACGAGCAGCGGCAGTGCGGCCACCGCGAGCAGACCGCCGGCCCGGGAGGCGGCGTTGTTGAAGCCGCTGGCCACTCCGGAGAACCGGTCCTGGACGGCGGCCAGCACCGACGCGGTCAGCGGTGCCACCACCAGGGTCAGCCCGACGCCGAACAGCAACACCCCGGGCAGCACGTCGGTCCAGTACGACGCACCGGGCCGCACGCCGCGCAGCAGCAGCAGACCGGCGGCGGCGATGATCGGCCCGACGGTCAGCGGCAGCCGGGGGCCGATCCGCGCCGCCAGCGCGCCGGCCCGCGCCGATCCGACCAACAGCAGCAGGGTCATCGGCAGCAGCGCGATGCCGGTACGCAGGGCCGACCACTCGACGACGTTCTGCAGGTAGACGGCGAAGAAGAAGGTGAACCCGCTGAGCGCCGCGTAGACCACCACGGTGAAGATGTTCAGCACCGAGAAGAGGCGGCTGCCGAACAGCCCGGTGGGCAGCATCGCCGTGTCACCGCGCCGCCGTTCCACCAGCACGAAGGCCACCGCCGCCAGCACGCCGACGAGCGCCGCGACCAACACCGGCGCCGACGCGAACCCGCGGACGGGCGCGTCGATCAGCGCGTACGTGACGCCGGCGAGCGCGAGCGCCCCGAGCAGTGCCCCGGCCACGTCGAACCGACGCCGGGTGCGGCCCGGCCCGTGCGTACGGGAGACGTTCTCGTCGCGGCTCTCCGGCACCCAGCGCAGCGCGGCCAGCAGGACCAGTACGGCGATCGGCAGGTTGAGGAAGAAGATCCACCGCCAGGACAGCGCGTCGATCAGCCAGCCGCCGATGAACGGCCCCAACGCCGTGGACACCCCGGACAGCCCCGCCCACGCGCCGATCGCCCGGCCCCGGTCGTCCGGGTGGAAGCTGGCCTGGAGCACCGACAGCGAGCCGGGGGTGAGCAGCGCGCCGCCCGCGCCCTGGAGGATCCGGGCCGCGATCAGCATGCCGGTGTCCTGGGACAGGCCGCACAGCACCGAGGCGACGGTGAACCAGAGCACCCCGATCAGGAAGATCCGCCGCCGGCCGAAGCGGTCCCCGAGGGATCCGCCGAGCAGGACGAACGCGGCCAGCATCAGCAGGTACCCGTTGACGGTCCACTGGAGATCGGCCACGTTCGCCCCGAGGTCCTGGCCGAGTTTCGGCAGTGCCACGTTGACGACCGTGCTGTCCAGGAAGACCATGCCGGAGGCGAGCACCGCGGCGAGCAGCGTTCCTCGGCCTGCGGCGGTGCCCATCCGCAGCGCGGGTGCCGGTACGGGTGCGGTCATCCCACCAATCTGCCTTGCAGGATGTGGGAGACGCCACGAAACGCCGAAACCATGCCCGGGTACTGTGCGCAATCGCCGGGAGCCCGCAAGCTGGAGAGGTGTCGTCTGTGCGTACCAGATCAGGACAGCGTGCGTCGGTGGCCGCGCTCGTCGCGGCGCTGGCGCTCGGCGTGGCCGGTTGCGTCCCGCCCGAGGAGCCCGAGTCGACGCCGCCACCGGGTGGCGGCGGCAACGCCGTCGAGCAGTTGGGCCAGCTGACCGTCGCCAGCGCCGGCTCGATGAAGGGCTACAGCCGGGAACGCTTCCCGCACTGGCGGGACACCGGCAAGAACTGCGACGTGCGGGACAGCATCCTGCAACGCGACGGTAAGGACGTGAAGCTCTCCGGCTGCAACGTGGTCGGGGGTCGCTGGGAGAGCGTGTACGACGGCCGCAGCGCGACCGATCCCTCCGACGTGGACATCGACCACATGGTGCCGTTGGCCAACGCGTGGCGTTCGGGCGCCGACGAGTGGGACGACGCGAAGCGCGGCGACTTCGCCAACGACACGACACGTCCGCAGCTCATCGCGGTTTCCGCGTCCTCCAACCGGGCAAAGGGTGACCAGGACCCGTCCCAGTGGAAGCCGGCAAACCGGTCGTACTGGTGTCAATACGCCAAGAGCTGGGTGACGGTCAAGCACCACTGGCGGCTGACGGTGACCACTGCCGAGAAGGCCGCCCTGACCGACCTGCTGGAGGGCTGTTGATGAGCGAGGAAGCGGCGACAGACGCGGACAACGCGCCGTCCACAGCCGGGATGACCGCCGACGGCACCGGCGACACGCCGGCCGCGGTGCCGGGGGCCGGCATGGTCGCCGACTCGACCGGCGCCAGTGCCCCGCAGAGCCGCAGCGCCGACATCGTGCCCGGTCCGGGTGGGGTGATGACCGACGAGGTCGGCGTCGTCACCGGCGAGTTGACGCTGCGCACCGAGTACGCGGACGGCAAGGTCACCCTGCGGGTGCAGTACAAGGACGCGGATGAGTGGTACGCGGTGACCGGCGGGACGGTCGCGCTGGCCGACCCGGCAGGGCTGGACGCGGTGCACGGCGTGGCCGTGGCACTGCTGCACCGCCCCGAGGGCTGAGCCGCCCGCCGTACGACCTGAGGGGCCGCCCGGTGACGGACGGCCCCTCAGGTGTCACGGGGTCGGGATCAGCTCGCCCGGCGGGTCGAGTGGGCCGGTGCCCTCCACCGGGCGGACCAACTCCACCTCGACCTCGTGCGGCCGGATCCGGCCGGCGGCGATGTCCTCGGCGAAGTGGCAGGCCACCCGGTGCCCGCCGACCACGTCGCGCAGTTCCGGCCGCTCGTCGGCGCACCGGGTCGGCTGCGCCCACGGGCACCGGGTGTGGAACCGGCAGCCCGACGGCGGGTTGGTCGGCGACGGCAGGTCACCGGCGAGCAGGATCCGCTCCCGGCGGTCCTCCACCACCGGGTCCGGCACCGGCACCGCGGACATGAGCGCGCGCGTGTACGGGTGCATCGGCTCGCGGTAGAGGTCGTCGCTGGACGCCTCCTCCACCAGCCCACCCAGATACATCACGCCCACCGTGTCGGCGATGTGCCGCACCACCGCCAGGTCGTGCGCGATGATCAGGTAGGTCAGGCCGCGCTCGTTCTGCAGGTCCTCCAGCAGGTTGAGCACCTGGGCCTGGATCGACACGTCCAGCGCGGAGACCGGCTCGTCGGCGACGATCAGGTCCGGGTTGAGCACCAGCGCCCGGGCGATGCCGATGCGCTGGCGCTGGCCGCCGGAGAACTCGTGCGGGTACTTGCTGAGAGCCGACGCGGGAAGGCCGACCGCCTCCAGCGTCTCGCGCAGCCGACGGTTCGTCGCGGCCTTGTCGCCGGCCAACCCGTGCGCCTTGAGCCCCTCCACCAGCAGCGACTCCACCGACTGCCGGGGGTCGAGGCTGGACAGCGGGTCCTGGAAGATCATCTGCATGCGGCGGCGGGCGTGCCGCATCGCCTCGCCCTTGAGAGCGCGGACGTCGGTGCCGTCGAAGATGATCTCGCCGTCGGTGGGTTCGACGAGCCGCAGCAGGCCACGACCCAGCGTCGACTTGCCGCAGCCCGACTCGCCCACCAGGCCGTACGTCTCACCCTTGCGGATGCTCAGCGACACGCCGTCCACGGCGTAGACGTAGCCGACGGTCCGGTCGAAGAGCAGGCCACTCTTGATCGGAAAGTGGACCTTGACGTCACGCAGCTCGATCAGGGGACCGGTCTGGTCGGTCATCGGGCCGCCACCTCCTCGGAGACGGGGTTGTTGCAGCGGAGGTCGCCACCGGTGGCAGTGGGTTCGAGCGGCGGAGGCCCTTCCAGGCACGCGTCCACGACGTTGTCGCAGCGCGGCGCGAACGCGCACCCCTCGGCCCACGGGATGTTGTCGGAGACCGACCCGCGGATCGCGTGCAGCCGCTCACCGCGCGGCGAGTCCAGCCGGGGCACCGAGTTGAGCAGCCCGTGGGTGTACGGGTGCCGTGCGTGCGCGAACAGCTCGTGCCGTCGCGCCCGCTCGACCACCTTGCCGCCATAGAGCACGTTGACGGTGTCGCAGAGCCCGGCCACCACGCCCAGATCGTGCGTGATCATGACGAGCGCGGTGCCGGTCTCGTCGACCAACTGCTTGAGCAGGGTGAGGATCTGCGCCTGGATGGTCACGTCGAGCGCGGTCGTCGGCTCGTCGGCGATCAGCAGTCGCGGCTTGCAGGCCAGCGCGATGGCGATCAGCGCGCGCTGCCGCATGCCGCCGGAGATCTGGTGCGGGTATTCGCTGAGTCGCCGCTGCGGGTCGGGGATGCCGACCGCGTCGAGCAGGTCCCGCGCCTCCCGCAGCGCCTGCTTGCGGTCCCGGCCCTGGTGGCGTTCCAGCACCTCGGCCACCTGCACACCGATCGGGATGACCGGGTTCAACGACGACAGGGGGTCCTGGAAGATCATGCTGATCTCCCGGCCCCGCCGGTCACGCATGTCGTCCGGTCGCAGCTTCAGCAGGTCGGTGCCCTCGAAGAGCACCTCCCCGGTGACCTTGTTGCCCCGCTTGGGCAGCAGGCCCATGATGGCCAGGCTGGTCACGCTCTTGCCGCAGCCGGACTCGCCGACCAGGCCGACGGTCTGCCCCGGCTCCACGGTGAAGCTGACCTTGTCGACGGCGGTGAAGGGCCGCTCGCCTCGCCGCTGGAACACCACGCTCAGGTCACGGACGTCGAGCAGGCTCATCGGGTCACTTCCTCTCGCCGGCAGAGGCCGGCCGTGCTGGTTGCGCGCACCGCGATCACCGCCGGTTCTTCGGGTCGATCGCCTCACGCATCGCCTCACCCAGCAGGGTGAAGCCGAGCGCGACCACGATGATCGCGAGCGCCGGGTAGTACGCCAGTTCCGGTCGGACCTCGAAGTACCGCTGACCGTCCACGCCCAGCATCAGACCCCACTCGGCCCGGTTGATGTCCGGGTCGCCGAGGCCCAGGAAGGAGAGCGCCGCGGCGTCCAGGATGGACACCGCGAAGGTCAGGGTGGCCTGCACGATCACCGCGGTCAGCGAATTGGGCAGCATGTGCCGCAGCACGATGTTGCGCTCCTTGACGCCGAGCGCGCGGGCGGCGAGCACGTGGTCGCTCTCCCGCTGGGCCAGCATGGAGCCGCGCAGCAGTCGGGCGAAGATCGGCACGCTCACGATCGCCACCGCGAAGATCACCGTCCACTGACTCGACCGGCTCGCCATCGCGACGAGCGTGATCGCGAGCAGCAGGCTCGGCAGGGCCAGCATCACGTCGGTGAGTCGCATCAGAACCACGTCGATCCAGCCGCCGAAGGCACCGGCGATCGCGCCGATCAGCACACCGAGCACCAGGCCGATGAGGGTGGCGAGCACGCCGACGAAGAGCGTCTGACGGGCGCCGTAGATCATCCGGGACAGGAAGTCCCGACCGAGCGGGTCGGAACCGAACGGGAAGTCGCCGCTGGCACCCGGGATCGAGTCCACGGTGAGGTTCTTCGTCAGCTCGTCGAAGCGCTGTACCGGGTCGTGCGGCGCGATCAGCGGGGCGAAGATCGCCACCAGGATGAACAGGCCGACGATGCTGGCCCCGACGATGGCGACCGGGTTGCGCCGCAACCGACGCACGGCGTCCCGGACTAGGCTGACCCCGCCCCGGTCGGACGCACTCGCCCGGGCCAGTTCGTCCAGCCGGGCCTTCTTGCGGTCGCCGAGCACGCCGATGCTGCGCTCGCTCATGCCGGGGCGTGGTTTGTCGTCCCCACTACGGGGTGCCGGCGCTCCGGCCTGGATGATCGGATCACTCATCGCACACGCACCCTCGGGTCGATGAAGGCGTAGGAGAGGTCGACCAGCAGGTTGACCACCACGAAGACCAGCGCGGCGAGCAGGATGATCGCCTGGAGCACCGGGTAGTCCCGGCCGCCGCTGATCGAGTCCGTGATCAGCGTGCCGAGGCCGCCCCAGTTGTAGACCTTCTCGGTGAGCACCGCGCCGGAGAGGAGCGCGCCGGTCTGCAGACCGATGGTGGTGACGACCGGCAGCAGCGCGTTGCGCAGGATGTGCCGGCCCCGGATGGTGCGATGCCGCAGGCCCTTGGCCTCGGCGGTCCGCACGTAGTCCTCGTTGAGCACGTCGAGCACGCTGGCCCGGGTGATCCGCACGATCACGGCCAGCGGGATCGTGGCCAGCGTGATCGCCGGCAGGATCAGGTGCCACAACGCGTCGGCGCTGGCGTCGAACTCCCGGGTCAGCAGGCCATCGAGGACGAAGAACCCGGTGACGTTCGTGTTGTCCAGTCCGGTGGTGAGCCGTCCGGACGGCGGGAACCAGTGGATGTTCTGCGTGAAGACGTCCTTGAGCAGGTAGCCCAGGAAGAAGATCGGAATCGAGATGCCAAGCAGGGTGCCTGCGATGGTGAGGTTGTCCGGCCAGCGCCCCCGCCAGCGCGCGGCGAGATACCCCAACGGCACCCCGAGCCCGACGGCGATGATCATCGCGGCGATGGCCAGCTCGATGGTGGCCGGAAAGGCACGGCTGATGACCTCGGTGACCGGGTCACCGGTCCGGATCGAGTTGCCGAAGTCGCCGGTGAGGACTCGCTGCATGAACTTGCCGTACTGCACCAGGATCGGCTGGTCGTAGCCGAGCGCCTTGGTCAGCAGGGCGCGGCGCTCCGGCGTGGCCCGCTCGCCGAGGAGCGCCTCGACGGGACCGCCGGGCAGATTCCGCAGCCAGATAAAGATCAGCGCCGACAGGGCTATGAGGGTCACCACCAACTGCAGCAGGCGGCGGACTATGACTCGCAACATCTCTCACACCAGACTCTCGATGGTCGCGGAATCGGCCCGGGCAGGGGAGAAACCCCCAACCCGGGCCGATTCCGCCTACGGCGTCAGCCGATTGACGTCACTTCTTGACGCTGACGGTGTTGAACCGCTCGTCAGTCAGCGGGCTGGCCTTCAGGCCCTCGACGTCCTTGGTGACGACGATCGCCGGCGGTGCGTGCCAGACCGGCACGGCCGGCAGCCACTTGGCGGCGATGTCCCGGTTGACCTGCTCCCAGGCGGCCTTCTTGGCGGCGTCGTCGACGGTGCCGTCGGCCTTGGCGATGGCGTCGAACATCTCGTTCATCGACTGGTCGCCGAACTCGACCTTGCCCCGGCCGAAGAACGTGCCGACGAAGTTGCCCGGGTCGTTGTAGTCACCGGTCCAGCCGAGGATGTGCAGGTCCTGCTTGCCGAACTGCTGCACGTCGTCCTTGAAGCCACCGTTCCACGGACGAGGCACACCGTTGACCTTGATGCCCACGGCCTGGAGGTCGTTGGCGAGGACGGTGAAGATCTCCTGCGGGTTCGGCATGTACGGCCGGGAGACGTCCGGCGGGTAGTAGAAGTTGAGCGTCAGACCCTCGGCGCCGGCCTCCTTGAGGAGCTGCTTGGCCTTGTCCGGGTTGTACTCGTACTTCTGCACGTCCGGGGCGTAGCCGAGCACGGTGTCCGGCATGAACTCGTCGGCGACCTTCGCGCCTCCCGGGCCCTTGGTCTGCACCAGCTGCTGACGGTTGAGCGCGTAGGCGATCGCCTGCCGCACCCGCAGGTCCTTCAGCTTCGGGTTCTTCTGGTTGATGCCCAGGTACAGGATGTTGAAGGCCGGGCGGTTGATGACCTGGAAGCCCTCACCCTCGAGCGCCTTGCGGTCGGCCGGCGCCGGGAAGTCGATGCCCTGCACGGTGCCGGCACGGAGCTCCTGCTTGCGGGTGCTCTCGTCCTTGATGACCTTGATGATCACCTTGTCCACCTTGGCCTTGTCACCAAAGTAGTCCGGGTTCCGGTTGAGGGTGATCTCGTTCTTGGCCTTGTCCCAGCCACCGAAGGTGAACGGGCCGGTGCCGACCGGGTGCTCGTTGGCGAACGCGCTGTACGAGAACGAGTCACCGTTCTGCGTGACGGTGTCGGCGTCGTACTTCTTGAGCGCCTCGGGGCTCGCGATCGAGAGCGAGGTCAGCGCGAAGGCGCCCGGGAAGGCACCCTTGTACTTCTTGAGCGAGAGGACGGCGGTTCCGTCGTCCGTGGCCTCGCACTTGTCGTAGATCGACTCGCCGGCGCCCTCGGCCTCGTTCTTCGCGAACCCGCCGAAGGTGTCCATGTAGTAGATCATCTGGGACTGGGCGGCGGCGCCCTTCATGTTGTACCAGCGGTCGAAGTTGTAGCAGACCGCGGCGGCGTTGAAGGGGGTGCCGTCGTGGAACTTCACGCCCTGACGGAGCTTGAACGTCCAGACCTTGCCCTCGGGGTCGTGCTCCCAGCTCTCGGCCAGGCCGCCCTCCAGCTCGGCGGTGCCCGGCTTGTGGCTCACCAGGGTGTCGAACATCTGCCGGACCGGCCGGAACGACTCACCGTCATCGTTGAAGATTGGATCGAAGTTCTTCGGGTCACCGGCACCCGCGAAGATGAAGGTGCCGCCAGTCTTGGCCTCGCCACTGCCGCCGTCGCGCTCACTTTCCGCGCAGCCGGCCGCGCCGACCGCCAGAGCGGCAACGGCCGCGATGGCCACAGCCGATTTGAGCCTTCTCGCCTGCATCTCTCACCTCTGTCATGCGCATGACCACGCCGAGCTGCGGCTCGGTCCGTGAGCGGGAGGCTATGGCATGTCACACGAGAAGCGAAACGGGCGTCAGGCAATCGCTACCAAGCCGACACCTTGCCCGGGGGTCTGACAGTCGACGGTCCGGCGAACACATGGAGCGACACATCGATCCACTCGGCGCCGGGCACCACGAAGGGGTGGCACCGTCGGTAACGGCACCACCCCTCGGGGTACGACTCAAACCGCCCGACGGCCCTCGAAGGCCCTGCCGAGGGTGATTTCGTCGGCGTACTCCAGGTCGCCGCCGACCGGCAGCCCGCTGGCCAGCCGGGTCACCGAGATGCCCATCGGCTTCACCAACAGCGCCAGGTATGTGGCGGTCGCCTCACCCTCGGTGTTCGGGTCGGTGGCCAGGATCAGCTCCCGTACCGCCCCGCCGCTCAGCCGGGTCATCAACTCCCGGATGCGCAGGTTGTCCGGCCCGATCCCCTCCAGCGGATTGATCGCGCCGCCGAGCACGTGGTAGCGACCGCGGAACTCACCGGTCCGCTCGATGGCCACCACGTCCTTTGGTTCCTCCACCACGCACAGCACCTCGTCGGTGCGGCGCGGGTCGCGGCAGATCCGGCACTGCTCGGACTCGGCCACGTTGTAGCAGGTCGTGCAGAACCGCACCAGCTCCTTGACCTTGCGCAGCGCGCCGGCCAGCCGGGTGACGTCGGCCGGATCCGCCGACAGGACGTGGAACGCGATCCGCTGGGCGCTCTTCGGGCCCACGCCCGGCAGCCGACCCAGCTCGTCGATCAGGTCCTGGATGGCACCTTCGTACATCTGCCGGCTCAGAAACCGGGCAGGCCGAGGCCGCCCATGCCGCCGGCGACCGGGCCCATCTTGCGCTCGGTCAGCTCCCGGGCCGCCTCGGCGGCGTTGTGCACAGCCGCGACGACCAGGTCCTCCAGCGTCTCCACGTCGTCCGGGTCGACGGCCTTCGGGTCGATCTTGATGGTCTTGAGCTCGCCGGCGCCGGAGACCGTCGCGGTGACCAGCCCACCACCGGCGGTGCCGGTCAGCTCGGCCTCGGCCAGCTCGGCCTGGGCGACGGCGATCTGCTGCTGCATCTTCTGCGCCTGCTTCAGCATCTGCTGCATGTTCGGCTGTCCACCTGGGCGCACGGATGGCTCCTTCTCGCACTCGTCTGCTCGGCCGCCGATCAGCCTAACCGCTGGGACCGACGCCGCAGCGCCCCGGTGCGTCCGCCCACGCCGAGGCCCGGGCTCCTTCATCGCGGGCCGGGGACGCCGGGAATCAGAGCCGGTCGTACTGCTCCCGGACCAGGGACTCGACGACCGGCACGCTGCCCGGCGGGCCGCCGACCGCGCTGACGATCAGGACGACCTCGTGCCGGCCGGCGACGGCCCACACCCCGGTCCGCTCGGCATTCACGAAGACCGCTGAGCCCGGCACGTCGGCGAGCGGCGTCACCTCGCCGGGGGTCGCCTCCCGCAGGTCGCTGTAGGAACGCTGGAACTGGTCCGCCGACCCTGCCGATCCGAACTCGAGCAGGGTGATCGACACGAGGGTGGCGTCCGGGCGGGTCCAGGCCGAGGCGGCCGCATGAATCAGGTCGCCGCCCGCCTGTTCGGCGAGCAGGTGCGCTCGCGCCTCGGAGAGCGGCAGAACCCGGCCCAGGTCGAGGTCGGCCTGGTCGTGCGCCACGGCCGGCGTGGCAGGGGCCCAACCGGCGGGAGCCGCGACCACCAGCGCACCGAGGTCGGGGGTCTGGTCGTCGGCCGAGTCGATCGCCCGCCAGCTGACCGTGACGACGAGGACTGCCACACCGAGGACCGCCAGCACGCCGGCGATCGGCGCGGGGCGTCGCCACCAGGGCGCATCCGGCCGGGTGTTCGGGCGTGAACCCTGCCAGACGAAGGAGGTCGAATCTGCCGTGGCAGGCTCATCCACGAAGACGGCGGCAGCGGCCGCCGGTGCGGTCGGCTCCGAGGCGGTCGGCGTCGACGGCTTCAGGGCTGTGACGGCGCGTACCAGCAACAGCATCCCGAACAGCGCGGACCAGACGCCACCAAGGAGGTCGGCGTTGGGATGATCGTCCGACGGGTAGCCGCTGACGTCGATGGCGGCCGTGGCCGGCAGGAGGGTGCCGACTCCGAGCACCACGCCGAGCAGGATCGCGGCCAACCGCACACCGAACCGCCATTGCGGCCGTACCCACGCCGCGACCAGCAGCACCAGCAGCGCCGCCCACCCGACGTAGAGCGGTTGCCAGTAGCCCGCGAGGTCGGTCAGCCCGAACGTCCGCGCCTCGGTCGAGGGCACTCGGCCGAACAGCCGGTCCGCGGCGAACTCGTTGGGACGCACCGTCACCCACGGCATCCACCGCGCCGAGATCAACAGGATCAGGCCAGCGACCGCCAGCACCGCCGACTTCGCGTGGTCACGGCCGAACCGGCTGCCGTCGGCTACTTCCTCCGCAGTCGAGGTGATCTTCACGGCGCACATTCTCACAGCGCCCGGGAACGTCGTAACGACCGGATAGGCAGATCGCCGATCGCACGGACGAGTGCTGACGTACCGTGCGTAAGCGGGCATTTTTAGGGGTCCGCCTGTCCGCTATCCGGCGTTACGACAGCGACAGCATCGCTGAGATCAGGAGGTTGTCATGAAGATGCGGGCGGCTCGGATGTACGGCTACAACGAACCATGGCGGCTGGAGGAGATTCCGGTTCCCGAGCTCGGGCGGGACGAGGTCCTGATCAAAGTGGCGGCGACCGGCATGTGTCGCAGCGACTTCCAGCTCGTCGAGGGATATTTCCAGGCCGCCGCGCCGATCGAGTTCCCCATCACGCCGGGGCACGAGATCGCGGGTCACGTGGCCGGTCGGGGTGCCGAGGTGCCCGCCTCGGCGGGCCTCTCCGAGGGCGATCTGGTCGTGGTGAACCCCGGCTGGGGCGACGGGACCTGCCGGCAGTGTCATGAGGGCAACGAGCAGATGTGCACCGGCACCGGCGGATGGCCAGGTTTCGGGCCGCCCGGCGGATTCGCGGAGTACGTCGCGGTGCCGCATCGCCAGCTCATCCGGGTGCCGGCCGGCGACAGCCAGCAGCCCGAGAACTTCGCGCCGCTGACCGATGCAGGGCTGACCCCGTACCGCGGGGTGAAGAAGCTGAGCGCGGCCGGCAAGCTCGGCCCGGGACGTACGGTGGTGGTGGCCGGCATCGGCGGCCTGGGCAGCTACGCCGTGCAGTACGCGAAGCTGCTCGGCGCCGGCGCGACCGTGGTCGGATTCTCCCGTACCGACGACAAGCTCGAGGTCGCCAGGCGCAACGGCGCCGATCACACCGTCAACACTCGGGGCAAGAGTGCCGGCCAGGTGCAGGACGAGCTCGAGAGACTCACCGGCCGCCGGGCGGTCGACGCGGTCCTGGACTGCACGGGCGCCAAGGAGTCGATCGCGCTCGACTTCGCGATCCTGGGGTCCGAGGGGGCGGTCGTCGCAGTCGGCCTGATGGGCACCCAGGTCGAGGTCCCCCTGAACTTCATCGTCGGCGGCGAGCTGCAGTTCCTCGGATCGTTCTGGGGCAACTACAACGATCTGACCGAGGTTCTCGCGCTGGCCGCCGCAGGGCGGATCGAGCACACCGTCACCGCGGTGCGGCTCGACGAGATCAACGAGAATCTCCAAGCGTTGGGCCGCGGTGACGTGGTGGGCCGTCGGGTCGTCGTCTTCGACTGAGGACCCCCCGGATCACGGGCTCGGGGTGTCAGCGGGCATCGACCTCGTTGATCTTTTCGGCACCGAAGGTTTCCCGGAGCAGCCGTACCGCCTGTTCCTCGCTGGACTCCCGCGCGGTCTTCTCGTCGATGACGTCGTCCAACGGCTCGTCGCCCGGGTCGAACCCCTCCAGGGCCGGGGCCGCCGCCGGGGCGGCGCCACCCGGCCGACCGCCGCGCAGCGGGCCGTCGAAGTCCGGGTCGTAGGGCGGCTCGCCCGCCCATTCGGCGTCCGCGACAGGCCGGGCTACCGCTGCGGTACGCGCACCGCGCCCCGCCGCCGCCGCGCGGGCGGCGGCGATGGCGCTGCTCACCGGTGCGCCACCGGCTGCCGCCGGCTGCCGGGCCGCCGGTGTCGGGTTGCCCGCCCGCACGTCCGGCTTACCGGTCGCCGAGCCGGAGCCACCCGAGCGGTCACCGTTCGCTCCCAGGCCGACACCGTTCGCCGTGCCGTGGCCACCGCCGTCCGACGCGCCACGGGCCGCGTCGGCGCCGTTCACGCCGGATGCCGAGGCGGGGACGCGGTCAGCCACGGCGGTGCCACCAGGTCGGGCAGCTTCCGGCCAGTCCTCCCCGTCCGTCGCCTGGACCGCGGGAGCGTAGCCGCCGGGGCGGGCAGCCTCCGGCCAGTCGTCCTCGTCGTCGGCCACCGAGCCAGCGGGCTGCGTGTTCGACGCGCCAGCAGCCGTGGCCGGGTTCGTCGAGCCAGCAGCCGTGGCCGCGTTCGTCGGAACCGCGGCCGGGGTCGTCGCCCCAGCAGCCGTGGCCGGGGTCGTCGGAGCGGTGGCCGGGGTCGTCGGAGCGGTGGCCGGGGTCGTTGCGCTGGGCGATGCGTTCGCCGGGGCGGGTCGGGCAGCCGCCGGAGCAGGCGGCGCGGCAGCCGTCGCGGGTGGGGCGGACAGCGGCGTGCCACCTCGTTCGCCGGCCACCTCGCAACGGATCTGCCAGCGCCCGCCCAACTCCTCGTACAGCGCGTCGGTGAGCACCGCCGCGTGGTCGGCCATCATCTTGGCCAGCACGGTCGACTTGACCGTCAGCACCAGCATGTCGCCGTCGAGTTCACGGACGACCGCGTCACGCATCAGGGCGGCGATGCGCTTGTTGGTCCGGTTGACCTTGCCGACCACGTCGGGCCAGACCCGGCGGACCGCGACGGCGTCCAGCGCGGCAGCCGGCGCACCCGGTCGGGGCGGTACGGGTGTCGCCGGGTCGGGGAGCACCGCTGACGGCGGCACCACGCGGCGCGGGGCGGGCGAGCCACCAGCCGACACAGCGCCGGGCGACGCCGGGATCGGCGAGTCGGCGGTCGAGGCGGAAGCGCCCGACGGCTGAGCACCCGAGATCGGAGCACTCTGGGCTGCGGCGCTGCGGGTCGGGGACGATGCCGGGTCGACCTCCCACGGCGGGGCAGAGGTCGGGGCGTTGACCGGGGTCGGGTTGGCTGCGGCAGCCAGGACGGGGGCGGCGGGCTGTGGGCGTACACCTGGGTTGGTGGGGGTTTCGCCGCCGCCCAGGGTGAGTCGGCGTTCCATCCGCTCCAGGCGCTGGAGCAGGCCGCCGGTGGAGTCGTGCGCGCCGGGGAGCAGCATCCGGGCGCAGATCAACTCCAGCAGCAGCCGGGGGGCGGTGGTGCCGCGCATCTCCACCAGGCCGTCGTGCACGATGTCGGCGCAGCGGGAGAGCGTGCCGGGGCCGAGTTGCGCGGCCTGCGCGGCCATCCGCTCGATCTGGTCGGCGGGGCCGTCGATGAGGCCCTTCGCGGCGGCGTCCGGCACCTGCTGGATCACGATCAGGTCGCGCAGCCGCTCCAGCAGATCGGAGGCGAACCGGCGCATGTCGTGCCCGGCCTCGGCGACCCGGTCGACGGTGGCGTACGCGGCGGCGCCGTCCCCGGCGGCCAGCGCGTCGCACATCTCGTCGATCAGCGCGGAGTCGGTGACCCCGAGCAGCGCGACGGCCCGCGCGTAGCTGACCCCCTCCGGGCCGGCGCCGGCGATGAGCTGGTCGAGCACGGAGAGGCTGTCCCGCATGCTGCCGCCACCGGCACGGACCACCAGCGGAAAGACCGCCGGCTCGACGGCGACGCCCTCGGCCTGGGTGAGCTGCTCCAGGTACGGGCGGACCACCTTCGGCGGGAACAGCCGGAACGGGTAGTGGTGGGTCCGCGACCGGATCGTGCCGAGGACCTTCTCCGGCTCGGTGGTGGCGAAGATGAACTTGACGTACTCCGGGGGCTCCTCGACCAGTTTGAGCAGGGCGTTGAAGCCCTGGGTCGAGACCATGTGCGCCTCGTCGATGATGTAGATCTTGAAGCGGCTGTTGGCCGGCGCGAAGAACGCACGCTCGCGCAGCTCGCGGGCGTCGTCGACACCGCCGTGGCTGGCCGCGTCGATCTCGATCACGTCGATGGAGCCGGTGCCGTCGGTGGCCAGCGAGCGGCACGACTCACACGTGCCGCACGGCTCCGGGGTGGGGCCCTGCTCACAGTTGAGCGAGCGGGCCATGATCCGGGCGCTGGTGGTCTTGCCGCAGCCACGGGGGCCGGAGAAGAGGTAGGCGTGGTTGAGCCGACCGCTGCGCAGCGCCTGCGACAACGGCTCGGTGACGTGCTCCTGCCCGATGACCTCGGCGAAGGTACGCGGCCGGTACTTGCGGTAGAGCGCCAGCGTCACTCGTCCCGCCTCCTCTCGACCGAGCCATTCTGCGCCGGTCGGGCGCGGGTGACCACCCACCACCCCGGGCAGACTGGTCGCCGCGCGTTGATCAACTCGGCTTCCTGGAAATCGGGGTGTCCGCATGCCCGGGACACCGCGACATCATGGATGACGAGTGGATCAACCGGTCCACAGACAAAAAGGCCTCCCGTGCACCCGGCAGAGCTCGCTTATCCTTGCTGCCTTCCGGCCCTGGGGAGGTTCACGAGATACCGCCGCACGGGAGGTGACGCCCAGCCTACCCGACCGCCCGTCGATCTTCAGGGGGTGGTGGGGTGGCCCGGCCGACGGGGGCCTGTATCCTGGCTCACGGAGGATTCGCCTAGAGGCCTAGGGCGCACGCTTGGAAAGCGTGTTGGGTTTACACCCTCACGAGTTCGAATCTCGTATCCTCCGCCAGATTGACCAGGCGAAACGCAGAAGGCCGGACCCTGTGGGTCCGGCCTTCTGCCTACCTCCGTCTCAGTACTGACTTGCTCGGACCGCTCGGCCGCCGAGCCGTCCCACCAGAACCGGCCTCGGCCTGGATCAACACCAACACCGCCGCTGGCGAGCCTCGCACCGCTGGACCACCCTCGTCATCGCCGCCCACGCCTTCCTCGCCACGGCGGCCAGCACCACCAGCCCAGGCAGCTGATCCCGCCCACCGTCAACGAACTCCGACGGCTGTTCCACGCCCTGATCATCGAACCCGCCCGGCGCACGGCCGACGCCATCGCCTGGTCCATCTTCCGACGCCAGGGCTATTGCGTAGTCCGTTTGCGCAGGTCAGCACCAGCGCAGCCCCCGTCGTGGTGGTCCCGGTCCATTGGCCTGCGGAGCTACGGGGCCTTCGGTCGCACCACTTCTGCTTCGGTGCCCAGCCGAGCCGACCACCTGCACCGGACGGTTGACCGCGAGTTCCCGCAGGTCAGCCGGCACTCAAGCGACTACGCAACAGCCCTGCTTCCGACGCCGACACCAGGCCACAGCCAAGGGGCCAGCCACTACGCCCGACATGCCCTCACCGATCCGTGAAACAAATCTCCTGCCGGCGGCCTAGAAAGGGCATGATCTCGGGAGAGTCGAGTCGGCGGGTACGTAGCGCTTGGAGCTGGCCTGCCGATCGCCCTACTCGTGGCCAGTCCGGCGAACGCCCAGGCCGGCGGGTACGTCCTGACCACCTAGCTAGATCCGAGGCGCCCCCGGCGCCCGTCCCGAGCTGTTCAAATACTGCTGATGCTGGCTGGCCCCGGACCCTGCCTGTCCAGCTTGGGGACCACCCCCTTCCAGAGAGGAATAGTGACTAGGCAGCGCCGCCGCATCGCTGCGTTCTCTACGAATTCGGCGCTCGGAATCTAAAGCATGAAAAGCGTACTGCGCGTACGAGATTGGGACCGCAGGATTGTAGATATAGGCCTGCTGCCGGCGGTGTTCAACGGAAAGGCCATTACCCAGCACATGGTATCCCCACTGTTGAATATGGCGCTTGGCGTCCTGCATTCGCCTTTGCTGCCAGGCCGTTTCACCTGCATTGAAGATAGTTTCTTCCAGTTTATATACATCAACTACTGGCTGCATACGTAGTCAAACCTTCCCAGGCTCTGGTCCCAGTCGTGATCTACCTTCTCGTGATCACGAAGAGGCACTCGGGGTCGTTGTGGATCGGCTAGGCGGTGGGGTGGCAGGTATCCGGCGGCTGATCTGCTCGACGAACGCGATCGAATCGTTGGACCCCACCGGAGCAGGCAGAACCCGATGGACGATGCGCGGGAAACCAGCGTTGAACGCTTTCGCCATTACCTTCAGCGACCGCTTCCCCGCCACTGAAACCTACTAACCAAGTTCGTCGGAAACCGTTGGCGAACAGCCCTCGAAACGGGCATACCTCTACCTTCGGAACACCCCGGTTGGCGGGGGGGTCGGGGTTGCGGCTGCGGTCAATGCCACGTAGCTTAAGTTGATCTTGGGTTGACCTGCGGTTCTGTATGGACTCGTGGGATGTGCGGCGTGGCGTGGCGGCCGCTACCGGGCGGGCTGTTTTGATCACG
>NZ_JBFAHZ010000061.1:0-31239 GCF_040654415.1 Micromonospora sp. NPDC050695
GTGGGGGCGTGGGGCGTGGGGGCGTGGGGCGTGGGGGCGTGGGGCGTGGGGGCGTGGGGCGTGGGGGCGTGGGGCGTGGGGGCGTGGGGCGTGGGAAATTGGTGGCGGGGGCGGGGCTTGGGCGGGCAGGATGCGCTGGTGACTGAGGCGTACCCGATGCAGGTCCCTGTCCGTGCGGCGACTGCCGTACGTCGACAGCGGCTGGTACCGGGGCGTGCCTCGATCCGGCACCGACGTCCGTGAGCGGGGCGTTCCTCGCCGGCCTGGTGGCCGGCTACGGCGTCGCCGTCCCGGTTGGCGCGATCGCCGTTCTCATCCTGGGGCTCAGTGCCCGTACCTCGTTTCGGGTCGGCGCCGCGGCGGCGCTCGCGGTGGCGACGGCCGACGGGCTCTACGCGGCGGTCGCCGCGCTCGGGGGCGCCGGCCTGGCCGGGGTCATCGCGCCGGTCGCCGGCCCGCTGCGGGTGGTCGCCGCCGTGGTGTTGCTGGGGCTCGCCGCGCACGGCCTGTGGCGGACCTGGTCGGCGCACCGGTCGGGTCGGCCGCCGTCGGCCCGCGTCGGGCGGGGCATGGGTACGCCGGGGCGGGCCTACGCGGCGCTGCTCGGGCTGACCCTGTTGAACCCGACCACGGTGCTCTACTTCACCGCGCTGGTGCTCGGCCGTCGGGGCACGGCCGATCCGGGCGCGGTCCCGGTGGCGCTGTTCGTGGCCGGTGTGTTCCTGGCGTCGGCGAGTTGGCAGTTGCTCATCGCCGGCGGTGGCACGGTCGTCGGCCGGGCGTTGACCGGACCGCGCGGTCGGCTCGTCACCGGCCTGGTGTCCAGCGCGCTCATCGCCGCGCTGGCGGTGGTCGCGCTGCTGCCGGGCTGAGCGCCACCGCCCGGCCGTCCGGGCGGGGCCATTGTGCCGTACGGTCGGACGGTGACCAGTCGACCCGCAGCCGGGGGCGGCCGGTGGGTCGAGGTCGATCCGGCCCGCGTGGGCCGCTGGGTCGAGGGCTTCGCCGACCGGCACGGCCCGCACACCACCACCGAGCGGGAGTACGGCCTGCTGCTCACCGCCTCCGACGGAACGACCGCCGAGCTGTACGCGCCACCGGGTTCGCCGGCCGGCGTCGACGTGGCCGGGTTCGTGGCCGCCGCTGTCGCGCCCCGCCGGATCGGCCTGCTGCTGGCCCGCAAGGGCGCCGTGGCCATCGGTGTGGCCGAGGGCGCCGACCTGGTCGTCTCCAAGGTGGACACCCGGTACGTGCAGGGGCGCACCGCCGCGGGGGGATGGTCTCAGCACCGGTTCGCCCGGCGGCGAGACAACCAGGCCAAGGCGGCGCTCGGTGACGCGGCGGAGCTGGCCGTACGGCTGCTGTTGCCGGAGGCGGCGAGGCTCGCCGCGCTGGTGTGCGGCGGTGACCGGCGGGCGGTGGACACGGTGCTGGCGGACCGGCGGTTGGCCCCGCTCGTGCCGCTGCGGGCCGAGCGGCTGCTCGACGTGCCGGAGCCGCGGCACGCGGTGCTGGTCGCGGCGGTGGGCGCGGCCCGGGCGGTACGGATCCGGCTGCGCGACCCGGCACCCGACCGCCCGGAGTGACGGCAGGGTCTGCCGCAGGGGAGATCACCGCCACGCGGAGCGGGGTTCCCGGCGTGCCGTCACGGCGGTGGCCGGAGGATGGGTGTGTGGAGTTTCTGGTGGACATGGTGACGACGGTGCCGGAGGGCACGTCGGAGGACGAGGTCGCCGACATGCGCCGGCGTGAGGCGGCGCGCTCGGCCGAGCTGACGGCGCAGGGCAGTCTCCGCCGGTTGTGGCGTCCGCCGCTGGCGCCGGGGGAGTGGCGTACGTGGGGACTCTTCCAGGCCGACGACGCGGAGGAGCTGGACGTGGTGCTCGCGTCGATGCCGCTGCGTGCCTGGCGGCGCGAGACCGTGACGCCGTTGACACCGCACCCGAACGACCCGGGTCAGCCGTCTCGCTGAGCCGGTGGGCTCGCCACCAGCATGGAGATCATCATGTCCAGTTCCGAGGCGCAGATCCTGCGGACCGTCCTCGATCGGTGGAAGTCGGCGGTCGACGCCCACGAGCCGGAGCGTGTCGCGTCGTACTTCACCAGCGATGCGATCTTTTAGGGGCTGCACCCGTACCCGGTGGGCCGCGCCGGGGTTGCCGAGTACTACGCGGGCCAGCCGCTGGGTCTGACCGCCGCGTACGACATCCGGGAGACCCGGCGCCTGGCCGACGACGTGGTCCTCGGCTACCTGGCGGTGGAGTTCGGCTTCACCGACCGGCCAACCCTGACGGTCAACCTGGGTGTGCTCCTGCGCCGGATCAACAATGACTGGCAGATCAGCCACTACCAGGTGTCACAGCTCCCCTGACCAGCGCGCGTCGGTCAGCGCGCGTCGGTCGGCGGGTCGATCATGGAGTTGTGGTGGTGGACGAAGGCCGTTCATGCCCGCATACCGGGCACCACAACTCCATGATCGACGCTGCCGGGGTCAGAGCTGGTCGGTGCCGAAGGTGTCGCAGGTCTTCGGGTCGCCGCGGTCGTAGCCCTGGGTGAACCAGCGCTTGCGCTGCTCGGACGTGCCGTGGGTGAACTGGTCCGGGTTGACCTGCCCGCCGGAGCGCTCCTGGATGCTGTCGTCACCGATCGCCTCGGCGGTCTCGACGGCCTGGCTGATGTCGGTTTCGGTGATGGACTTGAACAGCGGCTCCTGGCCGGTCTTGTCCTTGCTCTCGGTGGCGTGCTTGGCCCAGGCGCCGGCGTAGCAGTCGGCCTGCAACTCCAGCCGCACGGAGGCGGACTTGGGGCCGCTCTGGTCGCCCTGGCCGGCCTTGGCGTTGGTGCCGAGCAGGTTCTGGATGTGGTGGCCGTACTCGTGGGCGAGCACGTAGGGCTGGGCGAACTCGCCCTTGGCGCCGAACCGGGACGCCAGCTCCTCGTAGAAGCTCAGGTCGATGTACACCTGCTTGTCGGCCGGGCAGTAGAACGGGCCGACACCCGCGTCGGCCTGGCCGCAGCCGGTGTTCACCGCCTGCTGGAAGAAGTTGGTGTCGGTCGGCTCGTAGCTGCCCTTGCCCACCTCCGGGTACGCCTTTTGCCAGTACGCCTGGATGCTGTTGACGTAGAGCGCGTTGCGGCAGCGCAGGTCCTCGAAGCGCTGGGGGTTGTCGCGGGAGCACACCTGCTCCAGGTCGCTGCCGCCGGCCTGGCCGCCCTCGTCGCCGTTGGTCATCGCGTTGAGGCCGAAGCCGCCACCGAGCAGCGCGATGAGCACGGCCACCACGATGCCGATGATGCCGCCCCGGCCGCCGCCACCCGGGATCGGGATGCCCATGCCACCGCCGGATCCGCCACCGCGGCCCACGTCGTTGACCTGCGAGGTGTCGATTTCCGCCCGCTCGTTGAGTTCCATGGTGACCCCGATCGCCGTATGCCGGTGAGTGTCGTCTGTGTGTCGTTGTGTCGCGTGAGTGCCGGACGGGGTCCGGACAGGCGTTCCGGTACCCGATGATCTTGATCGGTAATCCGGGCGGGTCGCTCGGGAGCGCCCGGTACACTTGTCCCCGTGCCGCGCTGCGAAGGCTGAACCGCCCCGCGCCGACGGGCTCCAACCGCCCGCCGGCGCTTTCGCGTGCCCTGAGTCAGCCTTCCAGACCCCGAGAGCGAGTCCCACGAGATGATCACTGCCACCGGCCTGGAGTTGCGTGCCGGCTCCCGGATCCTGCTGTCCGACACCACCCTGCGGGTGCAGCCCGGTGATCGGATCGGCCTGGTCGGCCGCAACGGCGCCGGCAAGACCACCACGCTGAAGGTGCTCGCCGGCGAGGGGCAGCCCTACGCCGGGCAGATCGACCAGCGCAGCGCGATCGGCTACCTCCCGCAGGACCCGCGCACCGGCGACCTGGAGGTCACCGGCCGCGACCGGGTGCTCTCCGCGCGCGGCCTGGACGTGCTGATGGCCCAGATGCAGGAGCTCGAGGCCCGCCTCGCCGAGGACACCGACGAGAAGCTGGTCCGCCGCTACGGCGCGCTGGAGGACCAGTTCGCCGCCCTCGGCGGGTACGCGGCCGAGGCCGAGGCCGCCCGGATCTGCGCCAACCTGGGCCTGCCCGACCGCGCGCTCGCCCAGACCATCGGCACCCTCTCCGGCGGCCAGCGCCGACGCATCGAGCTGGCCCGGATCCTGTTCCGCGACGCCGGCGAGAACGGCGGCGGCATCCTGCTGCTCGACGAGCCCACCAACCACCTCGACGCCGACTCGATCACCTGGCTGCGCGGCTTCCTCGCCAACCACAAGGGCGGCCTGATCGTGATCTCCCACGACGGCGCGCTGTTGGAGTCGGTGGTCAACAAGGTCTGGTTCCTGGACGCCACCCGATCCGTCGTCGACGTGTACAACCTGGGCTGGAAGGCGTACCTGGACGCCCGCGAGACCGACGAGCGGCGTCGCCGCCGGGAGCGGGCCAACGCGGAGAAGAAGGCCGGCGCGTTGATGGCGCAGGCCGACAAGATGCGCGCCAAGGCCACCAAGACCGTCGCCGCGCAGAACATGGCCCGCCGTGCCGAGAAGCTGATCTCGGGCCTGGATGAGGTGCGGGTCGCCGACCGGGTGGCCAAGGTGCGCTTCCCCAGCCCGGCCCCGTGCGGCAAGACGCCGCTCACCGCGACCGGCCTGTCCAAGTCGTACGGCTCGCTGGAAATCTTCACCGACGTCAACGTGGCGGTGGACCGGGGCTCCCGGGTGGCCATCCTCGGGCTCAACGGCGCCGGCAAGACGACCCTGCTGCGGATGCTCGGCGGGCTGCTCACCCCGGACACCGGAGAGGTGCACGCGGGGCACGGCCTGCGGCTGGGCTACTACGCCCAGGAGCACGAGACGTTGGACGTGGAGCGGACGGTGCTGGAGAACATGCGCGCCGCCGCCGTCGAGCAGTCCGACACCGACCTGCGCAAGATCCTCGGCGCGTTCCTGTTCTCCGGCGACGACGTGAACAAGCCCGCCGGGGTGCTCTCCGGCGGTGAGAAGACCCGGCTGGCGCTGTCCACCCTGGTCTGTTCCGGCGCCAACGTGCTGCTGCTCGACGAGCCGACGAACAACCTCGACCCGGTCAGCCGCGAGCAGGTGCTCGACGCCATCGCCAACTATCCCGGCGCGATCGTGCTGGTCACGCACGACCCGGGCGCGGTGCTCGCGCTCAAGCCGGACCGCGCGATCCTGCTGCCCGACGGCGACGAGGACGCCTGGAGCGACGACCTGCTCGAGCTGGTCGAGCTGGCCTGACCGGGCCGGCTCGGGCCGTCGCCGGCGGTCGAGCCTCGCCCTCAGCCGAGCAGGTCGACCAGCCGGCCGAGCACGCCGGAGCTGGCCAGGATCACCACCCCGATGCCGATGAAGATCGCCGGCACCAGCCAGTGGCCCGCGCGTTCGACCAGGCGGACCACGCGGGGGTGCCCGCCCAGCCAGGCGGCGGCGGCGCACCACAGCGCGATGAGCAGCACGAATATCAGCAGGAAGATCGCGATGCCGCTCGTGCCGAGGGCCCGGAACACGGGTACGTAGACGGCCACGTTGTCGGCGCCGTTCGCGATCGTCACCCCGGCCACGCCGAGGGCGCCGGTGACGACGGTGGCCGGGCCGTCGTCGTCGGAGGTGCGCAACGCGCGGACGCCCAACGCGATCGGCAGCAGGCCGAGCAGCCCGGTCCACGGGTCCGGCACCACCAGCAGCCCGGCCGCGACCACCACGCTGGCCAGCGCGAGCGCGCCGATACCGAGGTACTGGCCGGCGACGATCTGCCAGGGGCGGGGTCGACCGGTGGTGCGGGCCGCCACGAAGAACAGCGTCAGGATGACGATGTCGTCGATGTCGGTGGCGGCGAAGACCACCGCGGCGCCGGCTGCGGTGCCCAACAGGTCGATCATGGCCGAAGGTTACGGGTCGCCGGCGGGTGTCGCCGTACCGCGGGTGGTACGCCTGGACGGTGCGACGCGACGGATCGCCGGCATCACGCTATCGGGAAGCTGACATTGCATAGCGTGTCGGTTGGCGAAGAGTTGATATCTGGCGCATGATCGTTCGAGGCGGTCTAATAGGTGTGACCGTATCCGAACCGCACAGTCTGGGACGTGAGGACACAGCATGGCAGCCACTGGCACAGCCACCAGCACTGAGAAGGGTCGCCGGATCGTCGGAGCCGAGCGTCAGACGCTCGCCAAGGACCTCGTCAAGCGGTACACCTCGGGGGAGAGCATCCGCGCGTTGGCGGCCTCGACCGGCCGTTCCTACGGGTTCATCCACCGAGTGCTCACCGAGTCCGGGGTTCAGCTGCGCCAGCGCGGCGGTGCCCGGCGCCGCAAGAAGGCGTGACCCGCCGCTCAGCGTCGTCCACCAGCGCCGCGCCCCGGGCCGCCCGGTGACCGCCGAGGCGACCGGGGTCCGGCTGACCTGCGACGGGCCGGTTGCCACGGTGACGTTGTGCCGGCCCGACGTGCTCAACGCCCAGACGCCCGCGATGTGGCGCGCCATGAGTGACTTCTCGCGGGACCTGCCCGGCGACGTGCGGGTGGTGGTGGTCCGTGGCGAGGGGCGCGCGTTCTCCGCCGGCCTCGACCTCGCGGTGGCCGGTGCGTCCGGTCCAGGGTCGTTCGCTGAGCTGGCCACGCTGCCCGAGCAGGAGTGCGCGGACCGGATCGCCGAGTTCCAGGCGGGTTTCACCTGGCTGCACCGCCCGGACGTCATCTCGGTCGCGGCCGTGCAGGGCCACGCGATCGGTGCTGGATTCCAACTGGCGCTGGCCTGTGACCTGCGGGTGCTCGCCGCCGACGCCAAGCTGTCGATGGCCGAGGTGACCCTCGGCCTGGTGCCCGACCTGGCCGGCACGAAGCGCCTCGTCGAACTGGTCGGCTACTCCCCGGCGCTGGAGATCTGCGCGACCGGCCGCCGGCTGGACGCCGCCGAGGCGGACCGGATCGGGCTGGCCACCCTGGTCGTACGCCCGGCCGAGCTGGACGGCGCGGTCCGTGACCTGACCGCGGGCCTGCTCGCGGGCGCCCGCGACGCCGTGGTGGAGATCAAGGCTCTGCTCGCCGGTGCGGCCGGGCGGTCGCACGCCGACCAGCAGCGGGCCGAGCGGGAGGCGCAGACCCGCCGGCTGCGTGACCTCGCCGGCCAGGGAGAATAGTAAGGACCGCGCGGGAAGATCCGGGTTACGGCCGAGGTTGTCAGAGTCGTCGGGAGAATTGACCTGACGGTGCGGTCCGCCCGACGATGACCCGGAGGTGAACGGTGTCCAACCCGATGTCCGGCGGTGGCATGGCGGGGTGGAGCATGCTCCGGTCGATGCGCAACCGCGACGAGGTTTCCACCCATCGGCTCAAGCGCGGGGTGGCCCGGCGCATCGTGGCCTTCGCCCAGCCGTACCGGCGCGACATCATCGTCTTCCTGGCCACCGTGGTGCTGGCCGCCATCATCGGCGTGGCCACTCCGGTGCTCGCCGGCGACGTGATCAACGCGATCAACCGGGGTGGCACCGAGGCCGGCCGGCTGGTGGTGCGGCTGGCCCTGTTCATCGCCGCGCTGGCGGTCGCCGACGCGCTGCTGTCGCTGGCCCAACGGTGGTATTCGGCCCGCATCGGCGAGGGCATCATCCTCGACCTGCGCACCCGGGTCTACGACCACGTGCAGCGGATGCCGTTGCAGTTCTTCACCCGCACCCAGACCGGCGCCCTGGTCAGCCGACTCAACAACGACGTGCTCGGCGCGCAGCGGGCGTTCACCTCGACCCTGTCCGGCGTGGTCAGCAACGTTATCCAGCTGGTCCTCACCGCCGCGGTGATGTTCACCCTCTCCTGGCAGATCACCGCGCTCTCGTTGGTGCTGCTGCCGATTTTCATCATTCCGGCCCGGCGGGTCGGCCGCCGGCTGGCCGACATCACCCGCGAGGCGTACAACCTCGACGCCAAGATGAACGCGACGATGACCGAGCGGTTCGGGGTGGCCGGCGCGCTGCTGGTGAAGCTGTTCGGTCAGCCCGAGATCGAGGCGCGACGGTTCGCCGGGCGGGCCGAGCGGGTCCGCGACATCGGCATCCAGTCCGCCATGTACTCGCGGACGTTCTTCGTGGCGATGCTCCTGGTCGCCTCGCTGGCGCAGGCGCTCACCTACGGCCTCGGCGGTTGGCTCGCGGTGACCGGCGGCGTCAGCGCGGGCACCGTCGTGACCCTCGCGCTGCTGCTCACCCGCCTGTACGGGCCGCTCACCGCGCTGTCCAACGTCCGGGTCGACGTGATGAGCGCGCTGGTCTCCTTCGACCGCGTCTTCGAGGTGCTCGACCTGAAGCCGGGCATCGTGGAGAAGCCCGACGCGGTGCCGGTGCCCCGCGGCACCGGCCGGGTCGACTTCCGCGACGTGCGGTTCCGCTATCCGAGCGCCGCCGAGATCTCCCTCGCCTCACTGGAGGAGGTCGCCACCCTCGACCGGACGGTCAACGAGCCGGTCCTCAAGGGTGTCTCGTTCAGCGTCGAGCCGGGGCAGATGGTCGCCCTGGTCGGTCCGTCCGGCGCCGGCAAGTCGACGCTGTCCATGCTCATCTCCCGCATCTACGACGTCACCGACGGGCAGGTGCTGGTCGGCGGGGTGGACGTGCGCGACGCGACGCTCGCCTCCCTGCGCGACGAGATCGGCGTCGTCACCCAGGATTCGCACCTGTTCCACGAGACGATCGCCGAGAACCTGCGTTACGCCAAGCCCGACGCCACCGACGACGAGATCTGGGCCGCGCTGGCCGGCGCCCAGGTGGCCGACCTGGTCCGGTCGCTGCCGGACGGGCTGGACACGACGGTGGGGGAGCGCGGCTACCGCTTCTCCGGCGGCGAGAAGCAGCGCATCGCCATCGCGCGACTGCTGCTCAAGGCCCCGTCGATCGTGATCCTCGACGAGGCGACCGCACACCTGGATTCGGAGAGCGAGGCCGCGGTGCAGCGGGCACTGTCGGTGGCGCTGGCCGGACGTACCGCCCTGGTCATCGCGCACCGGCTCTCCACCGTCCGCGACGCCGACCAGATTCTCGTCCTCGACGGCGGGCGGATCGTCGAGCGGGGCCGGCACGACGAGCTGGTCGCGGTCGGCGGGCTCTACGCCGAGCTGTACCGCACCCAGTTCGCGGTCGCCGACTCGCCGAGGCCGTTCGTGGACGCGACCGGTCCCGAGCCGGTGGTCATGCCGCTGGGCACGTACGTCGCGGACGAGGCGATGCCCCCCGCCGCCGCCAACTGACCTCCCGGGAGAGTCCGGCCTGGTCGCGGCGGCTCAAGCGACGGCCACGGTGGCCGTGTCGTCGGCGCAGGGGTCGGCTCGGGTGTCGGCGATCTTTCCGGCTGTTGCGGGATTTGCTGGGGCGGCGCGTCGACCGCCTGTGGGGTGCGCGCACGCTTTGGAGTTGATGTCGCAAACGAATCAGGCCACCGCGGGGGCGATGAGATTCGTTGGCGGCATCAACTCCAGAGGATCCGCGAGGCATACCGGCCCTCGGCCTGAAGCAGACCCCGGCCCGCGAGCCGACCCGGCCGAGCCGAGCCGAGCCGACCCGGCCGAGCCGAGCCGAGCCGACCCGGCCGAGCCGAGCCGACCCGGCCTGGCCGACCCGAGCGTGGTGGCGACGGCGTCAGGTCGGGCGGCGGTCCGGCAGACCCGTGGCGCCCCGCAGCTCGGCGAACGCCAGACCCAGGGTGACCGGGGTGAAGTGCGCGTTCAGGCCACTCGGATTCGGCAGCACCCACAGCCGGGCGCCGGCCAGCGACTCCGGTTGCGGCCCGAAGGTGGCCTTGGGCCGTTGAAAACCGATCCGGTACGCGGTCACTCCGACCACCGCCACCCAGCGTGGACGGTACCGGGCCACCGTGCCGGTCAGGATCGTGGCACCGTCGAGGAGTTCCTCGGTGCTCAGCTCGTCGGCGCGGGCGCTGGCCCGGGCGGCCATGTTGGTGATGCCGAGCCCGAGGGCGGGCAGCTCGCCCTGTTCGCTCGGGTGCAGCTGCCGCGGGGTGAACCCGCCCCCGTGCAGCGCCGGCCAGAACCGGTTGCCGGGTCGGGCGAAGTGCCACCCGGTGGCGGCCGACCAGAGGCCGGGGTTGATGCCCACGAAGAGCACCGCCAGCCCCGGCGCGAGCACGTCGGGGATGGTCCGGTCCGCGGCGGCGGCCAGCTCCGCCTTGGTCGGCCGGGGGTGCGTGGCGGCAGAACCGACACGGCGGGCCGGGTCGGGCGGCACGTCCGAGGCTCGGCGGGCCGGGTCGGGCGGCACGTCCGAGGCTCGGCGGGCCGCGCCGGGGGTCACAGGCCGCGCAGCGCGCCGCCGTCGACCGGCACGGTGAGACCGGTCAGGTAGCTGGCGGCGGGGGAGAGCACGAACGCGGCCACCCGGCCGAACTCGGCCGGGTCGGCGATGCGCCGCAGCGGAATGCTGGCCTCGGCCTCGGCGCGGGCCCGCTCCGGGTCACCGGTCGCGGCGAACAGTTCGCGGTTGCGGTCGGTCATGATCCGGCCGGGCAGCAGGCCGACCACCCGCACGCCGCGCGGGCCGTAGTCGTCGGCGACGTCCTTGGCGACGCCGACCAGCCCGGGCCGCAGGCCGTTGGAGATGCCGAGGCCGGGCACCGGCCCCCGGGCGGACGTGGAGAGCACCAGCCCGATCGCGCCGCCGTCGGGCAGCGCGCCGGCGATCGTCCGCACGGCGCGGACGGTGCCCAGGAAGACGGTCTCGAAGGAGATCCGCCACTGCTCGTCGCTGATCGACGCGGCGTTGCCGGCCGGGGGGCCGCCGACCGAGATCAGCGCGCCGTCGATCCGACCGAAGTGCTCCCGGGCCGCCGCGACGAGCCGCTCCGGGGTCTGCGGGTCGGCCAGGTCCGCGGTGACGCCGACCGCCCGATCCGGGCCACCCAGGCGCTCGGCGGCGGTGGCCACCGCGTCGGCGTCGCGAGCCGAGAGCACCACCCGCGCGCCGTCGGCGACCAGGCACTCCGCCGTCGCGTAACCCAGGCCGCGAGAGGCACCGGTGAGCACGTACACGCGGTCGGTCAGTCCGAGATCCATGACGCCGATCCTGCCGCATCCGGCACGCGCCCGCCAACGTCGACGGGCGGCGCGGGTGGACGTCGGGCGGGGCGCAGCAGGCGTACCCGACCGGCGATCTGCACCGCGACGGCGCCGCCGGCGCGGGCAACCGCCGGCAGCCGGCGCGGACGTGGCGGTGTGTGCCCGTCGTAGCGCAGGCCCGCCTCCCGGGCGGCCAGTTCCTCCGCACCCGCCGGGGGTAGGAGGCCCTGCTCGCGCAGCTCCCGGGCCAGGTCCCACCCGTCGCGCAGCGAACCGGCCGGGGGCCGGTCGGACGCCCAGCGGGCGAACGTCGCCGGCCACTCGGGGCCGAGGCCGGCGGCGAGCAGCGGCCAGTGCCGGGCCACCTCGCCGGCCCGCTTGCGCAGCAGCGCCGTGCGGGTGGCGGCCAACGGCCCCGGCGCGAACCCGGCCGGCGGTGCGCCCCCGGCGACGAGCGCCGCGACCAGCTCAGCCTGCCGTTCGGCGAGCCCCGCGCGAGGCGTGGTGCCGCTCATGTCACGGCCGGGAAGCCGGCGGCGGTGGCCAGGGCGTCCAACTCGGCGCGCAGGTCGGCGGCCGGTGGATAGCCGCCGTCGCGTTCCAGCAGCAGCGCAGGCGGCCGCCGTCGTGCGCAGAGTTCGCCGACCAGCTCCAGCACCGGCGTCGGCACCGGGTCGGTGTGCGTGTCGTGGTAGTAGCCGCCGTGCTCCGACCCGCCGGCGACGTGCGCGTACCCGATCCGGTCCAGCGGCAGGCGGTCGAGCAGCGCGAGCGGGTCGGCGCCCCGGTTGCGGGCGTTGGCGTACACGTTGGCGACGTCGAGCAGCAGCAGCGCACCGGTCCGGTCCAGGATCTCGGTGAGGAAGTCCGCCTCGTTCAGCTCGTCGTCGGGCCAGTCGACGAGTGCGGCGATCGGTTCCAGCGCGATTGGCACGGACAGCTCGGCCTGCACCCGGGCCACGTTGGCGCAGACCGCGTCGACCGCCTCCCGGCTGCGGGGCAGCGGCAGCAGGTGCCCGGCCTCCACGCCGCCGGCCCGGACGAAGGCGATGTGTTCGCTGACCAGCGGGGCGTCGACGCGCTGCGCCACCGCCGCCAGGTGGGCGACCCGGGCCGGGTCGACCGGCTCGGCGCCGCCGAGCGAGAGACGCACCCCGTGGGGTACGACGGTCACCGCCCGGTCGCGCAGCTGCGCCAGACCCGGCGGGAGCGGCCCGGTCGCGGGTACCGACTCCGCCACCACCTCGACGAAACGCAGCCCGGGCAGTTCGGCCACGAACCCGGCGATCTCCGGGCGCCAGCCGATCCCGACGCCGTACGGGTCGGTCATCCGCCGCACCCGCCTCCGCCTCCGCCGCACCCGCCACCCCCGCCGCACGAGCTGCCGCCGCCGGAGCTGTCCCCACCGCCGGACGATCCGTCGGAGCCTGCGGCCCAGCCGCTGCCGGATGCGGCCTGGCGCTGGATCTCGGCCTGCTCGGCGAAGCCCGGGTCGAGGGCCCAGAGCGACGCGGTGCCGTACAGGGCCACGCCCATCGCCGCGCCGCCCGCCCCGTAGGTGGCGTACGCCGGGGCGGAGGCCGGCGCCAGGTGGGCATGCTGCCGGCGGGTGTCGCGCAACGCCGCGCGACCGGCGCGGGTGGTCTGCGGTACGCGCCAGAGCACCACGACCGCCACCAGCACCGCGATCAGGGTGAGTGCCAGATAGCCGATCGCCCGCCCGTTCTCCAGGCCGGCGACCAGCCGCACCACACCCAGCACCAGCAGGCCGGCGATGACCCGGGCCCAGCGCCGAGCGGCGGACCGCTGTGCCTCACTCGCCAGCAGTCCGCGCTGCTCCAGGCCGGTGCGCAGCTGGTCGAGGGCGGTGCGCACCCGATGGTCCTGCGGCAGGTCCCGGGCCCGGAGGTGATTGTGGGCAGCCCAGTGGATGGCCTGGTCCAGTGGAGTGAGACCGGTGGGCGCGGCACCGACGGTGGTCAGCCGACGGTCCGGTCGTACGCCGATCGCGCCGCTGCCGCGCAGCCCGCCGAGCGCGGCGTGCGTGGCGAGGGCGGGTCCGCCGTTGAGGTACGCGACCTGCTGTGGACCGAGCGGGTCGGCCGGGGTGGCCGCCGGTCCGGCGAGCAGGCGGACCCGGTGGAACACCGCGAGCGCCACCACCAGGGCGGCGGCCACGAGGTAGAACCGGAGGAAGGTCGGGCCGGGGATGCCCCAGGTGTCGCCCGACGCGGCGAGGTCGGTCATCGGCTGCTCCTGTCACCGGAGGGATCGGCGGGCCCCATTGTGGAGCAGCGCCGCCACGGTCCCCGCGCCGGTGCCCGGCGGTGCCGATCAGCGGCGGCGGACCGCCTCCTCGACCAGGTCCAGCACCGGGCCCAGGTCGCCGGCGGGCCGGCCCATGGCCAGGTGCAGCACCAGCCCGTCGTAGGCCAGCTCCAGGAACTGGGCGAGCACGTCGATGGGTACGTCCTCGCGCAGCACGCCGGCGTCGCGCTGTCGGGCCAGCCGGTCCCGGGTCGCCTCGGCGATCGCGGCGGACCGTTCCGCCCAGCGGCGGGCGAACGCCGGGTCGGTGCGCAGCCGGCGGGACACCTCCAGTTGGCTGCCGAGCCAGCCGGTGGTGTCCGGGGAGACCGCCCGGGCCAGCAGGTCGCGCATGACCTGCACCAGCCCGTTACGGGCCACCGTCTCGACCATGACGGCGGCGTCGTCCTCGGCGACGGCCAGGAAGAGCGAGTCCTTGTCCCGGAAGTGGTGGAAGATGGCGCCACGGGAGAGCCCGGTGGCCTCCTCGAGGCGGCGTACGGTCGCCCCCTCGTAGCCGTGCCGGGCGAAACACGCCCGCGCGGCGGCGAGGATCTCCTGCCGGCGCGCGTCGAGCTGATCCTGGCTTACTCTGGGCACGCGTCGATCGTCGCAGGTCACCCCGGGCCGTGCAAACCGTACGTACGGCTTGGTAACGAGCCGTTTATCATCCTCCGGTGACCCCGCCCCACCCCGCGCCGTCCGCCCCGCTGACCGTCGCCACCGTCCAGGCCACGCCGACCCCCGGTGACGTCGCCGGCAACGCGCTCGCCGCCGCCGAGCTGGTCCGTCGCGCCGGTGGGCAGGGCGCCCGGGTCGCCGTCCTGCCCGAGTTGTACCTCTGCGCGTACCACCCGCCGACCCTCGCCGCCGACCCGGCCGGCACCGATGTCGCGGCCGATCCGATCGGAGCGGTCGCCGACCCCCGGCTCGACCCGCTGCGCGTCGCGGCGCGCGAGGCCGACGTCACGGTGCTCGTCGGTGCCGCCGCCCGCCACCCGGACGGCCGGCGGACCATCGCCGCGCTGGTGGTCGACCGGGCCGGCGCGATCCGCGTCGGGTACGACAAGCAGCAACTCTGGGGCGGCGAACGGGACCTGTTCGACGCCGGTGCACGGGGCGCCACGCTGCTCGTCGACGACTGGCGGCTCGGGTTGGGCATCTGCTACGACGGCTGCTTTCCGGAACACGCCCGGGCCGCCGCCCTCGACGGCGCGCACGCCTACCTGTGTCCCAGCGGATACCTGGCCGGCTCGGAGCACCGCCGGGACCTGTACTACGCCGCGCGGGCGCTGGACAACACCATGTTCGTGGTCTTCGCCAACGCGGTCGGGGGAGTCGACCCGTGGCGGTTCAACGGCGGCGCGGCGATCTACGACCCGCAGGGACGGGTGCTCGCCCGAGGCGCCGACGAGGGCACGGCGGTGCTGGTGGCGGCCCTGGACCCGGCCGAACTCGTGGCCACCCGGGCGGCTCATTCGATGCTCGCCGATCGGTTGCCGCACCAGGGCGATCCCCGGGGGTCAATGTCCGGTTGAGCCCATAGTCAGGTCGATACCGGCTGGACCTGTTGGCGGACACATCGGTCCCGTAGGGTGCCCGAGTGCCACTGCTCCTGCTGGACCTGGACAACACCCTGCTGGATCGGGCCGGGCCGTTCCGCCGCTGGGGTGAGCGCTTTCTGGACGGCATCGGCGCGCCCCCCACGGACATCGACTGGCTGCTCTCGGTCGACGCGGACGGCCTGACCGACCGCTGGGACCTGGCCGACGCGATCCGGGACCGCTACGAGCTGCGCATCCCCTCGATCGACCTGGTGGAGGAGCTGCACGACGGGGTGGTGGAGCAGACCCGGCTCGATCCGCTGACCGCCTGCGCGCTGCGGATCGCCGACGACGCGGGCTGGGTGCCGGTGGTGGTCTGCAACGGCACGGTACGCGTCGAGGACGCCAAGATCCGCCGTACCGGACTGGACCGCTACGTCGCGGACTGGGTGATCTCCGAGGAGGCCGGGGTCAGCAAACCCAACCCGCGGATCTTCGCGCTCGCCGCGCAGCGGGTCCGGATGCCACTGCGCGGCGCCTGGGTGGTCGGCGACAGTCCGGAGGCGGACATCGGCGGCGCCGCCGCGGTCGGACTGCCCAGCGTGTGGCTGCACCGCGGGCGTACCTGGTCGGATGTGCGGTTCGCGCCCAGTCGCACGGTGGACGGGCTGATCGCCGCGGTCGCCACCGTGCTGGCCGGCTGACGCGCGTCGCGGTAATTCGGTTGATCGGCCGCCGGGACGCGGCGAGCATGGTCGGCGCATGGTGCATCCCGGGCGTGTGCCCGGTCGAGGAGAGGGGGTCGGTCATGGCCGTCTTCGCAGGTCGCTTCCAGCTGCCTATCTCAGCCTCGACCAAGGGAACCTCACCACAGTGCGCGATCATGACCTTCCGGCGCTGGAGCGCCGGAGCCGCGGCAAGAGCCGCTTCGACGACGACGAACCGCAGTTTCTGAAGCGCGGGCGGCCGGCCGAGCCGCTCGCCGACCCGGACACCGAGCCTGACCCGGACACCGGCGAGCACTGGTCGTCCTGGGACGAGGCGGTGCACGGGCCGCAGCCGTACCCGGACTGGCTGGTCACCGAACTGGCCGCCAAGGACACCGAACTGGGTGTGCTGAAGACCGGCAAGGAGGCGGACGTCCACCTGGTCCGCCGTGCGGTGCCGGACACCGACCGGTCCTGCCTCCTGGCGGTCAAGCGGTACCGCGACTCCGAGCACCGGCTGTTCCACCGCGACGCCGGCTACCTGGAGGGCCGTCGGGTACGCCGGTCCCGGGAGAACCGGGCGATGGCCGGCCGGACGGCCTTCGGTCGGCAGATGATCGCCGGGCAGTGGGCCGCGGCCGAGTTCGCCGCCCTGGCCCGGCTCTGGGAGATCGGCGCCGGGCACGACCGGATCGCCGTGCCGTACCCGGTGCAGCTGCGCGGCACCGAGCTGATGCTGGAGTTCGTCGGCGACGCCGAGTCGGGGCAGGCCGCGCCCCGGCTGGCCCAGCTACGGCCCGACCCGGCCGAGCTGCGTGACCTGTGGGCGCAGCTGGTGGAGGCGCTGCGGGTCCTGGCTCGGGCCGGTTACGCACACGGCGACCTGTCGCCGTACAACCTGCTCGTGCACTCCGGCCGGCTCGTCGTGATCGACCTGCCGCAGGTGGTCGACGTGGTGGCGAACCCGCAGGGGCCGGAGTTCCTGGCCCGCGACGTACGCGTGGTCGGCACCTGGTTCGTGGCTCGTGGTCTGCCGCCGGAGCAGGTCGATCCGGCCGCGTTGACCGCTGAGCTGCTGCGCGAGGCGGGCATCCGCTGATCGGAGCGGGTCGGGCGGGCACTCCGCCCGACCCGCTCCACCGGCTATTGCAGGTAGCGCTCCACCTCGGGCTTGGGGCGTTCGCCCTGGGCGTCCGGGTCGCCGTGGGTCTCCCGGGCGGCCCGTCGGCGGCGCAGCAGATCCCAGCACTGGTCGAGGGACTCCTCCAGGGCGCGCAGTCGCTCGCTGGCCTCGCCCTCGGTGCCCGACTCGTGCGCCTGGGCATCGGCCCGCAGCTTGTGTTCCTCGTCGACCAGTTCGGAGATCCGGTTCAGGATGGTCTTGTCGTCCATGCTCCTGAGCCTGGCACAGCGTCTCCGCAAGCGCCTGGATTCGTGCCTCTGCGGGCGCTGCGCGACCGTCGGTAGCCCCAGACACACCAACACCGACGCGTCAATGTGCTGTTTTTCATGCTCATTGCGGATCAGCTCACCCGGTGCTCACCATGCGGTGCCACCTGCGGAATTTTCCGGATCGGCCGAGCCGGTCGGATCAAGGGCGCAGATCGCTCAGTCAACGCGAGAAACCTTCCCGATCATGGTGCTGGTGAAGGCGATTCGTGAATGCGATGCTCTGCCTGATGGTCATGCGCCATCGCCGAGGCAGCACAGAGCGTAACCCGCAGTGCGATGCCACCGGAGAGGACCGTGCAGGTGAACAGTGACTGAGCCGAGCATCCCGACACGCCGCGATCCATATGTGGCCGGCCTGCGACGCGTGCTGCCCGCGCTACTCCGTGATCCACTGGGCACGTTGGTCGGGCTGGCCGACGCGTCGCCCGGGCAGGTCGTCCGACTGAACCTGGGCACCATCCGGCCGTACCTGGTCGTCGAGCCCGCACACGTCCAGCACGTGCTCCGCGACAACGCCGCCAACTACACCCGGGCCGGCGACAGCATGATGTGGAAGTCGGTCAAGAAGCTCGGCGGCGACGGCATCCTCGCCGAGGGCCCGCAGTGGGAGGCAAGTCGCCGACGGCTCCAGCCGCACTTCACCGCGAAGCGGATCGACGCTGTGGTGGACGGCCTGAGCCGGGCGATCAGCGTTGCGGTCGACGAGCTGAACGTCCCGGCGCGAACCGGCGAACCGGTCGACGCTGCCAGCGAGATCTCCCGGATCATCTGCCAGGCCGTCATCGGGGTCTTCTTCGGCAACAAGATCCCCGTCACCGACGGTGTGCGGATCGTCGCGGAACAGGACACCGTGGCGACCGCACTGCGCTTCCGGCTGCTCACCCCGTTCCTGCCGGACGCCGTGCCGATGCCCGGTGACCGCGCACTGCGGCGGGCGGTCCAGAACATCGACGACATTCTGCTGCCGTTGGTCCGCGCCGAGCGAGCCCACGACGACGGAGGCGACGACATCGTCGCTTCGCTGGGCCGGGGCCGTGACGAGCACGGCCACAAGCTCGACGAGCAGCGGGTACGCGACGATCTGGTGTCGATCTTCGTCACCGCCACGGAGACCACCTACACGGTGCTCACCTGGCTCTTCCCACTGCTGGAGCAACTGCCCGACGTCGCCGAGCGGCTCTACGCGGAGATCGATCGTGTGGTCGGCCCCGGCGACGTGATCAACCGCGAACAACTCGGCGAGCTGCGCTACACCCGGATGGTGCTGGACGAACTCGTCCGCGCCTACCCGTCCGGCTGGTTGGTGCCGCGGACCGCGATCGCCGACGACGTCATCGGCGGCACCCGGGTCAAGGCCGGTGGCACCATCGTCCTAAGTCCGTACGTGACCCAGCGGTTGGCCCGCTTCTGGGATCGGCCGGCGGTCTTCGACCCGGAGCGCTTCGCGCCCGACGCCCCCCGGCGCGCCCACCGGTACGCCTACTACCCCTTCGGTGGCGGCGCCCACCAGTGCATCGGCCAGTATTTCTTCCAGGTCGAGGCGCCACTGATCGTGGCGACGCTGCTCAGCCGCTTCCGGTACCGGCTCTGCACGCCCGGGATGCCATCGCCGCGGCTCGCCGCGTCGCTTCGACCACGGGAACGGGTGCCGCTGCTGCTCACCCCACATCGGCAACCGGCCCTGGCCTAGCGGATGGCACCACTACCAAGGGTCGGAGACGAACTACAGCAGGCCGCCGAGCACGGCCGCGTCTGTGCCCTGGCCGCCCATGGCCAACGTGACCTGCAACGTTGCCTGACCGCCCATCCGGACCTCTTCGCCGAGGGGCCCTTCGACGGCGCTCTGACCAGCAGCATCGCGTTGGCTATTGCGTTCAGCGCGCCGTGGTGTGAGGCAGTCGAGCTGCGTCTGACCAACCGGGCGGTGCTCTGGGGGTTCGCGCTGGACTGGCAGGTGGACCGGCTGGCCACCTCCGCCGTCGAGCTCGACCGGCTGGTGCAGAGGCAGCTTTCCGTCACGGACGGTGCGTCCGCGGCGACGGATGATCCACTGGGTCGCTTCCTCGCCGGTCTCCACGCCGACCTGGTTGCCGTGCCAGCCTTCGCCACACTGGGCGGGGCGTGGCGGGCGGCGGCCCGACGGACCCTTCACGCGATGCGGCAGGAGTGGCAGTGGAAGACGGCGATGCGGGATGGTCTTCAGCCGCCGCCCACCCTCGCCGATTACCTGAACAACGCGGACAACCTGGCCTGTACCGTCGTGAACGTCGTGCACTGGATCCGGACCGGCGGGGCCGACACGCAAGCTCGGCTCGACCGGTTGGTCATCGCCAGTGACGCTGTGCAACGCGCTCTTCGACTGGTCAATGACCTGAGTACCCATGAGCGGGACCTCCGCTGGGGCGACCTGAACGCGATCATGTTGGTGGACGACCGGGCGGTGGTGGAGCAGGTGCTGAAACGCCTGGTCACGGATGTGACCGACCTGCTCGACGAACTGCGGGCCGACTGCCCGAGGGAGGCGGCCTACCTGACTCGACAGCTCGGCTACACCACCGGCTTCTACCGGAGCACCGACTTCTGGGGTGTGTCGTGAGCACCGAGGCGCTGGCCCGGGACGCCGGCGCGGCGAAGGATCCCGGGTCGGCGCGCGCCGTCGACGAGCTGGTTGCCGAGCTGATCCTGCACCCGTCCGGCCGTACATCCGCTTCGCCGTACGAGACTGCCCGTCTGGTCTCCCGGGCGCCCTGGCTACCCCGACACGCCGACCGGATCCAGTACCTGCTCGCCGTGCAGCGCCCGGACGGAGGTTGGGGCGGGCCGGACGGGTACGCCCTGGTGCCCACCCTGAGTGCCGTGGAGGGGCTGCTCGCGGCGTCGCTGCACGACGAGCCGGTGGGCTGGTCCCCGGCGGCGGTGCACGACGCGGTCGACCGCGCGCTGCGCCTGTTGTTCGACCGGGTGGCCGGCCCCTCGACCTACCCTGTGCCGGACCTGCCGGCTGCGGACCTGATCGTCCCGGCACTGGTCGACCGGATCGCCGACCAGCTCGCTGACCCGCCGACGTGGTTGGCGCACTGGCGAGGCGTCGGCCCGCCGCCGATGCCCGCGGCCATGGATCGGCAGCGGCTCGACCGCGTACGCCTGCTGGCCGGATCCGGTCGGCCGATTCCGCCCAAGCTGCTTCACGCGCTGGAGATCCTCGGGCCGGCCGCCCGGCGTGCGACCGGTGTCGCCGCCACCGCCGCCGGCCCGGTCGGAGCCTCGCCGGCCGCCACCGCCGCGTGGCTCGGTAACCCCGGCGGTACTCAATCCGCCGCGCTGGACTACCTGACCCGGGCGCTCGGCGAGCACAGCGGAGCGGTTCCGTGTACCACACCGATGGCCGTGTTCGAACGGTCGTGGGTGCTGAGCACCCTGGCACGGGCTGGTGTGCTCCCGACGGTGCCGGCGGAACTGGTTGCCGGGCTGCGCGACGCACTCGGGCCGGACGGCGCTGCCACCGGGCCGGGGCTGCCCACCGACGCCGACACGACGGCGGTGACGCTCTACACGCTGGCGCTCCTGGGTCACCCCACCGATCCGACGTGCCTGAGCCGGTTCGACACCGGGGAGCACTTCGGCACCTGGCAGGGCGAGGACGGCTCGTCGGTGACCACGAACGCGCACGTGTTGGAGGCGTTCGGGCGATGCCTCGGCGGCAACGACCCGGCTGCAGCACCGGTGCTGCGCCGGCTCACCGGCTGGCTGATCGACCGCCAACATGCCGACGGTCGATGGACGGACCGTTGGCACGCCTCGCCCTACTACGCCACCTACTGCGTGGTGCTCGCACTGCGGGAGTACGGCGGTCCGTCGGCCGACGCGGCGCTGCGGCGGGCCGTCTCGTGGACCCTCGAGAACCAGCGGGCCGACGGTTCGTGGGGACGATGGCATGGCACGGCGGAGGAGACCGCCTACGGCCTACTCGTGTTGCTGACAGCGCGCCCGTCATCCACGATCCGGGACGCGAGGGTCGCCGCTGCTCACCGTTTGTCCACAATGCAGAATGAGGGTGTCGACGATCCACTGTGGCATGACAAGGACCTCTACCATCCGGCACTGATCGTCCGGGCGGCAGTGGTGGCTGCGCGGGCGGCGGCTGCGGTGCAGCTGAACGGTTCCACCCATATCCCAGCAAGCCGCTGAACTGCATCGCTTGAGTGAAATTCCGGACACTGCTAGCGTGCGCCGGGCCGGGGGCTGGGCTCATTCAGCCAATCGAAACGGTCGAGGGACGGGTGGGATGGCTTCCCGCAGTGCAAGTTTGCGCACCAAGATTGTGGCCCTACTGGTCTCACTCGCCGCGCTCTGGGCGTTCGCGGCGTGGGTGACCCTGCGCGACGGATTCAACGTGCTCGGTGTGCAGACGCTCGACGCGCAGGTCGCCCAACCCAGTGAACCGCTGCTCACCGAGCTCCAGCAGGAGCGCCGGATGTCGGTGGCCTACCTCGGACGTCGCGACCAGGGGCTGGCACAGCAGTTGCAGGCGCAGCACGAGCGCAGCGAGAAGGAGGCCGCCGCGTTCGCCGAGGCGGCCCGTAGCTGGCGAGCCCGATTCGTGTCGAGCGACGAACTGACCACGCGGATCGACGACGTGATCTCCCGGCTGGACGGGCTCGGTCACATGCGGGAGGCCGTCGTCGCCGGCACCGTCGACCGGGCTGGCGCGGCGGCAGCGTACACCGGGGTCCTCGACGGGCTGTTCCGGGTGTACGGGGCCATGGGTCAGCTCGACGACGAGCAGATCGCCCAGGACACCGTCACGCTCACCCGGCTCGTACGGGTGCGTGAGCTGATGTCGCAGGAGGACGCGCTCTTCGCCGGCGTCTCGGCGGCGGGTCGAATCAGCGACAAGGAGTACGCCCAGTTCGCGCACCTGGTTGGCGCGCAACGGTTCCTCGTCACCGAGGCACTGGCCGAACTGCCCGAGGCCGACCGCCAACGGTACGTCCAGATGACCGAGGGCCCAGCCTTCACCAAGCTCCGAGCGCTTGAGGACCGCATGGTCGCCAGCGCTCGACCGAACGCCCCGCTGCCGGTCGGCGCCGACGACTGGGAGGCAGCCTTCGCTCCCGCTGTGGAGGAGCAGGAGGCCGTCGTGCTGGCCGGCGGGGACGCGCTGGTCCAGCGGGCCACCCCGGTCGCGATCTGGGTCGTCATCCGGCTGGTGCTCGCCGCCGGCCTCGGTCTGCTCGCCGTCATCGCCTCCATCGTCGTCTCGATCACCACGGCCCGGGCCCTGCTGCGCCAGCTGGAACGGCTGCGCCAGGCCGCCTGGCAGCTCGCCGACGAACGGCTGCCCCGGGTGGTGGAGCGCCTCGGCCACGGCGAGGAGGTCGACGTGGCCACCGAGGCGCCTCCCCTCGATTTCGGCACCGACGAGATCGGTCAGGTCGGCAAGGCGTTCAACGCCGTTCAGGAAACCGCCCTGCGGACCGCCGTCGAACAGGCCGACCTGCGCCGCAACGTCCGTGAGGTCTTCCTCAGCCTGGCCCGGCGCACCCAGGCGCTGGTGCACCGCCAGCTCACCCTGCTGGACGCGATGGAACGGCGCGAGCACGACGCGGAGGAGCTGGAGGATCTGTTCCGGGTCGACCACCTGGCCACCCGGATGCGGCGTAACGCGGAAAACCTGATCGTGCTCTCCGGCTCGACCCCGGGCCGGGCGTGGCGGCGCAACGTGCCGATGGTCGACGTGGTCCGTGGCGCGGTGGCCGAGGTGGAGGACTACACCCGGGTCAACGTGCTGCCGCTCGGGCCGGTCTCCCTCGCCGGCCGCGCGGTCGGCGACATCATCCACCTGCTCGCCGAGCTGATCGAGAACGGTCTGTCGTTCTCCCCACCGCACACCACCGTGGAGGTCCGCGGTCAGCTGGTGGCCAACGGGTTCGCCATCGAGATCGAGGACCGGGGCCTCGGCATGAGCGAGGAGGACCTGGCCGCCGCGAACCACCGCATCGTCGACCAGTCCGAGCTGAACCTCGCCAACGCCGCCCGGCTCGGGCTCTACGTGGTGAGCCGGCTGACCGAGCGGCACGGCGTGCGGGTGCGGCTCAAGGAGTCGGCGTACGGCGGCACCACCGCCGTGGTGCTGATCCCGCTGGAACTGGTCACCGAGAACGGCCCGAGCTCGGAGGACTCCGGTGCGATGCGGGCCGGTTCGCCGGCCATCGCCCTGCCCTCGGGGCCGACCACCACCGCCGACACCGGCCGGCCGGCCGTCCTCGCGCCGGTCGCGTTGGCGGCCGCACCGGAGGCACCGGGCACGACGGCGCCGGACGTGCCGGAGCCGGTCACCCCGGCCGGGCACCTGGTGCCGGACGCCACCACCGCGACGGGGCAGGCCGACGGCACCGATGTGGACGCCGCTCTGCCCACCCGCCAGCGGACACCGCAGGGCGCCGGTACGCCGGACCTGCCCACCCGGGCCCGGCGTGTTCTGGGCCAGCCCGCCCTGGAGGCTCCCACGGTGCCCACCGGACTGCCCGCGGTCGACCGTTCCCGCCCGACGGACAGCGCCAGCGAGGCGGCGGCCGACGGCGGGCCGATGCCGGCCCGCGCCGAGGCGGACCGGACCGACTCGGGCCTGCCGGTACGGGTCCGGCAGGCGAACATCGTGCCCGAGTTGCGCGACGACCCGGCCGCGACAGAGACCGACGACGAGGACGTGGCACGTCCCCCGGAGCAGGTGCGCCGGATGATGAGCTCGTACCAGACCGGCACCCGTCGCGGTCGGACCGACGCGGCGCGACTGATCGGCGGCGCGGCCGGCGCCCCGCCGAGCGCGACGCCCGAGCCGAGCGACGAGGACCCGCAAGCTACCTGACCGGCCACCGAGAATGCGGGTCACCGCACGGTGTGACGGTCAGCTCCAGACGAACACGGCGCAACAGCCGGGCGAGAAGAGGACGACGAAGTGGCGCAGAAGACGGCTTCGAGTGCCGACCTGACGTGGTTGCTGGATGATCTGGTGGGCCGGGTGAAGCAGGCCGAGCATGCGGTCGCGCTCTCCACCGACGGCCTGTTGATGGCCTCCTCCCAGGGCCTGAGCCGGGACGACGGCGAGCACCTCGCGGCGATGGCTGCCGGCATCCAGAGCCTGGCCCGCGGCGCGGGGAAGCGTTTCGGCGGCGGGCAGGTGCAGCAGACCATCATCGAGATGCAGTCGTCGTTCCTGTTCGTCACCGCGGCCGGCCGCAACGCCTGCCTGGCGGTCCTTGCCACCGAGGACGCCGACGTCGGCCTGATCGCCTACGAGATGGCGATGCTGGTCACCCGGGTCGGCAAGTATGTGGCCTCCCCGTCCCGTGGCACCGAGCAGCCGGCCGGCGAGAGGTAGCGGCATGACGGTGCAGGGAGAGTCCGCGGACCATCAGTGGGTGGATGACCATGCGGGCCCGGTGGTGCGCCCGTACGCGGTGACGCGCGGCCGGGCCCGCCCGGTCACCGGCACGTTCGACCTGATCTCCCTGGTCACCGCGACCCGCGCCGAGGTCACGCCGGAGGTCGGCCTCGGCCCGGAACATCTGGCGATCGTCGGACTGTGTCAACGAATACAGTCCGTCGCCGAGATCGCCGCCCATCTCGACCTGCCGGTGGGCACCATCCGGGTGCTCCTCGGCGACCTGGCGGCCCGCAGCCTGGTGCAGGTCCGCGAGCCGCAGACCACGGCCGGTCTTCCCGACAACAGCATCTTCGAGGCGGTAATCAATGGACTACGGGCACTCTGACCGGCCGGCGGGAGCGACCCCACTGCCCACCGCGATCAAGATCCTGGTCGCCGGTGGGTTCGGTGTGGGCAAGACCACGATGGTCGGCGCGGTGAGCGAGACCCGGCCGTTGCGCACCGAGGAGGTGCTCACGGAGACCGGTGTCGGCATCGACGACCTGTCCGGGGTGGAGGGCAAGACCACCACCACCGTGGCGATGGACTTCGGCCGGATCACCATCAGCGACGACCTGGTGCTCTACCTGTTCGGCACCCCCGGGCAGGACCGGTTCTGGTTCGTCTGGGACGAGTTGGCGCTCGGTGCGATCGGCGCGGTCGTGCTGGCCGACACCCGCCGGCTGGCCGACTGCTTCCCGTCGATCGACTACTTCGAGGGCCGGGGCACCCCGTTCGTGGTCGCCGTGAACTGCTTCGAGGGTGCCCGCTCCTACCGGCTCGACGAGGTGCAGGCCGCGTTGAACCTGGACCCGGGTGTGCCGGTGCTGCTCTGCGACGCCCGGCAGCGCGAGTCCAGCAAGGAGGTGCTCGTCACGCTGATGGAGCACGCCATGAAGACCCGCGAGGCCCGCCGCCGCGCCGCCGGAGGAAACTGACCGACTATTTTCAGGGGAGGGCGTCCGGAACGGCCCCGGCCGAACGTCATGCTGGCGATAACCCGAGAAACCAGGGAGCGCCCAGATGAAGTACATGATGTTCGTGTGCAGCGACACCGAGCCGGACACCGACCCGACCGATCTGCCCGACATCCACAAGTGGGTGGAGGAGAACGACTCGCGTGGGCGCCGCCTCACCGGCGACGCGCTGGCGCCGACCAGCGCGGCCACCACGGTCCGGGTCCGTGCCGGCGAGCTGCTCGTCTCCGAGGGACCGTTCGCGGAGACCACGGAGGTGATCGTGGGGTTCGACCTGCTCGAGTGCGCCGACCTGGACGAGGCGATCGAGGTGGCGCGCACTCACCCGATGGCCCGCGAGGGGCGACTGGAACTGCGCCCGTTCGCCGGCTTGCCCGGCTGACCGGATGGCCCGCACCGAAACGCCGGCCGGCGCGCACGTGGGCGCCGGCCGGGTGACCGGCGCGGGAGCGGCCGTGGCGGCGCAAGCCGTCGCGGCCGCCGGCGTCGAGGCGTACCCCCGGATCGTCGCGACCCTGATCCGGGTGACCGGGGACTGGGCGCTGGCCGAGGACTGCGCCCAGGAGGCGCTGACCGTCGCCCTGGAACGCTGGCCCGCCGACGGTGTGCCGGACAACCCGGGTGGCTGGCTCATGACAGTGGCCCGCAACCGGGCGATCGACGTCCTGCGCCGGGCCACCGTGGAACGCCGGAAACTCCACGACCTGGCACTGCTCACGCCGGTCGACGCGCAGCCCGAGCCGGAGGTGGGGGAGGACGTGGTGGACGACCGACTGCGACTCATCTTCACCTGCTGCCATCCGGCGCTCGCGATCGAGGCCCGGGTGGCGTTGACGCTCCGCACCGTGTGCGGGGTGCCGACCGCGGCCATCGCCCGGCTCCTGCTGGTCAACGAGTCGACGATGACCCGACGGCTGACGCGGGCCCGCACCCGCATCGCCGAGGCGGGCATCCCGTACCGGGTGCCCAGCGGACCGGCGCTGACCGAGCGGCTGCCCGGCGTCCTCGCCGTGCTGTACCTGCTGTTCACCCGGGGCTACGTCGCCGACGGGGAGCCGGCCTTCGCCGACGAGGCGATCCGGCTGGCCCGACTGCTCGACCGGCTGATGCCCGAGCAGTCCGAGGTGGCCGCGCTGCTCGCGCTGTTCCTGCTCCAGCACTCCCGGGCCGACGCCCGCCGTGACGCCGCCGGCAACCTGCTGACCCTTCAGCGGCAGGACCGCGGCCGGTGGGACCGCGCCGCCATCGCCGAGGGACTGGCCGTCCTTGATCGGGTACGCCAGGACGGGCCGTACGCGTGGCAGGCCCGCGTCGCCGCCTGCCACGCCACCGCCGCCTCCGTCGAGACCACCGACTGGCCGGCGATCGCCGGCGCCTACGACGCCCTGCTCGGCATCCGGCCGTCGCCGGTGGTCGCGCTCAACCGCGCGGTCGCGCACGGCTACGCCTACGGGCCGGCGGCCGGACTGGGCCTGCTCGACGAGGCGCGCGCCGGGGGTGGCCTGGACGGCAACCCGCTCGCCGTGGCGGTGGAGGCCGACCTGGTGGCTCGGCAGGGTGACCGGCCACGCGCCGCCGCGCTGTTCCGGCAGGCGGCGGCAGCGGTGGACTCGGCCGCCGAGCGCCGCGCCCTGCTCGACCGGGCCGACGAACTCACCCGGTAGGCCCGGGTCCTTGGAGGCACGTGCGCCGATGACGTCGGCGAGGTTGTCGCCCATCTCGCCCGACTGCCGACCACGCCGGGTGCTGACGGCGCGCGGTCGCGCTGCGGCTGCGCGAGGCAGCAGCCCGGGGCACGGAAGGCAGAGACGTGGAAGGGCCGCTCCCCGCCAGCGCGGGAAGCGGCCCTTCTCAGGTGTACGGCGTCAGTTGGCGATCATGCGGCGCAGCACGTACTGCAGGATGCCGCCGTGCCGGTAGTAGTCCGCCTCACCGGGAGTGTCGATCCGCACCACGGCGTCGAACTCCACGCCGGTGTCGGTGTTGACCCGCACGGTGCGCGGGGTCTCGCCGTCGTTGAGCGCGGTCACCCCGGTGAAGGTGAACGTCTCCGTACCGGTCAGACCGAGCGACTCGGCGGTGACGTCGACCGGGAACTGCAACGGCAGCACGCCCATGCCGATCAGGTTGGAGCGGTGGATCCGCTCGTACGACTCGGCGATGACCGCCCGCACGCCCAGCAGCATGGTGCCCTTGGCCGCCCAGTCCCGCGACGAGCCGGAGCCGTACTCCTTGCCGGCCAGGATGACCAGCGGGATGCCGGCCTCCTGGTAGGCCATCGAGGCGTCGTAGATCGAGGTCTGCTCGCCGGTGAGGTGGTTGACGGTGAAGCCGCCCTCCACACCCGGGACCAGCTGGTTGCGCAGCCGGATGTTGGCGAACGTGCCCCGGATCATCACCTCGTGGTTGCCCCGGCGGGAGCCGTACGAGTTGAACTCGTGACGCGGCACGCCGTGCTCGGCGAGGTACGTGCCGGCGGGCGAGTCGGCCTTGATCGAGCCGGCCGGCGAGATGTGGTCGGTGGTCACCGAGTCACCCAGCTTGGCCAGCACCCGCGCGTCGGCGATGTCGGTGACCGGGCTCGGCTCCTGCTGCATGCCCTCGAAGTACGGGGGCTTGCGCACGTAGGTCGAGTCCTCCGCCCAGGCGAAGGTGTCGCCGGTCGGGGTGGGCAGCGACTGCCAACGCTCGTCGCCGGCGAAGACATCGGCGTACGCGGCGCTGAAGCCGGTCGCGCCGATCGCCTGGGCGATGACGTCCTGGATCTCGGCGCTGTTCGGCCAGATCTCCCGCAGGAACACCGGGTTGCCGTCGCTGTCCTCACCGATCGGCTCGTTGGCCAGGTCGATGTCCATCGTGCCGGCGAGAGCGTACGCGACGACCAGCGGCGGGGACGCCAGGTAGTTCATCTTGACGTCCGGGTTGATCCGGCCCTCGAAGTTGCGGTTGCCCGACAGCACCGACACGACCGACAGGTCGTGCTCGTTGACCGCCGCGGACACCTCCTCGGGCAGCGGGCCCGAGTTGCCGATGCAGGTGGTGCAGCCGTAACCGACCAGGTTGAAGCCGAGCTTGTCCAGGTACGGCGTGAGGCCGGCCCGCTCGTAGTAGTCCATGACGACCTTCGAGCCCGGGGCCAGGGTGGTCTTCACCCACGGCTTGCGGGTCAGGCCCTTCTCGACCGCGTTGCGGGCCAGCAGGGCCGCCCCGATCATCACCTGCGGGTTGGACGTGTTGGTGCAGGAGGTGATCGCCGCGATCACCACGGCGCCGTGGTCCAGCTCGTACTCGACGCCGTCGGCGCCGGTGACCCGTACCGGTTTGGTGGCCCGCCCGCCCGCTCCGGCGGCGGCGGTCTCCAGGTCGCGCGGCTCGTCGGCCGGGTCGCTGAACTCGTTGGCCGGCGGGTCGCTGGCCGGGAACGACTCGGCGCTGGCCTCGTCGGCCGGCCCGTTCGCGCCGCGCGGCAGCTCCTCGCGCGCCACGCTCGGCTTGAGGTCACGCTCACTGGTGGAGTCGTCGGCGACGTAGTCGGTCAGCGCGGAGCGGAACAGCGTCTTCGCGCTGCCCAGAGGCACCCGGTCCTGCGGGCGCTTCGGGCCGGCGAGCGACGGCTCGATGGTGCTCAGGTCCAGCTCCAGGCGCTCCGAGTAGGAGGGCTCGGCCGCCGGGTCGTGCCAGAGGCCCTGCTCCTTGGCGTACGCCTCGACGAGCGCGACCTGCGCGGCGTCGCGACCGGTCAGCTCCAGGTAGCGGATCGTCTCCGCGTCGATCGGGAAGATCGCCACGGTGGAGCCGTACTCGGGGGACATGTTGCCGATGGTGGCGCGGTTGGCCAGCGGCACGGCGCTCACGCCGGGGCCGTAGAACTCGACGAACTTGCCGACCACGCCGTGCTTGCGCAGCATCTCGGTGATGGTCAGCACCAGGTCGGTGGCGGTGGTGCCGGCCGGCATCTCGCCGGAGAGCTTGAAGCCCACCACCCGGGGGATCAGCATGCTGACCGGCTGACCGAGCATCGCAGCCTCGGCCTCGATGCCGCCGACGCCCCAGCCCAGCACGCCCAGGCCGTTGACCATCGTGGTGTGCGAGTCGGTGCCGACCACGGTGTCCGGGTACGCCTGGCCGTTACGTTCCATGATCGTACGAGCCAGGTACTCGATGTTGACCTGGTGCACGATGCCGGTGCCCGGCGGGACGACCTTGAACTCGTTGAACGCGGTCTGACCCCAGCGCAGGAACTGGTAGCGCTCCTTGTTGCGCTCGTACTCCAGCGCGACGTTGCGTTCGAAGGCGTCCTCGCGGCCGAACAGGTCGGCGATCACCGAGTGGTCGATGACCAGCTCGGCGGGGGCGAGGGGGTTGACCTTGCTGGCGTCGCCGCCCAGGTCACGCACGGCCTCACGCATGGTGGCCAGGTCGACCACGCAGGGCACGCCGGTGAAGTCCTGCATGAGCACCCGCGCCGGGGTGAACTGGATCTCCACGCTCGGGGCGGCGGTGGGATCCCATCCGCCGAGCTGACGGATGTGGTCGGCGGTGATGTTCGCGCCGTCCTCGGTCCGCAGCAGGTTCTCCAGGAGAATCTTCAGGCTGTACGGCAGCCGGTCGTGGCCGTCCACCTTGTCGATCCTGAAAATCTCGTAGCTCGCGTCTCCGACGCGTAGCTGGGTCTTCGCACCGAAGGTGTCGAGGCTCGCCACGTCGTACTCCTTCACACCAGCGACCGTGAGTAGTCCTGAGCAGTGTGTCGCACCGGCCGGGGTGCCGCCGAGGTTAGGTGACACTTACCGCCGATTCCGCTCTCAACAAAACCGTACGTCCGTCTTGCTAGTTACGCAACCCGGCCGCTCGCTGCCCGCACGGTTCATCCCTAGCCTCCTAGGACGCGCTGCGGGGCGTGCGTCGGGCCACCCGAGGCGAATTCACCCCGCGGCGGCAGGTGCGGGCGTTCGGCCGCGGGTAGGGTTCGGGCGTGTTCGACGTCCAGCACTGGCTCGTGTCGCTGCCGCCGATCGCGGTCTACCTGCTCGTCGGCGGGGTGATCGGGGTCGAGAGCATGGGCGTCCCACTGCCCGGTGAGATCGTCCTGGTCAGCTCCGCCCTGCTCGCCGCCACCGGAGTGGTCGAACCCGAGTGGGTGGCCGCCGCCGCGGCCACCGGCGCGATCGTCGGCGACTCCATCGGGTACGCGGTGGGCCGTCGGGGTGGCCGTCCACTGCTCGCCCGGCTGGGCCGACGCTTCCCCCGCCACCTCGGCCCCGCCCAACTGGCCCGGGCCGAGCAGAGCTTCGCCCGGTACGGCGTCTGGGCCGTCTTCTTCGGTCGGTTCGTGGCGCTGCTGCGCATCCTGGCCGGGCCGCTCGCCGGTGCACTGCACGTACCGTACCGACGTTTCCTGCTGGCCAACGCCGCCGGTGGGCTGGTCTGGGCGTTCGGCACCACCTACCTGCTGTTCACCGTGGGGCGGGCCGCCGAGCACTGGCTCAAGGACATCTCCTGGGCCGGGCTGGTCCTCGCGGTACTCGCCGGCCTCGCCAGCACCTGGTGGCTGCGTCGACGGGCCCACCGAATCGAGGCCGCCGAGCCGGCCCCCGAAGTCGAGCCGGCTCGGGCGGGCAGCGAACGCTGACCCCGGACATGCCGAAGGGCCGGGCCCCGGTTGGGGTCCGGCCCTTTCGGTGTGTGGGTGTGTGGGTCAGCTGGTGGAGTAGCCGCGGGTGGCGATCCA
>NZ_JBFAHZ010000062.1:0-29502 GCF_040654415.1 Micromonospora sp. NPDC050695
AACCCACACCCCTACAACTCCATCTCCTCGAACTCCTCGACATCGACCCACTCGAGTGGTGTTGACAATCAGCCACGTGCGGAATGCAGGGCTAGTCGTCGTGACAGCCGATCTGGTCGCCGATCTCGTTCGGGATGCCGAACGGGCTGCATTCGAGGGCGCTGCCCTCGCCGATCTTCTTCCAGCTGCCGGCGGCGTACTCGAAAACGATCACGCCGTCGCCCTGCTGCCCCGGGTCGACAGCGATCACTCCGGCCGTCGCCCACCGGCGTGCGCACGTGATGTGCTCCGGGTCGATCCGGTGGGTGCTGCCCAGCCCCGATGCCGTCTGTAGGGTCGCGGCGCTCACCGGGCAGGCGGCCTCGGTGCTGGGCGACGTGGCGGGTGCCGCGCCGGGGGTCGGCGTCGCGCCGCTGGATGGCGTCGCACCGGAGGGCGTGGCGCTCGGTGCGGACGACGTGGCACCGGAGCCGGCCACGGGATCGGGCGACGCGGTGGTGCAGGCCGTCAGCCCTGCCAGGACGGTCAGCGGCGCGAGGACGCGTAGGACTGCCAGATTCATCGTTCCCCCATGGTCCAGCGTGAATCGTCGATGCCCGTTACACGCCCGGCGGAGCACCCGGGTTGCGGCCGGACGTTCGGACCGTAAGTCACGACCAGCACCACGCTCCGCGCAGCCCGACATACGCCCGGTGGTCACCGGCGGGCCCACCCGGGCGGTGCTCCGGCATCGCCCGGATGGGTCGCCGGCCCTCCGGGGTGGCCACGTCGAAGGCCCGGATAGGCTGGCCGCGCTATGGATTCCCGTACCGGTCTACCCGTTGTCGGCATGGTGGGTGGCGGCCAGTTGGCCCGGATGACCCATCAGGCCGCGATCGCCCTCGGCCAGTCACTGCGCGTGCTCGCGGCGGCCCCCGACGACGGCGCTGCGCTGGTCGCCGCCGACGTCCAGTACGGCGATCACACCGACCTCGCCGCGCTGCGCACCTTCGCGAAAAGCTGCGACGTGGTCACCTTCGACCACGAGCACGTGCCCAACGAGCACATCCGCACGCTCGCGGCGGAGGGCGTGACCCTGTACCCGCCGGCGGACGCGCTGCTGCACGCCCAGGACAAGCAGGTCATGCGGGAACGCCTGACCGAGCTGGGCGCACCGAACCCCGCGTGGCGGCCCGTCGGCGAGCCGGGCGAGCTGGTCGACTTCGGCACGCAGGTCGGCTGGCCGGTGGTGCTCAAGGCGGCCCGGGGCGGCTACGACGGTCGGGGCGTCTGGATGGTCGACGACGCCGCCCAGGCCACCGAGCTGGCGAGCACGCTGCTCGCCGGTGGCACCCGGCTGATCGTCGAGGAGCGGGTGCCGCTGCGCCGCGAGTTGGCCGTGCAGGTGGCCCGCTCGCCGTTCGGTCAGGTGGCCGCGTACCCGGTGGTCGAGACGGTCCAGCGCGACGGCATCAACGTCGAGGTGCTCGCCCCGGCGCCCGGCCTGGACGAGGAACTGGCGCTCTCCGCCCAGCAGCTCGCGATCGACCTGGCCACCGCGCTCGGCGTGGTCGGCCTGCTCGCCGTGGAGCTGTTCGAGGTGCGCGACGCGGCCGGCCGTCCGGCGATCGTGGTCAACGAGCTGGCGATGCGCCCGCACAACTCCGGGCACTGGACCATCGAGGGCGCCCGGACGTCCCAGTTCGAGCAGCACCTGCGGGCGGTGCTCGACTACCCGATGGGCGACACGGCGCTGACCGCGCCGGTGGTCGTGATGGCGAACGTGCTCGGTGGCGAGCCGGGCGGAATGTCGATCGACGAGCGGCTGCACCACCTCTTCGCCGCCGAACCGGGCGCGAAGGTGCACCTCTACGGCAAGCAGGTGCGCCCCGGCCGCAAGGTCGGCCACGTCACGGTGCTCGGCGACGACCTGGACGACGTACGGGCGCGGGCGGCGCGGGCCGTGCGCTGGCTGCGCGAGGGGCACGAGTGACCCCCACGGCCGCGAATCGAGGAGAGTCGACGTGAGCACGGTCGGGCTGATCATGGGCAGCGACTCGGACTGGCCGACCATGCGGGCGGCGGCCGAGGTGCTGGACGACTTCGGAGTGTCGTACGAGGTCCGGGTGATCTCGGCGCACCGGACTCCGGTGGCGATGATCGAGTACGGCCGTGACGCCGCGGACCGGGGCCTGAAGGTGATCATCGCCGGTGCGGGCGGGGCCGCCGCCCTGCCGGGCATGGTCGCCTCGGTGACCCCGCTGCCGGTGATCGGTGTGCCGGTGCCGCTGAAGCACCTCGACGGCATGGACTCGCTGCTGTCCATCGTGCAGATGCCGGCCGGCGTTCCGGTGGCCACGGTGTCGATCGGCAATGCCCGCAACGCCGGCCTGCTGGCCGTACGGATCCTCGGCGCCACCGACGAGGGCCTGCGTGCCCGGATGGCGACCTACCAGCAGGACCTGGAAGAGCTGGTGGCGCAGAAGGAAGCAGCCCTCCAGGCCACGCTCCGCTGATCCCTGCCGCGCCCCCGCGATCCTGCACTTTGGGTCGTCGTTACGCGGCATTCGCACCTTTTGCCGCGACAGAAAGTGCAAGATCGCCGGGGGCTGCGGCTCTATCTCATGCCGCGGAGGGCGGTTTGTAGGCGTTCCTGGGCTCGGCGGCGGCGTTCGTTGCTGGCGCCGAGCACCAGCAGCAGGATGCCCACCGGGATCAGCGCCAGCCACGGGCCGAGACTGAACAGGGCGTGGATGGCGGCGATCGCGGTGACCGACGCACCGACGATCACCGGCGCCTGTTGACGGCTCGACGAACCGAAGATCAGCACGGCGACCGCGCCGAGCAGCAGGAGCATTTGCCGCAGCGTGCTGGTCTCGGTGGCCAGCACGATCGCCAGCGTCGGCACGAATGCGGCGACCAGCGCCGGCCCGTACGCCACCCAACTGCTCAGGTCCGGACGGTGGCGTAGCTCCAGTACGCCGACCAGCAGGGCCAGGGCGGCGAACGGCAGCGTGTACGCCTCGGGCAGCGCCACGTCGGCGACCCGCATCAGGATCCACCAGGCGGTGATCTCGCACGCCACCACCGACCAGAACAGGATCCGTCGTTCCACCGGCCGGCGGCCGGGCCGGGTGGCCGCCACCCCGAGGACCGCGCCCCACGCGGCCAGCAGGGCGGCGATGTGCCGGGGCGAGTCGAAGGCGAGAGCCAGCGCGATGAGCGCGGCCGCGTACCCGCTCCACTGCACGGTGGAGGCTTCGCGCTGCGCCTCGGGTCGGCGCAGGCGGGGCAGGGTCGCGGCGAACACCTGCAGGGCGGCGCCGACGGCGAGCACCCCGAACGCGGACCAGACCGCCGCCAGGCCGACGACGAGGCCGGCGGTGAGGACGAAGAGCTGTGCCATCAGCGAGGTGAACAGCCAGCCGAGGATGCGGGCCCGCTGGGTGGTGCCGAAGAGCGCCGCCACCACGCCCACGCCGACAGCGCCGCCGAGGGTGAACAGGGTGAGTTCCCGGGTGGCGAGGCTGCCGGCCAGGCCCGCGCCTCCGGCGGCCAACCCGATGACGAACACCAGCACCCGGGCGAGCCGCAGGGAGCGGGCCGGTTCGACAAGTGGTGGTGGCGGGGTCAGCGCGAGGCCGAGCATCGCGATGGTGAAGACGGAGAGCGCGGCGAGTGTGCTGGCCGGCCAGCCACTGCCCAGCGCGATGGGCGCGATCAGCAGGGTGACGGCCGCACCGGGCAGCACCACCGGCACGGCCCGGGACCGTCGTCCGCCGCTGAACCCGGTGGCGGCCAGCGCCGCGGTCGCGGTGAGCAGCAGCGCGGTCAGCACGTGGGTGGGATCGACCACGTCCGGCGGTGGGGTACGCAGCTCCGGCGGTGGCCCCTGCCAGATCCGGGTCAACGTCCGGTGCGGCTCGACCAGGGCGGCGATCAGGGCGGGCGCGATCGAGACGAGCGCCAGGACGGTCGGCAGGGCAGCGGCGGCCAGGGCGCCGGCGGACGGGCTGACCCGCCACCGCCGGTTCTCCGGGTCGTCGGGCAACCGGCGCAGTGCCCCGTTGAACAGCACCGTCCACCGGCGGACCGGTTGGGCCGAGCCGGTCGGCGGCACGGTCGCGGCCCGGATCAACTCGGCGAGTACACCGAGCAGGGCGGCGGCGGCCGCGTAGACGCCCGCGGCGAGACCGGTGGGGATCGCCGCGAGCGCGCTGATGGTGGCACCGCCGACCACGGCCACGCTGACCCAGGGCAGATACTGCGGTACGTGTCGCCGGACGGCGGCAACGGCGGCCAGGCCGAGGCTGGTGGCGGCCAGCGCGGCGGTGAGCACCACCTGCGCGGAATGGTGGAACTCGGCGGACAGCGCCGCCACGGCGCCGGGGAGGGCCAGCAGCGCGGCACCGGTCGCCGCGCCGCCGATCTGCACCAGGTGCGGCGGCATCCCCTCGGTCTCGATGTCGGCCACCTGCGGCCCGGCCAGGACGCGGGCCAGCGTGGCCACCACCACGCCGATCAGCGCGATGCTGCCCAGCGCCAGCGCGGTCGTCCACGGCCGGACCAGGCCGGCGCCGGCCGCGTGCAGCGCCACGACCCCGGCGACGGTGGCCCGGGACAGCGCGGCCCGGGCCTCCTCGGTGGCCACCGAGGCCATCCCGAAGACGGTGGCGACCATCCCGCCGACCAGGACCGGCGACCACCAGGGCAGGTCGAACGCGGCCGGTGCGCCGATCGTGGCGAGCACCACGGCCACGCCGGAGACGTCCCAGCGCCAGGGTGGCGGGAGCAGAATGCCGGCGGCGACGGCCAGCAGCGCCAGCGCGACCGGGGCCTGCCAGGTGGCGCCGCCGGTCGGCGCGGCCGGCCAGCCGCTCAGATCGCCATCCCAGATCGGGCCGGGGGTCGCCAGCACGCCCACCCCGCCGCGCAGCGCCGTCCATCCGGCGAGCACACCGATGAGTACGCCGCCGACGGCGATGCCGAGGATCGGCCCGCGCCGCCAGTCCTCGGGCATGGCGCGGGCGCCCACGGCGACCACGAGGACGAGGCCGGCGGCCACCGCCAACTGCCCGCCCGGGGTGAGTACCGCCGCGATGCGTACCAGCGTCGCGATCAGGGCGGTGGTCACCGCCGCCGCGGCCAGGTCGGAGCCGTCCAGGGTGAGGTCGGATCGGCGGCCGGCGTCGATCGACGGTGCGAGGAAGAGCAGCACGGCGGCGACCAGCAGTAACGCGCCCACCCACGCGTCGGCGACGGTCGCGCCGGGTGCGCCGAAGGCGGCGGCGGTGACGACCAGTGCGCCGAGCCCGGTGCCGACCGACAGTGGCGCGGGGATGCGCCGCTGGGAGACCTGCACGACGGCGGCGTACCCGAGGGTCACGCAGACGGCCAGGAAGCTCGCCGCGAGCACCGGGACGGTCACCTCGCGGAGGCTGGCCGGCGTGGGGGTGGGGTCGACCGGCATGGTGGAGGCCACGAACGCGGCCACCGCGCCGGGCAGCGCGAAGGCGGCACCACCGGCAGCCCACGCGGTGACCGTGTCGGCGGCCTCGGAGGCGAGTCGGACACGGGAGGCCAGCGCGACCAGTGCGCCGGCCACGAAGAGGGTGAGCAGGACGGCGGCGGTGAGTGTCGGCCGTGCGAGGCTGGCGCCCGCCCCGAACAGGCCCACCACGGCGGCACCGACGCCGTGCGCCAAAGCGGCCCGGCCGGTACGCGCGGAGAGGCCGATCACCCCGATGCCGATCGCGGTGACGACCATCGGCCAAGGCGCGACCGTCCAACCGAGACCGAACGAGGCCGGTACGGCGAGCGCGGTCAGCGCAGCGCCGGCGACCGCGAACTCGCGGCGGATCTCCGGTGGCAGGGCCAGCACTGCGGCGATGGTGAGCAGGAACGCGGCGGCGGCGAGCTGCCAGGTGGTGGGGCCGACCGCGGCGGCCAGCTCGGACGGGTACCGCTCCAGGTCGGCGGCCCAGGCGGGAAGTGCCGCCCGGACCGGCGCCACCCCGGCGCGCAGCGCGCCTCCGGCGACCACCAGCCCGCTGACGGTGAGCGCCACCGCCGAGGCGATCTGTGGGCCGCGCCGGGCGGCCTCGGGGACCGCGCGCACGGCCAGCCCGGTGACCGTGATGACCGCCGCGATCAGCAGCAGCGACCGGCCGGGCAGTGCCACCGAGACGATCCGGCCGAGCGCGCCGATGACCGCCAGGGTGAGGATGCCGGCCGCGACGTCGGGCAGCGGCGGGCGCCGCAGCACCAGCGCGCCGGCCAGGCCGACCACGGCGGCCAGCAGGAGTGCCGCCCCGGCCCCGGCAGCCGTCGGCACGGTCTGCGCCCGGAGCAGGGCGGTGACCGCGTACGCGAGGGCGACCGCGATCGCCGCCGCGTGCAGCAGCCAGATCAGCTCGCGCAGCCCCGGCACCGGGCTGGTCGGGCGGGGGTCGGCGGACCCGGTGTCGACGTCGACGACCTCGCCGGCTTCCTCCGGGTCACCCTCCGGGCGGCTCTCGTTGCCGCGTTGGCGGGGCGTCGACGGCGGGACCGGATCCGGCAGGTCCGGCCCGACGGGCCGCTCGACCGCCACCCCGGAGCGGGTCAGCCACAGGTCGAAGAGGGCCACCAGGGTCAGCACCAGGGCCCAGCCGGCCGGCCCGGTGACCCGGTCGTAGGCCAGCAGGGGCAGCACCGGCTGCGCGGCGAGCACGGTGGCGAACCGGGGTACGCGCAGGCCCGTCCAGCGCGCGTACCCGAAGGCGACGGCCGCGGTGACCGCGAAGATCACACCGGCGAAGACCGCGCCGGTGACGCCGACCCGGTCCACCGCCCAGAGCGCGTTCCCGGCCAACGGCACCAGCAGCAGGCCGACCGCGGAGATCGTCTCGGCGGTCGAGGTGAGGCCGCGCCGGGCCAGTGCCGGTGGGGCGAGCAGCATCAGCGCGGTGGCGAGGAGCAGGATGCCGAGCCGGGCCAGCGCGTCCATCGAGCTGGTCGCCACCGCCGCGAAGACCACCGCGGCCACGCCGAGCAGCAACGCGCCCAGCCCGAGCGGGATGTTCTGCACCTCCCGCGACGACGCCTCCGGTGGATGCTCCGGGTCGTCGGCGTCCAGCCAGGACGGCCGGGGCGGGGGCGGCGGCGGGTCCTCCGGGGCGGGCGGTGTGCCCTGGCGGGGCACCCGCGGCGGGGCGCCGGTGGTGGCGGTCGGTGGGCGTCGGCCGGGGCGGCGACGCAGCACCCGGCGGGGCCGGGTCGCCTGCTTGATCCGTTCCTCACCGGCGTGCGCGAGGATGTCCCGCTGGAAGAGCGCGGCCTGCATCTTGGCGGCGATCTGCCGTTGCTCCCGGGCGATGGCGGCGTCGCGCGCCTTCATCTCCGCGATCGAGCGCTCGATGTCCGCCAGGTGCTCGACCCACTGCGGCTGATCGGCACCGCAGTGCGGACAGCGCACGGCCGGCTTGATCTCCCGACCGCACGAGGAGCACTGAAAGGTCGCCACGACACCCCTCCGCCCGCACTGTGGACTCCCACTGTCGCAGCATGCCCAATACTGGCGCGTTTTTCGACACTTGTCGGCGGGTCCGGGGCAAACAACGACAACGGCCGGCCGCGGAGGGGACTCCGCGACCGGCCGTGAACGTCGGATCCGTCAGGGACGGCCCATGCCCCGGTACTCCCAGCCGGCCTGCGTCCACAGTGTCGAGTCGAGGCAGTTGCGGCCGTCGACGACCTTGCGTCCGGCGACCAGCTCACCCAGGGCGACCGGGTCGGCGTTGCGGAAGTCGGCCCACTCGGTGAGGACGCAGACCAGGTCGGCGTCGGCGACGGCCTCGTTGATGCCGGTCTCGTAGGTCAGCTCGGGTACGGCGCGGCGGGCGTTCTCGGTGCCCTGCGGGTCGTACACGTGCACGTCGGCGCCGGCCTTCTGCAGCAGTGCGGCGACGGCGAGCGCCGGGGCGTCGCGGACGTCGTCGGTGTTGGGCTTGAAGGTGGCGCCGAGCACGGCGATCCGGGTGCCGGAGAAGTCCGGACCGGCCGGCCCGGAGCGGCGGCCGAGCAGGTCCGCGGCGAGCTGGAGGACCCGGGTCCGGCGGCGCAGGTTGATCAGGTCGACCTCGTGCAGGAACCGCAGCGCCTCGCCGGCGCCCAACTCCTGGGCCCGAGCCTGGAAGGCGCGGATGTCCTTGGGCAGGCAGGCGCCGCCGAAGCCGAGGCCGGCCTGGAGGAACCGGTTGCCGATGCGCGGGTCGTATCCGATGGCCCGGGCCAGCTGGGTGACGTCGCCGCCGGAGGCCTCGCAGACCTCGGCCATCGCGTTGATGAAGGAGATCTTGGTGGCGAGGAAGGCGTTCGCGGCGACCTTGACCAGCTCGGCGGTCGCGAAGTCGGTGACCACCAGGGGCACCTCGCGGTCCTCGGTGGCGGCCAGGTCGAAGACGCCCTTGTGCGCGGCGTAGAGCATGCCGTTGGCCCACTCGCTCTTCACGCCGACCACGATCCGGTTGGGGCGCAGCACGTCGTCGACGGCGAAGCCCTCCTGGAGGAACTCCGGGCTCCAGGCCACCTCGACGCCCAGGTCGCCGGGGGTGTGCTTGCCGACCAGCTGCTCCACCCACTCGGCGGTGCCCACCGGCACGGTGGACTTGCCGACGATCAGCGCCTTGCGGGTCAGGTGCTGCGCGAGGCTGGTGACCGACGCCTCGACGTACGACAGGTCGGCGCCCATCCCGTCGGCCCGCTGCGGGGTGCCGACGCAGATGAAGTGCACGTCACCGAAATCGGCGGTTTCCGCGATGTCGGTCGAGAACCGCAGCCGACCGGCGGCGAGGTTGCGCTTGAGCAGCTCGTCCAGGCCGGGCTCGTGGATCGGCACCTGACCGGCGTTCAGCATCGCGATCTTGTCGGCGTCGACGTCGAACCCGAGCACCTCGTAGCCCAGCTCGGCGTAACAGATGGCGTACGTCGCACCGAGGTATCCGGTCCCCAGGAACGTCACCCGCGGCCGAGGTGCGCCCGAGGGCGGCGTCACCGCGGCGATGGCGGGGGTCGGCTGGATGGTGGGGTAGGGGATCGTCACGCCTGTCTTCTCCGCTCGCACTGGCGGCGCGTCGTCGCGTCGCATTCTGCTGCGGCGCCTGGGCGGGCACCGGAGGGGTGGCTCACTGTCTGTCTTCCATCATCGCCCAGCCGCGCGGGTGCTCCGTCATGCCCATGCCTACGCGCCGGTAACATCACCTGAACTGCAGTCGCTAGTCTTCAGTCTGCGCGGTCGGCGGTCGGGAGATATCACAGACTGCGCATGATAGCGGTGAAGGGGAGGGGCCGACATGGCCGCAGGCGAGTCGTTCGACGTCTACCGGTTGCCCGAGGAGCATGAGGCGATCCGGGAGGCGGTCCGTGAGGTCTGCACGGCGAAGGTGGCCCCGCACGCCGCCGAGGCCGACGAGACCGGAGAGTTCCCCAAGGCTTCGTACGACGCACTGCGGGCGGCCGACTTCCACGCACCGCACATCCCCGAGGAGTACGGCGGCGCGGGCGCGGACGCGCTGGCCACCGCCATCGTGATCGAGGAGGTGGCTCGCGCCTGTGCGTCCTCCTCGCTGATCCCGGCGGTGAACAAGCTCGGCACGATGCCGCTGCTGTTGTCCGGTTCCGAGGAGCTCAAGCGCCGCTACCTGACGCCGGTCGCGGCCGGCGACGCCATGTTCTCGTACTGCCTCTCCGAACCGGAGGCGGGCAGCGACGCCGCGTCGATGACCACCCGGGCCGTACGTGACGGGGATCACTGGGTGCTCAACGGGGTGAAGCGCTGGATCACCAACGCCGGCGTGTCGGAGTTCTACACCGTCTTCGCCGTCACCGACCCGGCCGCCCGGTCCCGGGGCATCTCGGCCTTCGTGGTCGAGAAGTCCGACCCCGGGGTGAGCTTCGGCGCCCCGGAGAAGAAGCTCGGCATCAAGGGTTCGCCCACCCGCGAGGTCTACCTGGACAACGTGCGGATCCCGGCCGACCGGATCATCGGCGCGGAGGGCACCGGCTTCGCCACCGCCATGAAGACCCTGGACCACACCCGGATCACCATCGCCGCGCAGGCCGTCGGGATCGCGCAGGGCGCGCTCGACTACGCCAAGGGGTACGTGGCCGAGCGCCGGCAGTTCGGCAAGGCAGTCGCCGAGTTTCAGGGCATCCAGTTCATGCTCGCCGACATGGGCATGAAGCTGGAGGCGGCCCGGCAGCTCACCTACGCGGCGGCCGGCAAGTCCGAGCGCGGTGACGCCGACCTGACCTACTTTGGCGCGGCGGCCAAGTGCTTCGCGTCCGACGCCGCCATGGAGATCACCACCGACGCGGTGCAGCTGCTCGGCGGCTACGGCTACACCCGTGACTACCCGGTCGAGCGGATGATGCGGGACGCCAAGATCACTCAGATCTACGAGGGCACCAACCAGGTGCAGCGGATCGTCATGGCGCGGCAACTCCTGAAGGGCTGACCGGGACTCGGCGCGGCCGGCCGGGGGCGTGCCCGGCGATCAGCGGGCCGGCGGTGCCTCGGGCGTACGTCGGCTCGTGGTCCGTCGAGCCTTTCCCTGGTCGTCGTTGGCATCGCGCAGCCTGCGCATGGTGTCGGTGAGCACGCCGAAGCCCTCCGGCCCGATGGCGCTGAGCACCCGTTCGCGCAGAGACTGGGTCGCGACCCGGGCGATCGACTCGGCGGTCTCCTCGCCCTTGTCGGTCAGTTCGAGGTAGGTCACCCGCCGGTCGGCCTCGCACGCCACGCGTCCGGCCAGCCCGGCCGTGCAGAGACGGTCGGCGAGCTTGGTGAACCCGCCACTGGACATGCCCGCGTCATGGGCCAGGCGGGGCATCGGCATCCGGTGCTGGTCGGCCATGAGCAGGCGCAGCAGCACGTCGGCGGGGCCCTCACCCAGGTCGAAGAGGTCGGCAACCTCGCTCACGATGGCCTCGTGCGTGGCGTTGAAGCCCTCCGCCACCAGCATCCACTCGTCCAGGAGGTCGTGCCCGGTGCCCTGAACGCTGCGTCCGGCGTCGCCACGGTCGGCCGGGAACGCGACTGCGCTCCGCAGGCTGCTCGCCTCTTTCTCCATGGCAGTCTCAACTCCCGTGCGAATCGCCGATGTTCCTCATCGTCCAGGACCGAGGCTAGGCGGCGCGAGCAGCACGCGGGTCGCCAACCCGCTGGCCACGCCCAGCCCGACAGCCGCGGCCGTCCACCACCAGGCCCAGGGAAACAGCCCCCAGACCTCGTCGACGGACCAGCGGCCGGGGCCGGTGAGCGCCAGCGCCGCCGGCAGGATCAGCAGGACCAGGGCGTACTCGTAACCGTTGTGCTGCACCCAGAGACCGTTGCGCCACTTCACCGTGATCGCGACGGTCATCACGCCCGCGGGCAGGTGGCAGCCGACGCATGGGGTGTCTTGGGGGTTTGTCGATGCCTCTGAGCGGTAGTGACTCCCCACACACCGGGGATACACATCCGCCTCTGCCGCGTTGGTCAGCAGAAGAATCACGTTCGTCGCAGCCCTGCCTCGTCACGCTCTCGTTGACGGCGCGCCACCATCCCGCAGAGAGACCGAGATTGATGACGCAGCAGGTGGACACGACCCCGTCCGACACCGTCGACGCCGAGGTTCTGGCCGGTGACCTGATGACCGGCCGTCAACGGGTCCAGCTCGTCCTCGTGCTCGGCGCGCTGATCGCGATCGGCCCACTGACCATCGACATGTACCTGCCGGCACTGCCCGCCATCACGACCGGCCTGCAGACCACCGAGACGGCCGTGCAGCTGACGTTGACGGGCACGCTGCTCGGTCTCGCGCTCGGCCAGTTGCTGATCGGGCCGCTGTCCGACGTGGTCGGGCGGCGTCTGCCGCTGCTCGCAGGCCTGGCCGCACACATCGTGGCCTCCGTGCTGTGCGTCTTCGCGCCCAACATCGCCGTGCTCGGCGTGCTGCGCGTCCTGCAGGGTCTCGGCGTCGCGGCCGCCACCGTGGTCGCCACGGCCGTCGTGCGCGACCTGTTCAGCGGCGCATCCTTCGCGCGGATCTTCTCCCGCCTGATGCTGGTGATGGGGTTGGCGCCGATCCTCGCGCCGACGCTGGGCAGCGCCCTACTGCGGTGGACCGAGTGGCGCGGCGTCTTCGCGGCACTGGCGGTGCTGGGCGCCCTGCTGATCGTCGTCGCCGCGCTGCGACTGCCGGAGACCCTTGCGGTGGCGCGACGCCGACACGGCGGGGTGGCGGCGACCATGCGCGACTACCGGGGGCTGCTCAACGACCGGGCCTTCGTCGGTCTGGTGCTGGTCGCCGGACTGGCCATGGCGTCCCTGTTCGCCTACGTGTCCGGGTCGTCGTTCGTCCTGCAGGACCAGTACGGCCTCGACGAGCAGCAGTTCGGTCTGGCCTTCGGGGCCGGCGCCGTCGGCCTCATCGCGGCCACCCAGTTCAACGTCCGGCTGTTGCGCCGCTACACGCCGCAGCAGATCCTCATCAGCGCCCTGATCGCCGGAACGGCCGCCGGGCTGCTGCTGGTCCTGTTCGCCGTCACCGGCCTCGGTGGCCTGGGCACCCTGCTCGCGTCACTGTGGCTCGTCCTGGCCGCCGCCGGCCTGGCCCTGCCGAACGCTCCGGCGCTGGCCATGAGCCGGCACAGTGAGGCCGCCGGGACGGCCGCGGCGCTGCTCGGGGCCGTGCAGTTCGGCACCGGCGCGCTCTCGGCGCCCCTCGCCGGCCTGTTCGGCACGGGGAGCGTACCGATGGCGGTGGTCGTCGCGGGCGGCATGGCCGCGGCGCTGGCGGTCATGGTGCTGGTCGTGCCCCGCGCCACCCTCGGCACGATCGAGAAGGACCTCGCTGTCGCCCTGCACTAGGGGACGGGCCGGTGTCCCGGCCCGCCCGACGATCAGTTGATCTCGGTGGTGTCCTCGGGGTACGGCTGACCACGCGGCGGCGCGGACCACGGCGACTTGCCGCCCACCCGGCGCGGCAGCGGCACTCTGCGCGCGAACACCTCGCGCCGCTCCTCGGACGTTCAGCGGGCGACATGTCCAGCGGGATCAGCGACGACCGACGCGGATTCCGCGCCCACGGGCTCATCCAGGGCAGCCCTCACAGCCGCAGCTCCCAGATCACCGGCAGCGGAATCCGCCACGCGTTGCCCCTCACCCGCCTCGCCCGGCTGCTGCTCCTCGGATCAGGTCGTCAGGACTGCCGAGCGGGAAAGCGCGAGAACACTTCGTTGAGCCGATGGCGCCAGCGGGTACCGAGGTCCTGGACCCCGTAGCCGGTCCCCTCGTCCACCGTGAGTTCAAGCCCGATCTCGTGTTCGCGGACCGTCGCGGCGGCCGTGAACGGCGACATTGGCTGGTTGTGGCCAAACCGCGGCGAGACCTCGACAGCCTCGACCCCCGCGACGTTCACGCTGCCCTCCGTCGCGGCCTCATAGACGAACATCCCCGCGTAGACGAGCGTCCCCGAGACCGAGCCGGGGAGGTCGGATCCGAGCCGTGCGAGCGAACCGAACGGCACATCCGCGTGGTCGATCTCCAGACACCAGTCGTCGAGGAAGTCGTCCATCGCCTCGAGCGGGCTGCGTGGTCCGGTCAGGTCGATCGAGATGACAGTGTTCAGGAAACATCCGGTGACGTCGGAGAACGCCTCGTTCCGCCGTCCCCATGGGTAAGCGATGACGGTTGCGTCGCCCCCCGTGACGTCGCGCAGAGCGCGGTGGAGCGAGAAGAGGACGTACGGGAAGTGGGAGCCACGGACGGCACTCGGGATGGCGACGCCCGGGAGACCGGCGATGATTTCAGAGGGCATCTGCGCCGCCCCCTGGGGGAGCTCTCCGTGGAAGTTCTTCAGGCGGTCCGCCCAGAAGGCGGTTCCGCGCCCGCCTGCCGCCGCGCTCTCGGACTCGGCCCTGTCCCGCACAGCGGCCTCGAAGCGCTCCCACTGCGCGTCATCGGGAGACCCCGGGGCAGCCAACTGTTGGATCATCATGAGCTGCGACTGGCCGTCGACAAGTGCGTGGTCGAAAACCAGCAGCAGATAGTCGGCGTCGCGTGATCGTACGAGGCGTGCCGCCATCGCGACACCGTCCAGAGAGGCTTCGAATTCATCGACCACCGTCCTGGATAGTCGCACGACGCCCGCTTCGTCCTCGGCCCGCAATTCGGCGAAGTCATACGTGGTGGAATACCGCTCCTGATACGCCTTGCCACGGGAAAACCCTATGCGACAGGACAGCGTGGGATTCCTGAGCATGATCGAGTGTAGAACCCGATTCAGGTCGACGGCTGACAGGACTGCGGGCGGCATACGAAGGAGTTTGTTTATAGCGACTCGCTGACCGGTGCGTTCCGCCGTCAGCGCGAAGCCGAGTTGCGTGCTCAGCAACGGGAGCCTGTCCGCCATATGTGTCCCTTTCGGCCGCGACAACGGCCCCTGCCGACCGCATGGAGAATCTGGTTCAGATTACTGACGCAGGTGCCTCTGACGTCCTGACAGACAACAGGAGCAGGGCGGAGGCCGGCAGCAGCTTCATATGCCCATTCCGGTCTGTGTCGGCGATCGAGCCGTCCGGGCGACCCCGGTGCATATCGCCTTCACGATCAGTGGCGGAAAAGCCGTCCAAATAGCAGGGCCGGCGGCGAAATCCCGGATTTGGAATGACGCCGTGGTGTGCTGGGGCCAGGCGCGCCGCCGCGGGTGAGTTCGTCGTCTCGGGTGTCCGTCACCGCCGGGTCTGTTCCGCCAGGCTGTGCGGGCCAGTACTGCCCGCTCTCCGCTGGCGCTCGCCGCCAAGGTCCGAATCCTGCCGGTGCAGTACCCGGGGCGACAGGACTGCCGTGCCGAGCGCCGTCGAGAGCGTCGCGCTGCTCGCGGACGAGATCCCACGGCTGCTGGCCGCACGGCTGCTGGCCGCTTCGCCGGTTCTGTGTGGACGGTGCCGCCTGGGTGGGGAGAGCACACGAGCGTGCGGGTGTCCTGGCGGGCGTCGTGGAAGGAGCGGAGTCAGGCGGCGCGTTCGCGCTCCGTCGTGTGGGGTCGGAGGAGTCATGCGGCACTTCGTCCGCTGATCAGTGCGGTGACCGACTCCACCGTAGGCTCGGACAGGAACTCCTGCACGGACACCTGGACGTGGAAGCGCTGATGGATGCGGGTGACAACCAGCGCGGCGGAGAGCGAGGTGCCGCCCAGGTCCATGAAGTGCCGGTCGGGTGGTATGTCGGTAACGCCGAGCACCGTCGACAAGATGCCGGCGACGGCCGACTGCAGATCGCCGGGGTCCGGGAGTGACCCGGTGTATTCACGAGCGTCGCCGGGGGCCGGCAGGCGTCGGCGATCGATCTTTCCGTGCGGGGAGAGCGGCAGTTCGGACGCGTGGACCACGTGGTGGGGAACCATGTAGTCCGGCAGCAACTGCGCCGCATGTGCGCGTAGTTCGCTGGTCGCCAATGAGCAGCCCGGCTCAGGCACTACATGAGCAACGAGCCTGCGTTCCTCGCTGTCGGGCGGCGTCCAGGCCACGACGGCGCATTCCCGGACCGCGGGGTGGCGGAGCAGCGCTGCCTCGATGTCACCGGGCTCGACCCGGTATCCGCGGATCTTAAGCTGGTCGTCGGACCGGCCCAGATAATCCAGGGCTCCGTCGGGCCGCTCGCGCACGAGGTCACCGGTGCGGTACGCCCGTACGGTCCGTCCCTCGATCTGTACGCTGCGGAACCGCGCGTCCGTCAGCTGTGGATCACCCACATACTCGCGGGCGAGGCCGACCCCTGCCAACCACAACTCGCTGCCCTCCTCCTGCGGGATGACATGGGCCGTCATGCCGGGCAGCGGCCGCCCGATGGGGGGAAGGTCGGGCCAGGAGTACGACGGGCCGGTGAGCGTGTGGGCGAGGGCGACGTGGGTCTCCACCGGGCCGTAGTGGTTGTGCAGACGCGCCGCGGGCAGCCGTCGGAACAGTTCCCGGACGGCAGGCGTGATCTGCAGCGCCTCTCCCGCGACTGCCACTTCGCGCAACGCGCCAGGAACTATGCCGAACTCGACGGTCAGCTCCGCGAGTCGACGCAGCGCCACGGGCGGCAGGAAGATCCGCTCGATCTCCCACGCACGGCACAGCTCCCACACATGCTGCAGGTCAACGCGTTCGGCGTCGGACGGTGTGTACAGGCAGCCGCCACTGCACCAGGCTGTGAACACCTCCTGGACGAATATGTCGAAGCCGAGCGGGGCGAACATCAGCGTGCGCAGTGGCTCGGGGGACGTACTGGCCAGCGTCCACTCGATCAGATTGTCCAGACAGCGGTGCGGCAGGGAAACCGCCTTGGGCCCTCCGGTGGACCCGGACGTGAACACCACGTAAGCGGGATCCTCGCCGCCCGGCTCCGTTCGGCCAGGTGCCGGGGCATCGTGCGCAGTGCTGGCAGCGGGGTCCTCCCGGAGCGGCAGCACGATGGGCCCGTCCGACTCGTCCGGGAGCCGCAGACCCGGCTCGACCAACGCGAACCGGGCACCGCAACGCTGCCACATGTGCTGGATGCGGTCCGCCGGATAATCCGGATCCACCACGCAGAAGGCGCCGCCGGCCCGGAGTACTGCAAGGACAGCTACGCCGAGTGCGATGCCGCGGCAAGCCTGGACAAGCACGACATCGCCGGGGCGTACCCCGTGTCGCCTCAGGCGACCGGCCAAGTCGGCTGACCTTCGGTCGAGTTCGGCATAGTCGAGCCTGCCGTCGGGTGCGACCATCGCGGCCGCCAGAGGGCGGCGTTGTGCCTGGGAGGCGATCGACTCAACTACTCGGCTGGGCAACGCTCTAGCCTCTCCCTCGTGCCAGACTCAAGCGGACGGCCCAGCGCCTCGAGGACCGCGACACGCGTCTCATCGGCCCTGAGCAGTCCAAACCGGTCGCAGCTCAGGCGCAGAGCGCGCTGGTGCCCGGCAGTGCAGGCGTAACCCGCCGGGTCGGCGTCCGCGGAGTCAACGCGCAGCACATGTCCCTCCCAGGTCGGAGTACGGGCGTGGTGGGCCGCTACCAGGTGGCTGAACCAGTCCGTGTACGCACTGACCATCTGCGTGGCGCTTGCCGCGATCTCCGACTCGGTGGCGCCTGCCGCCCGCAGCGCCGCAAAGGCATGGCGGGCCAGTTCGTCGGTGAGGTCGGCGACGAAGCGCTCCGGGTCCGCGGCCAGTGTGTCGGCGTCGACGCGCTCGCTCACCTCCTGTTCGTTCAGCTGGACGCCGAGTTCAGCGAGCCGCGCGCGGTATTCCGCCCTGATTGATTCCAGCGACGCGACCTGGGGGTCGAACAGCATGATCACCGGTGGCTCTCCACCCAGGGCGGCGGCCACCTCGAAGGCAAGCGGCGCGGAGGCACAGTAGGCGGCGACCGCCGCGATCGGGCCCGTCCCGGCCGGCACGTTCGCCAACAGGCGGGCCGCGTACGCCGCGCCACTCACCGCCCTTGGCAGGGGGGAGGGCAGCAGGTCGTGGACTCGCACCCCGTGCCGCTCCAGGGCCAGTTCGTCGATCCGGGCCTCTTTGCGGTATCCGGGATAGTCGAGCGCGAGAACCACAGGGGGTTCGCTCTGGGGCATGGGGGAGTTCCTTTCGCTGCTGGTGCCCGCTGTCCAGGCTCAGGCGGGAGCTTCACTTGTCGAGGTCACCCCGTCGATCGGAGCTTCGATGCGTCCGTCACCAGCACATTCACCTGATCATCACTGTGGAACCGCCGCGCCGACGCACCCGGTGACTGGGAGATTCATGCACGGCGGCCGATTTGCTCGGACGTCGTTACTCGACATCTCCACGCGCGGAGAGCGGCCGTCTTGGCAGTTCCGGGGAAGGACCGAGGATGAGCAGGTCGAGTGACACCCGAGGTGGAACACCAAGCTAAGCCTGGGAGCTGTCGATGAATGCCGACAGCGTCTGCGGCGAGGCGTGCGTGAAGAGGTCGCGCAGCCGGACGTCGACACCGAGGACGTCGTAGATCTTGCCGACGATCTGAAGCAGCTGTAGGGACGTGCTGCCGTTCTCGACGAGGTCCGAGCTCTCGTCGACGTCTTCCCTCCCAAGGACCTCGCGCCAGATCTCCGTGAGTGCGGCGGTGCGGTCCGAGACATGCTGGTATTCGGTCTTCATACTTGGCAGCTCCTTTGACTGTCATTACCGAGGAGGTATTCGATGCCCGCTTGCTGATGCGACAGCGTCGGGGCGGGTGCGGACATCGGGCATTCGCGTGCCACCCGGCCATCCGCTTCCGCTTCGGCTGCCACTCTCCTGCGTAAGCCGGGAGACCAGACGCGCACTGACGCTCCGGGCCGTGGTCTCGGTCACCAGCGCGGTCTCGTAGGTGACCCGCACCGTCGACGCGATGCCGTCGTCCGCGAGCAGTTCGACGAGCAGTGGAGCCTGGAGGCGGATGTACGGCAGCTCGATCCCGTGCACCGCGCAGCCGTCGAGCTGGAGCTCAGCGCTGGGCGAGTCCTGCACCGCGCCGATGACGTGGTACAACTGCTGCCCTGCCAGCCCGGCGGCCCGGGCCACCTCGGCGATGGACAGGTTGCTGTTGCGCAGGGCAGCGAGAACTGCGCTCTCGGCGCGGGCTGCGGCATCGTCAGCTGTGGTTTTCCGCAGTCTGACACCGATCATGTCGATCAGGCAGGCGATGGTGTCCTGCAGAACCGGGGTGGAACGTTGGTTCACCGGGATACCGATCATGACGTCCTCGGCACCGGTGACCTCGGACAGCGCTCCGCCAAGCGCGGCGATGAAGAGTGGGAGAAGGCCACCGCCGATGGAGTGCCTACTCAGGAAGTCCGTCTGCTCGGGCAGCAGAGGCACGTCAATCTTCGTCACGCCGGCTTCCGCGCACTCTGCGGGCGTGACCCACGGTGCCGGGCCGACCGGAAGCTCAGCCAGTTCCTCCGCCCAGTGCTCCCGTTGCGCCGCGAGATCCGCCGAGTCCCGGATCCGCTCCATCTCCGCGTATATCTCAGATGGTGCGGCCACCGGATGCGCGAACCGTGGCTCCCGCCCCTCACCACGCGCGCGGTACGCCTCAGCCAGATCATCCACGAAGATCCGCTTAGACCACCCGTCGAACGCGATGTGGTGAACGGACATCCCGAAGATCCACCCCTCGGGCTCCTCGAGCTTGCAGAGCACCGCACGCCAGACTTCTCCCTCGAACAGGGAGAACGTCTTGTCGAGTAGTGCCTTCACCTGCGGTAGGGCCGTCTCCTCGTCCGGGGCCTCCATGTGCTCGACCGAGACCGGGCGGCCGGAACGATTCCACGTAGCCAGGTCCTCGAAGTCGTAACGGCCCTGGAGGTACAGGTGGCGGTGGTGGACGTCGTGCAGCGCCTTCACGAGATGGTCGGTGTCGAGCGCGCCCGCGATGCGCCAGGCCAAGTAGAGGTGATTGTGCGTGTCGTTGCCGTCGAGGTGCGGCAGGAGAAATCCGGATTGCATCCCGGTCAGCGGTGACGGCGCGGTTGCGTCCGCCCGGTCCGCACTGTCCGCTGCGTCGGTCCCGTTCGCCCCGCCCGGCGTCGCCCCGGACTGCTTGGCGATCCAGTCGCGCATCTCGTTGACCGAGGGGTGGCCGCGCACAACCGACACGGGAATGCTGAGACCGGTCACCCTGCTCAGGGCCGTGCACAGGCGAACCGCGCCCAGCGATGTGCCGCCCAGGTCGAACAGCGAGGCGTCGGGATCCACCAGTGCGCCACCGAGAACCCGGCTGAACGCAGACTCGATCGGATCGCTGGAGTTGGCCTGTGCGCGAGCTGAGGTCAGCCCTGCGATGGCGGATTGCAGCGCGACCGTGTCGAGCTTCGCGTTGCTGGTCAGCGGCAACGCCGCCAGTCGGACGACGGCCTCCGGAGCCCACCCCGGAGGCAGGTCGGCCACCAGCGCAGTCCGCAGGCTCTCCTCGTCGAAGTGGTCGCGGGCCGAGACCACGGCGAGGGCGAGTGACTCCGGTCGGCCGGAGAGGCCGAGCAGCGGGACCACGGCGCATTGCGCGACTCCATCGAAAGTGGCTGCCGTCCGCTCGATCTGGTGCGCGTCGATCCGGTGTCCACGGATCTTCAGCTCGCGATCGCGGCGCCCCTCGAACGTGAACAAGCCATCGGTGGTCCTGCTGCCGTAGTCCCCGGTGCGGTACACCCGCAGACGTCGGCCACCGATGAGCACCTCGGTGAACTTGGTCGCGGTCAACGCCTCGTCACCGAGGTATCCAGGAGACACTCCGTCGCCCGAGATGCACAGCTCGCCGATCTCGTCTGGGCCGCACTCGCGTTCGCCGTCCAGCACGTGTACGCCGGTGCGGGGTATCGGATAACCGAGGGGGATGGCGTCGTGGGTGTCGTCGACTGTCACTCGGTGCATCAGAGCGATGCACGTCGACTCGGCGGGGCCGTACCCGTTGATGAAGGGAATGTCCGGATGGGCGGCCAGGAAGCGCGCAACGTGCGCGGGGGAGAGGGCTTCGCCGCCGGCCATGGCCACGCGTAGGCCTTCGAATGCGGACACGTCCTCGTCGACCAGAACGTTGAACAGCGAAGAGGTGACGAAGAGGGTGTTGAGGCCGTTGTGCGAGATCTCGTGACGTAGCTCGTCGGGCGTGAGTGCCCGATGCTTCCGGAGCAAGGAGGCGCCGCCGCGCAGGAGTGGGCCCCAGACCTCAAACGGAAACGCGTCCCAGTTCGAGGAGCCCAGGTGCGCCAGCACGGTCTCGCTGTCGATGGATGCGATGCCCTCCCCGGTGAACATCCGCAGGGTCGCGACGTGCGTCGAGAGCACCGCCTTCGGCTCGCCGGTGCTGCCCGAGGTGAAGAAGACCGTTGCGATGTCGGTGCCCGAAACGGGGATCGACTTCCAGGCGCGCTCGGCAGAGTCCCCAGCGGGCGGGTCGAAGTCGGGCAACTCGACCTCACGTTCGAAGCAGCCGCTGGATCGGCCCGGCGCGGCGACCGCGAGGGCGCCGCCGAGAATCTCGTCGATCCGCCGCAGGCGTCGCGCGTTCCACTCCAGATCCATGACCGCGTAAGCGGCGCCGAGCTTCAGCACACCGAGGGCTGTGGCAATCAGTGCCGGTGATGTCTCCAGCTGAAGGGGCACGATGCTGCCAGCTCGAACCCCCTCCGCTGCCAGCCAGTCGGCGACAGCGTCGGACCAGGCATCGAGCTGACCCCGACTGACGACCTCACCGCCGTGGATCAACGCAGCACGCGCATGATCCGCCTGAGCAAGGTCGTGCAGAACCATATGGATGGATGCGGCGCTCATGACTCAGCCAGCTTCCTTCGTCAAAGTGGAGACAGTTCGTGCACTGAAGCAGTAAATGCGAACGGGTTGGCTATATGTCTGGAGCAATGATGCTTCCCTTGTGCCGCCGGGGGACGAATGCGGCCGCAGCCTAAGCAAAGCCACCAGGGCCGCGGCTCCTTTTCGTCTCCCGCATATCCAGTGGTAGCCGAGCTCGTCCGGTCGTCGCTGTAAGCACGACGGAGTAGCTGCCGGCGACTCGCTCGGGCGGACAATTTATTAGGAGGTCGGGATCGTTGGCCCTTTGCGAAACTAATGGCGTACTGCTCCGACGTGCGGCAATAGGTGCGACATGCATTACTAACTTATCGACGGACTCCCTGAGTCTAAGCGGGGTCGCCCCTGCGTCGCCCCTGACATATGGCAGTGACCGGCCACAGCCTCCGGCTCCCACTCCGCCGGCGGGACACGAGCCGCTCGCCCTCGGGCGAGCCTGGTCAGCCTCAGCGCGCCACGATGACGACATCCCGACCGCGGTGGCCGGTGACCGGGTCGACCAGTGCGAAACTCCGACGAAGGCTTCTGCCCCAGCGTTGTGGTGCCCCGTCCCTCGACCTGCTCAGCTGCATTCCGCGGGCCCCGAGCCCCACTTGTCCGCCAGCCCCGCACACCGGTCGGCAGCGAACCGGCGTGCCACTTGCGCAGGCCTCCCGCGAGATCCCGAAGCCCTCCGCGACCGGCGCGTTCCGCCGGCGTGCCGCGCACGGCAGCGCGGCTCCGACCGCATCGCCAGCGCCTAGGTCGCCGATTGACGGCTATGGGAGGCTGTGTTTAGTATCCCAGACGACTTTGAGATCTATCGGGCCACGACCCCTCAATCGGGGCACCTTCGGAGGGCTTTGAGTGGTCGGTCCAAACTGCCTCCAGGTTCATGATCCTTCACTTGGACGGGGTATTTGGCGCAGGCAAACCTCACTCGCTGAAGATCTCTCCACTCGCCGCCGCTCTTGGATCTTGTTCGATCCCGAGACTGCCGATAGCATCCGTGCAATTGCCAAGGAAGCGGCATGGCGCGCCTGTGGCGACTGTGCAAAACCTCGGGCTAGCAGAAAGGTGGCTTCGCATGACTGTGCGCTCTGAGCGAGCCTTATTTGCATCGGAGGGAATTCGATGACCGGCATCGGAGTGGCGTTGTGGGTCATTGATGGGCACCTAGACGGAGAAGGCGCTTGACGTTACCTACCAGTCCCTCATCGGCGCCCACGACCGCGCCCTCCAGGCTGCCGCCCAGTGGGTCGGGGCGCTGGAAGCCCGGGCGCCGGCGTCGTCTACGCCCAGGACTTCGGCTCTTCGCCGAGCTTCCCGCCGCCTTCCGATGGCTCCTCGCGGGCCGCACGATGTCGATCTTGGGCAACACCGTTGCGCCCATCGGACTCGCACTCGCCATCATCGATGCCGGCGGGAGCGCCGGCACGATAGGCATCGTTGTCGGCGCGAGGTCCGCCGGCAACCTGCTCTTTGTTCTGGCCGGAGGAATCCTCGCCGACCGGTTCCCGCGGAGGTTGGTCCTCGAGGGGTCGAGTGGAGCCAGCGCGGTCACACAAGCGTTGGTGGCGTGGTACGTCTTATCCGGTGGCAACTCCCTGGCCCCGCTGACCCTACTGGCCCTGCTGAACGGGATCTGTGCGGCGTTCGCGTCCCCGGCCTCGTCGGCGCTACTGCCGCAGACCGTCCCGTCCGAATTGCGCCCCCAGGCCAACGCGGCCATGCGACTGACCCTGAATCTGTGCGCCGTGACATCCGGGGCACTCGCCGCGCTATTCCTGCTCGTAGCCGCCCCTGGCTGGCTGATCGCCTTCGACGCGTTCTGTTTTGCCGTCGCCGGAGTCCTGTTCTCAAGGGTTCGGGTCGCAGCCAGCACCGCGTCCAAGAAGGAATCGCTGATGAGCCAGGTCCGCGGGGGCTGGGTAGCCTTCTCGGAGCAAAAGTGGTTGTGGCAGGCCATCGTCGGCTCAACGTTGATGAACCTGTGCTACTCCGGCACCATCCCGGTGCTGGGGCCAATCATTGCCGAGGAAACCTTCGGCAGTCACCTCTGGGGCCTCGTGCTCGGCGCCCAAGTCTTCGGCTTGACAGTAGCGGCCGCTCTGATCATGAGAAGCGGCCGGCGAATCTCGCTGCGCCTTGGCCTCCTGGCGCTTCCCCTCGGTGCCGCGCTGCCGCTCACTCTGGGCGTTTATCCGATATTCGCGGTGTTGCTACTGGCCGCGTTCGTCGGAGGCCTGTCAATGGAGATCTTCGGAACCGTCTGGGAGACGACCCTCCAGGACAGGATCGAACCGGACAAGCTAGGGCGAGTGTACTCGTACGACGCCCTCGGATCCTTTGTGGGCGTACCGCTGGGACAGGTGTTGGTGGGTCCTGTCAGCGCTGAACTGAGCCTTCGCACAACCCTGATCATCGGGGGTGTGCTGATGGTCGGCGCGGCTCTGGCGATCGCGTATGCACTCGGCGGCCAACGGACGGCGGCAAAAGAGGCCTGATGTATTCGATGAGATACCGGAGGACTACGGGTGCCGCAGCATCATGAGGGACTGGTCACCGCTACCCTTGCAGAGAACGACCACTCGGCGTGGAAGGCACTCAGGTTCCGCAAAGACCTGCACGTCGTCAACGTGGCGCCGCCGCCGGCATCCGGCAGCGAGTGGCTGACCGAGGGATTCCGCTTCCGACCTACCAATGTCGTCTGGCTCGCGGATCCAAAGGGATCCGAAGAGGAATACGTCGGAGGGCTAGGGCATAAAGCGCGGTACGCCGTGCGAAAGGGACTCAGGGATCTCCGGGCCTCCGCGATGACGCTCGAGCACGTCGAGAAGATCACGCATGCGCTGGCCGAAGAATGGCTGCCACTGTACCGAGCGTCCCTGACCGGCATGGCCTTCGCGGCCCCCATAGTGAACTCGCCGGAAGAGGTGGTGGGCATCGGGCCGGACGTGGAGATGCTGGTGATCCGAGACCCCGACGGAAACATGTGCGCCGGCATGGTTACGCTCAACGATCACCGCCGCGGTGTCTACACGGCCGGGCTGTACGGCGAACGGAACGGCCTGCGAGGCAGCCACAGCCTCTCCCGGGTACTTCATCTTGCCTTGATGAATGTCACCCGAGCACACGGGTTGCCACTAGCCAGCGCGGGGTGGGAGCCCAACCTGTATGGGCACATCGCCAAGGCTGGCCTAGCGGCATACAAGCTGTCGATGGGGTTCCGTCCAGTACCTCGAGTCGCGCTGCGAACCGACGGTTCCGAAGACGTGCTCACACGTGTTGTGCATGACGACGGGCTGACTCCACCGTTGGTGTTCTTCGCGTATCCGACCTGGCCGCCAGAGCAAGCCAACCTGATGGACGTCCGGCTCCGGGCCGTTGCACACCCCGACAAAAACACTCCATTCGAGTTGAGCGTGTTTGGCTCCGGTGTCGAGTCGTTGGCACTATCGGCAGCTGAGAACGTGGCGGTGTCTTGAGAGGGCGGCAAGCCCCCGTTCCTGGTTACCACGTGGGTGTGACGCCCGGGTCGCAGTCAGATCCGCTTGGACGACTCGGCGGGTCGCCATCCCGCGTCAGCGTAGAAGTACGGACTGTCGAACGCCTGCCGCGCCTGTGAGTGGTTCATGGCAGCACGATCGACTGCGCCATCCCGGGCCGCCACGAATGCCTCAGCAATTAGGGCCATGGACGTCTCGGAAGCGCCTTCGAACGTGACCTCGTTGGTGCCCAGACGAAACACGGAACCGGAGACGTTCGGCATTTCATTCTCCGTCTGGACGTTGACCCGGATACCAGCCTCGGCCAGGGTTCCAGCGAGCTTGTTGGTTGCGGCGTGATCCCCGACGTGAACCCAGACCATGTGGTTGTCGGTGTACCCGTCCGTGCGGCGGGCAACATCAAAGCCCCGCTGCGCCAACTCGGCGCCGAGTCGCTTGGCATTGACGACGACCTGTCGAGCGTAGGCCGGGCCAAAGTGCTCGAACTCGCGCGCGGCCAGACCCAGTGCCAGGGTCGCACCGAAATGGTGACTGCTTACCAAGACGCGCTGCGCGTCCTTGATGAGCCGGCTCACGTGCGGCAGCCTGGTGAACAGTACGCCCTTGTGCGGCCCGGGAAACGTCTTGTGCGTAGAGCCACCGAAGCTGGTGGCGCCAAGATCAAGGGGGTTGGGCGCCTGACCGCCGAGAATAAGCCCGAGGGTGTGGCTGGCGTCGATGTGTAGCAACGTGTGCGGGCTGTGCTCAGCGAGGCAGGCGGCAACCGCGGCGACGTCCAGTAGATGCAGGCTGTTAGCCAGGTCGAGGAAAATCAGGGATACGTTTTGTGAGGATAGGATTTTTCGTAGGCCATCGAGGTCCACCGCACCTGCCTCAACGGAGATGGCGGCAGGAACGAACCCGAAACGCTTGATCACTGCCGCAGTGGCGTAGTGACCTCCGCTCGCGGGGTCGATGCATACGACCGTGCTGCCCGGGTCGCCGCCCATGCCCGCAATTGCGATGAGCATCGCGCTGAGCCCGGAAACCGGACGGAGGTTGACGAACGGCGCGTCAGACAGCGCCCTCAGGCTGCTGTACGCCACCTCTGTCTCGATGTCTGAAATGCTTTCCCCGCCCCTGAATTGCCAGAAATCCGGGTCGTGGTCTTCATTGAAGAAGTAACGGTTGTGGAAATCGAACTGCAGGGGCAACTGTGCCAGAGGGGAGAGACGGTTCTCGCTCGGGACCAGGCTCAACGCATCTCGACTACGGTTGTGACTATCACTGAGTCGCCGTGCAAGTTCATGGATTTGACGCCTGTGCTGTTGTTGCGGAGCCGCGCTGAGCGTTCCGTCTTCGACTACCCGCATCGTACCTCGCATGTCAGAATGAGTGATGGTGATGGCGGGCCAAGTGTGTCTAGCCGTTGACCCTGCGGCACTGCACAAGCGTCCAAAAATGAAAGCTCACTCATTTCCCGACGCTGCCCTTGCAGGTTCCCCGCCCACATCTGAGTGCCATGACTCGCAGCGCCTGCATGTGGTTTGCGTTGGCGGATCCTGCTGTTCGGGGAAGCGTTTCCACCCGCAGGGCACCCGAGCTCATCGCCTGAATGCACGTGTTCCACCTGCCCTGTAGGCACCCGAGATGGACGAGTCTTGCCCCTGCTTGAGTTCGGCATCGTGGACGGCCTGCTCGTCGGCATCGGAGCAGTCCAAAGCCCCGTCCGCCGCCGGCTCAAGCAGACCCCATATCGCCTCTACGCGATCATCGGCTGGCTCCCCGAGGCCGATCTGAGCTACGGATCCCCATGATCATGGCCAGCGATGCTAAGAGCTCGACCTGACTACGGCTGTTGCTGTCTTCCAACCGTTGATGTGAGACGCTCTTCCCGATCCGACAGCCGTCAGACCCGCGTTCCGGAATGGGCGTCGCCGTCTATGCGCCGGAATCACGCTACCGGCTGCCCTGCTCCACGGTCCGCTCGCGAAGCGCGGCCGACTCCGCCTCGAGCTCGCGCGGGGATGCGAACTTGAACAGGAGACTCACGGGCGGCCGCCAACCGGAGCGCGATTCGTAGCAAGTCAACAGCTTCGGGATCAGCAATGAGTGGCCACCCGCCTGGAAGAAATTGGTGTCCTCGTTGATGTCCTCGGACGGAAGAACCTCACGAAATGCTTGGAGCCAGACCGAGTCGGTCGGTTCTCCACTGCCAGGCTGTGGCGTGCCAGGTGTGAACACGAGGCCTCCCAGGTAAGGCGAAGGATGCTGAGCAGGCACCCTCTAAGGGTGGATGGCGGGGATGGTAGAGCGGTCTGGAACGACCCATCGGCGGCTGGTCACCATGAACTGAAGGGTGAGGCTATGACACCCCCCGACGCATACGTACTGGCACCAGTCAGGGTCTCCCGTGCGTGATGCTCAGGCCGCACTCCTGCCGAGAGGGTTCTGCGGGAACAGCCCCGTCACGGGCCGCGGAGGGGTTCGCGGTCACCAGACGTTCGGTGAAGCACCGGCGGAGCCGGTGGCGGCGCGGCAGGGTGGGGCATGGCTCTCGGCCGGTTCGCCTTCGCCTGAGCACCTGTCGGAGCCGCAGCGGGAGACAATCTAGGCATCGCTGGACGCGAGTCTGGGGGCGACCGGCTTCGAGGTGGACCAGTCTGGACGTCGGCGCGGATCGCACAGGTGTGTGCCACGCCAACGACACGCCAAGCGAGGTGAGTAAGCCCGCTGCGGCGGCTTGGCCCTCTCGGTGTTGCTCGGTCGGATGCCTATGCTCGCGCTGACCGGCCAGGCCCGTCTCTCGGAGCCGCGCCCCCGCTCGTCACCCTGAGCCGCTACCGCATTCTCCGCCTCGCCGACCACCGGCCCTGACCAGCATCACCACCTGAGCCCTGGACCGCGGACCTTCCGGCCCAGCGACGCGCGAGGATCCCGTCGGTCTGCGCCGGGGGATGGACCGGTTGGTTTCGCGAGCGGCGATCCCGACGGCGATCGGGTCAGTTGTCGGCGGAGAGCAGGAATTTGTCGGCTGCCTGGATCAGCGACTCGACGATGTCGCTCGGAAAATAGTTTTCGTTGTATGAGACGACGGCCTGCGGGTCTGTTCCATCTAGTTCCCACCTGAATTGGATGGTTCGCGGCCAGGTCACCTCGCCCGGCACGTAGAGGTAGACGATCTCGGCTGTTGTTCCGGGAAGAAGCGATTCTCCGAGGTCCACCGTTCGTTTGTCGAGGACCACGTTCACCCCGGCTGCCCGGTCGGTGGAGACCAGTTCCTCGTTCCAGAGTCTGCCGGCGGACCGGAGCGGGAGGATGTACTCGAACACGTCAAGGGTGTGCGAGAAGACCTCCCGAACTGTTTCCAGTGGACTGCGCGACCCCGCAGCCAGGTGCAGGGGCACCATCTGGACGAACAGGCCAGCGATGTCGGATGTGCCCGGCAGCACGCGCCCGTGGTAAGGGGTGGTGGCTCCCACGGTCGGGGCGCCACTCACCTGCTGTAAACCTGACAGCACAGCGGAGGCCACCGTCACGAACGATGTCGCCCGGGCGCGCCTGGCGATGTCGGACACTCTCGCTTTCGTGTCCGCCGGCAGGGCGTGGGTCACCACCGTGAGCCTCGATTCGCCTTCCGATTCGAAGGTGATCGGAAAGGGCGGGGGGAACGTGCCGAACCGCTCGGTCTGGGAGCGCCAGAACGCTCTCCGCTGCGCACCCCAGGCAGAGGACAACTCGCGGCGCTCAAGCAACGTGAAGTCGTGATACGCGTTCTTCTCGACCTTGTCGGGGACGCTCGCCCCTCGAGTGGCGCGCTCATAGAACACGCCGAAATCCGCCATGAAACGCTTCCACGTCTTCTCATCGACGATGATGTGATCCAGCACGATCGCGAGGAGGTGCCTACGCTCGTCGCGCTGCACGATCGCGAGGCGCGACAAACCCACACCGGCGAGGTCGAACGGAGTCGTGACCGTGCGTACGGTCTCAAGCGCCTCCATATCCGAATCAGCGGTGTAGAACTCCACCTCGCCCAACACGTCGTCGTACGTGCACGCTTCGTCCGGCGAGACGTACGCCCGACGCAACACGTCATGACTCAGGCAGACGCCACGCCACGCCTGACGAACGGCGCCGATGTCCAACGCCCCGTCAAGCCACGCCACGCAATAAACAAGATTGTGCCTATCCGCGAACTCCCCAGACAGCCGGGCCATCTCAGCGAGCGCTGTCGGACCCCGCGTGACCTCACCCCGGCCCACAGTCATTTCCCCACCCTTCTTTCAGCCCAAAAGGGCGACAACGCCTTACCGTAGGACGGCGTCGGATTTCGAAGCATGATCGAGTGTGGAACCCGATTGAGAGCGACGGCTGACAAGGCAGAGGTCGGTAGACGAAAGAGCCTGTCTATCGCGACTCGTCGACCGGAGCGTTCCACCGTTAGCGCGAAGCCGAGGTGTGCTCAGCAACGGGAGTCTGCCTGCCACGCATGCCCCTTTCGGCCGTGACAACGGCTCTGCCGACACATGAAGAATCTGACCCATATTACCGGTGCACGAACCCCTGAAGCCCTAACAGACAACAGGAGTCGGGGGCAGCGTCAGCCTCGATCCGTCAGAGGGTATTGATCCCTTGGTACGGCTTTCGGCTTGACCGTTTTGTCCCTTATGGTGTGAGGTGTGTGCGTCGTCTGTCAC
>NZ_JBFAHZ010000063.1:0-29377 GCF_040654415.1 Micromonospora sp. NPDC050695
TTCGACACGGCCGCCCTCGTCCACCTCGCCGACTACGAAGCGTAACCAAACACAGGACACTCAACCCGAACAGGACTTGCGACCTGCTGCACTAGTCCAGGTCACAGCGGCTGCCGGGGCGGCCCGTACCGCCCGCCCCGGCACGCCCGTCGTCAGTCCTCGAACGCCTCCGGCGACGGGCACGAGCAGACCAGGTTCCGGTCGCCGTACGCGCCGTCGATCCGCCGCACCGGCGGCCAGTACTTCCCCGCCCGGTCCACCCCGGCCGGGTACGCGCCCACCGACCGCGGGTACGGGTGCGGCCACTCGTCACCGCTGACCATCGCCGCGGTGTGCGGGGCGTTCGCCAGAGGGTTGTCCCCCGCCGGCCACTGCCCGGAGGCGACCTGCTCGATCTCCGCCCGGATCGCGATCATCGCGTCGCAGAACCGGTCCAGCTCCGCCAGGTCCTCACTCTCGGTCGGCTCCACCATCAGCGTCCCCGCCACCGGGAACGACATCGTCGGCGCATGGAAGCCGTAGTCGATGAGCCGCTTCGCCACGTCGTCCACGCTCACCCCGGTCGCCTTCGTCAACGGCCGCAGGTCGAGGATGCACTCGTGCGCCACCAGGCCCTTGTTGCCGGCGTACAGCACTCCGAAGTGCCCGCGCAGCCGCGCCGCCACGTAGTTCGCCGCGAGGACCGCCACGCCGGTCGCCCGGGTCAGCCCCTCGGCGCCCATCATCCGCAGGTACGCCCACGGGATCGGCAGGATCCCCGCCGACCCGTACTTCGCCGCCGAGATCGCCGGCGTCGCGTCGACGTGCGCGCCCAGCGGATCACCGGGCAGGAACGGCGCCAGGTGCGCGCGCACCGCCACCGGACCCACACCCGGGCCACCGCCGCCGTGCGGGATGCAGAACGTCTTGTGCAGGTTCAGGTGCGACACGTCCGCGCCGAACTGGCCGGGCTTGGCGAACCCGACCAGCGCGTTGAGGTTCGCCCCGTCGACGTACACCTGCCCGCCGGCGTCGTGGACCTTCGCGCACAGCGACGCGATGCCCGTCTCGTACACGCCGTGCGTCGACGGGTACGTCACCATGATCCCGGCGAGCGCGTCCCGATGATTGTCGATCTTCGCGTCCAGGTCGACGAGGTCGACGTTGCCGTCGTCGTCGCAGGCCACCACGACGACCCGCATGCCGGCCATCACCGCCGACGCCGCGTTCGTGCCGTGCGCCGACGACGGGATCAGGCACACGTCGCGGTGCGACTCACCCCGCGACGCGTGGTACGAGCGGATCGCCAGCAGGCCCGCCAGCTCGCCCTGCGACCCCGCGTTGGGCTGCACGCTGACCGCGTCGTAGCCGGTCACCTCCGCCAGCCACGACTCCAGCTGATCGATCATCTCCCGGTACCCGACGGTCTGCGCATCCGGCGCGAACGGGTGGATGTTCGCGAACTCCGCCCAGCTGACCGGCTCCATCTCGGTGGTCGCGTTCAGCTTCATCGTGCACGACCCGAGCGGGATCATGCCCCGGTCCAGGGCGTAGTCGAAGTCCGACAACCGGCGCAGGTAGCGCAGCATCGCCGTCTCCGAGTGGTGGCTGCGGAACACCGGGTGCGTCAGGAAGTCGCTGCGGCGCGCCAGGTCGACCGGCAGGGCCGGGTCGCCGGCGCCGTCGAACGCGGGCACACCGAACGCCGCCCACACCGCCTGAAGGTGCGCGTCGGTGGTCGTCTCGTCGCAGGACATCCCCACCCGGTCGGCGTCGACCAGCCGCAGGTTCACGCCCCGCTCGGCGGCGGCCGCCACCACCTGCGCCGCCCGGCCCGGCACGCGTGCCGTGACGGTGTCGAAGAACGCGACGTCCGCGACGTCGACGCCGCCGGCGCGCAGCCCGGCCGCGAGCCGCGCCGCCCCGGCATGGGTACGCGTCGCGATCTCCCGCAGCCCGTCCGGGCCGTGGTAGACGGCGTACATGCCGGCCATCACCGCGAGCAGCACCTGCGCGGTGCAGATGTTGCTGGTCGCCTTCTCCCGCCGGATGTGCTGCTCACGGGTCTGCAACGCCAGCCGGTACGCCGGGTTGCCGTCCGCGTCGCGCGACACCCCGACGAGACGCCCGGGCAGCATCCGCTCCAGGCCCGAGCGCACCGCCAGGTAGCCGGCGTGCGGCCCACCGAAGCCCATCGGTACGCCGAAGCGCTGGGTGGTGCCGGCGGCGATGTCCGCGCCGATCTCCCCCGGTGCCCGCAGCAGCGTCAACGCCAGCAGATCCGCCGCCACGGTCACCAGGGCACCGACGGCGTGCGCGGCCTCGACGAGGGCCGCGTGGTCGCGCACCGCCCCGGACGCGCCCGGGTACTGCAGGTGCAGGCCGAAGAACTCCGCGGGCAGCTCGTCGCGCTCGACGTCGACGACGCGCACGTCGATGCCGAGCGGCTCGGCCCGGCTGGCGATCACGGCGATGCTCTGCGGCAGGGCGTCGGCGTCGACCACGTACACCCGGCTCGTGCTCTTGGACGCGCGCCGCGCGAGGGTCATCGCCTCCGCCGCGGCGGTGCCCTCGTCGAGCATCGAGGCGTTCGCGGTGGCCAGGCCGGTCAGGTCGGTGACCATGGTCTGGAAGTTCAGCAGCGCCTCGAGGCGGCCCTGGCTGATCTCCGGCTGGTACGGCGTGTACGCCGTGTACCACGCCGGGTCTTCGAGGACGTTGCGGCGGATCACCGCCGGGGTGTGCGTGCCGTGGTAGCCCAGGCCGATCATGGAGACGGCGACCGTGTTGCGTGCCGCGAGGGCCCGCAACTCGGCGAGCGCCTCGGCCTCGGTGGCCGGGGCCGGCAGGTCCAGGGTGCCGTGCCAGCGGATCACCTCGGGGATCGCGGCGTCCATCAGCTCGTCGATCGAGTGATGCCCGACGACCTCCAACATCCGACGCTCGTCGTCGGGGCCGGGACCGATGTGACGGGTGGCGAACTGCTCTACGCTCATCAGGGGCACTCCCGGGGCGAGGTCGACGTGTCGGCCTCCCCCTCTGTCGCACCCCGCAGGAGCGCTCCACAGTGCCTGCCCACGAGGTCCTTTTGCCTGAGAGGTTCCGGGGAGGATTTGCCCCTTCGGCGCCGCCCTGACTGCTGCCGGGCGGTCTCTCCCACGTGGGTGGTACCGGCATGGTCAACGCTACCAGCGCCGGTGTTTCCGGCAGATGTCCTACCCCCCGGGCAGGTGTCACACCCCGGCCGGCGTGGCCACCGCCGCGCCGCCGGTGACCCGCTCGGCCAGCACCGGCAGCAGCGCCCCCAACGGCGCGTCGACGCACACCGTGGCGTAGCCGTCACCACGGGTCGGACCCTGGTTGACGATCGCCACCGGAATGCCCCGTTTCGCGGCGCGAATCACGAACCGGCGACCCGACATCACCGTCAACGACGACCCCAACACCAGCACCGCCCGCGCCCGCTCCACCAGCGCGAAGCACCGCGCCACCCGCTGCGGCGGCACCGTCTCACCGAAGAACACCACATCGGGTTTCAACATCCCGGTGCCGCAGATCCCGCAGTCCACCGGCCGGAACGCCGCCACCTGCTCATCGGGGAGATCCACATCACCGTCCGGGTTGACCGCGGCGACCCGCGCCACGAAATCCGGGTTGGCCTCGCGCAGCCGCCGGTCCACCTCCTCCCGGGAGGTCAGGTTGCCGCAGTCCAGGCACGTCACCTCGTCCAGGCGACCGTGCAACTCGACCACCGACGCGCTGCCCGCCGCGCCGTGCAACCCGTCGACGTTCTGCGTGATCACCGCGTCGACCAGACCGGCGTGCTCCAGCCGCGCCACCGCCCGATGCCCGGCGTTCGGCGCCGCACGGGCGATCAACCGCCACCCCAGGTGGCTACGCGCCCAGTACCGCCGCCGCGCGACGGGGTCGCGGGTGAACGCCTGCACCGTCATCGGGGTGTGCCGGCGCGCGACCCCGCTGGGGCCCCGGTAGTCCGGAATACCCGACTCGGTGGACAGGCCGGCGCCGCTGAGCACCACCACCCCACCCCCGGCCACCAGCGAGGTCAACGCGTCCAGGCTCTCCGTCACCCCTTCATGCTGCCTCACCGCACCCGCCGTCGCCGACCCCTCGGCGGGCCTGTGGTGGCGTCGACACCGCGACGACGTCGGCGACGACGCAGGCCACGTTGTCGGGCGCCCCCGCCGCCCGCGCCAGGGCGATCAGGCGGGTCACCGTGTGCTCCGGGTCGGCCCCCTCGCTGAGCGCCGCATGCAGGGCCGCCCGGTCGACGACGGCGGACAGCCCGTCGGAGCACAGCAGGTACCGGTCACCGGGCAGCGCGGTGCGAAGCGCCAGATCGGCCTCGACCTGCTGACCGCCGCCCAGCGCACGTACCAGCAGCGCACGCTGAGGATGCGCGGCCGCCTCGTCCCGGTCGAGCAGGCCCTGATCCACCTGGGTCTGCACCCACGTGTGGTCCTGGGTGAGCAGGGACAACTCGCCGCCGCGCAGCAGATACGCCCGGGTGTCACCGACGTGCACCAGGGCCAGCTGCGAACCGCTGCGCAGCAACGCGGTCAGCGTGGTGCCCGGCTGATGCTCATCGGTCGCCAGCGCCCGCACGACGTCATCGGCGCCGGTCACCGCACCGGCCAGCATCGTCAGCAGCTCCACGGCCGGCACGTCGACGAGCTCCAACGGGCGCAGAGCGTCGATCGCGGCGGCGCTGGCGGCAGCGCCACCGGGCCCGCGCATGCCGTCGGCCACGGCGAACAACCGATCACCGGCGTACGCGGCGTCCTCGTTGCTGACGCGCACCGCCCCGGTGTCGCAGCCGGCGGCGTACCGCACAGCAAGGGTGGAATTGGGTACGGACACGGTGGTGCTCCCTCCGGACAGGTGCTCCACGAGGACGGAGGCGAGCCGCGCACGAGCCGCGGTGTCCGCGCTGACCTGCCGCCAGTACGCCGTGATCGCGTCAGCGGCCGCCGCGGGTTCCAGGTCACACACGGCGCGGATCGTGGCCAACGGCATGCCGATGCGACGAAGCTGGGCGACCAGCCGGGCCAGCGGCACCTGCTGCGGGTCGTAGAGCCGATACCCGGACTCCGGATCGACCGCGGCCGGCGCCAGCACCCCCACCTGGTCGTACAGACGCAACGCCTTCGGCGTCAGACCCGCCGCCCGGGCGAACGCCCCGATGGTCACCAACCCCACGTCGACATCCTCCTCGTGCCGGTCACCGCGACCGGCACACACCAGACTGGGGGTTGCCCACAGGTCAAGGTCAAGCTCCCGGATCTCGCCGACGGTAGGTTGAGCACATGCGTGTCGTCATCGCCGGAGGCCACGGCAAGATCGCCCTGCTGCTGGAACGTCACCTCGCCGGACGCGGCGACACCGCCGTCGGCCTCATCCGCAACCCCGGGCAGGCCGCCGCGCTGCGCGCCGCCGGCGCCACCCCGATCATCCGCGACCTGGAACACACCGACAGCGACGACCTCGCCGCGCACCTCGACGGCGCCGACGCGGTCATCTTCGCCGCCGGCGCCGGCCCCGGCAGCGGCGCCGCCCGCAAGGACACCGTCGACCGGGCCGCCGCCGCGCTGCTCGCCGACGCCGCCACCCGCGCCGGCGTCCACCGCTACCTGCTGGTCTCCTCCATGGGCGTCGACGACCCGCCCGCCGCCGGCACCGACGACGTGTGGGCGGCGTACCTGCGCGCCAAACGGGCCGCCGAGGACGACCTCCGCGCCCGCGACCTGGCCTGGACGGTCCTGCGACCCGGGCGGCTCACCGACGACGACCCCGCCGGGCGCGTCACCCTCACCCGCCACGCCGGCCGCGGGGCGATCAGCCGCGCCGACGTCGCCCACGTCCTCGCCGCGCTGCTCGACGAACCACGAACCGCCGGCGCGACCCTCGAACTCGTCGGCGGGCCGACACCCATCGCCGACGCCGTCCGGTCGGCGGCGACCCCCTGAGCGCCACCGCAACCACTCGACATCCGGTTCACCCCGCCGCCGGAGAAGGACGGCGCCGGCGCGACGGTCACCGTTCACCCCGACCAACGCCTCAACCGACACGGCGGGTGGGGTCAGCCACGCTGACCCCACCCGCCGCCGGTCACCGCTGCTGGTGCCGCGGCAACGCCGTCTGACCCGCCGCCGCACCCGCCGCGAACGGCGCCCCCGGCGTCTCCTTCGCGATCCGGTCCATCGTCCGCGCCAACTGCTCACTACCGTCGTCGAGATGCCGCGCCGCCGCCTGCATGTGCGACACCATCATCTCGCCGAAAATCCGCAACGCCTCCCGCGTCGCCACCGAGTCGTCGAAGCTCGCCCCGGCCGTGCTGCGGTAATCCGCCACCGCCCGCTCAGCCTCCTGCTTCGCCTCCGCCGCCGCCGCCCGCATGTAACTCTCGTACTGCACCCGCGCGTACTCGGCGACCCGCCGCGCATAGTCATGCGCCTGCGCGATGATCTGCTCGGCCTCCCGCTGCGCCGCCGACAGCAGATTGACCTCCTTCGCCGCCGGCACCTTCGCCGCCGCCGACGTACTCGGGATCACCCCGTGCCGATGCAACTCCACCCGATCGGTGAGCCGCTCATTCTCCGCACGCAGATTCGCGACCTGCGTCGCCAACAGGTCCAACTCGTCGGCGACCTGCACCCGGAACCGGTCCACGTCGGCGTTGTCGTAACCACGCCGCGCGAACGGCGCCGTCCCGAACTCCCACCGCCGCACCCGGTCCGCCGTCATCCGCACCTGCACACCGCCGGAAACCTGCACCCCGTCGTACCGACTGATCGGCGTCGCGCTCACCTGTGCTCGCCTCCGTTCGCGACTGCGGGGCCCGCAAGCTCACTCCTCGCGCTCACCTGTGCCCACCTCCGGAAGTGTCACCGACGGTCGACTGATCCACCGCCGTCCGCCAAGCCGGGCCGTACCACTGCTTGCCCAGGCCCTCGTGATGCACCTGACCCGCGTGGTAACCCGCCCGGACCAACGTCTGCACCGCGTGCGAAACCATCTCGTCCGACCCGCACACGTACACGTGCCGCGACCGCCAGTCACCGTCGGCCAGCGCCCGATCCACCGCGTGCACGAACTCCCCCGGCCGACCCACATCGGCACCCACCACATAGGTCACCGTCAGCCACGGGTACGACGACGCCAACTTGTCGATCGCGTCGCTGTCGTAGAACTCGCTACGCGAGCGCGCACCCACATACAGATCCACCCGCCGACGCGAACCCTCCGCGGCGACCTGCTCCACCAACGCCTTCACTGGCGCCCAGCCGGTACCCGAGACCACCAGCAGCAGATCACTGGAACCCGCCGCCCACAACCCCAACCGATCCCCCACCGGCGCCGCCAGGTGGATCCGATCGCCCACGGACGACCCGTACACCAGCCGCGAGGACACCGCGCCACCCGGCGCGGCCCGCACGTGCAACTCCAACGTGCCGTCCGCACGCGGCGCGTTCGCCGGCGAGTAGTACCGCCACGACCGCACCGACGGATGCGACACCCCCACCGACTGACCCGCGGTGAACGGCAACAGGTACTGCGGACGCACCGTCAGCACCGCCACGTCGAACGCCCGCCGCTCATGCGCCACGATCTCCGCCACCCACCACGGCGGATTCACCGCCTCGGCGGCCTGCGCGGCCTCGGTCATCACCTGCGCGACCAGCCCGTACGCGGCCGCCCAATCCTGCGCCAGATCGTCGGTCCACTGCTCGGCCAGGAAATGCTGCAACGTCGCCAGCAGCGCCTCACCCACGGCCGGATAATGCTCCGCGCGCACCGCGAACTTGCGGTGATCCGCGCCGAGATCCTGCAGGAAACCGACCAGCCGATCCACCTGGTCCACGTTGGACACGATGTGCCCCAACGCCGTGACAAGACGATCACGCTGCCCCGCCATGTTCGTGGGGAACATCTGCCGCGTCTCGGGATGGGCCAGAAACAACGTCGAATAGAAGTAGAGCGGCACCTGGTCGCCGTGCCCGGCGACCAGGGACCAACTCTGCTTGAGTCGGGCCGCGTCCACGCTCAGACGCCCGGACGGTTCCCGGAGGCCACGACCTGGTCCTGCACCTGACCCAGCACCGTCTGCACATGGGCCAGGACGTCGGCGGGCACACCCAGCTCGGTCAGCGTCGCCGTCAGGTGCTCACCCACCTTCGCGTAGTGCTCCACCGGAATGTTCAGCGGCTGGTGAGCCTCGGCCAACCCGCGACCGGCGTACTCGTTCGGCCCGCCCAGCACCACCGTCAACATCAACGTCAGGTGCCGCCGCTGACCCACCATGTCCACATCGGCGAAATAGCCCGCCAACTCCGCATCGGCAAGCACCCTGTCGTAGAACAGCTCCACGGCCGCCTTGACCGAACTGGCACCGCCGATGCGGTCGTAGTGCGAAGCGGCAGCGGTTTCTTCCGTAACCGTCACGGTCGTTCCTTCCGGGGTGAGGTGTCGCGCGGGCTCAGCGCGGAGGGGCAACGGCCCACCGGGCGACACCGTCGTGCCACGGCGACACACCGGGGACCGTGACGGACCATAGCGTGCCGACGGGCTCCGGTCAGCGCCCCCCTATCGGATTCCCGACAACACGCTGACACGCACCGTCACCACCACCGACCCGACCGTCCACAATCGGCCACGACGACGACACCCACAGTGATCCACAGGGGAACGGGCCACCTCACGACCCCCACCACACGCCGATCACACTGACCCACAGTCACCGACCAGCGCCCAAAAAGTGGGCCGCACCTCCGGGCGAGTCCACAACCCGGAACACGCACCCGGCGGTCAGCCCGCCCGCCGCCGCGCCCGCCGCGCGGCCAACTCGTCACCCACCGGATCCGACCCGGACCCCACCACCGGCTCCACCGGTCCGCTCGCCGCCGGCTCCGCCGGCAGATGCGACAACGACCCCTGGATCTCCTTGAACGCCCCACCGATCGCGATACCGAAGACACCCTGGCCACCCTGCAACAGGTCGACCACCTCCTCCGGAGACCGGCACTCATACACCGTCGTCCCATCGGAGATCAGCGTGATCCCGGCCAGATCCTCCACACCACGCGACCGCAACGCCTCGATCGCCTTACGGATGTTCTGCAGGGACACCCCCGCATCCAACAACCGCTTCACGACCTTCAACACCACCAGGTCCCGGAACGAGTACAACCGCTGCGTCCCCGAACCCGACGCGTCGCGCACGCTCGGCACCACCAGCGTCGTACGCGCCCAGTAATCCAGCTGCCGGTAACTGATGCCCACCGCGTGACATGCCGTCACACCCCGGTAGCCCACCGAACCGTCACCCTCAGTCGCCACACCCGGCGACGAGGCACCCGGCTCGTCCAACTGTGTACCCGGATCAGGATCCCGCGGTTCGTGCATCCGGACAACCTCCCCGTCAGTGCGGCGACGCGTCGTTTCCTCCGACGCGCACCCCTCGACACGGCAACCCTATAGCCACCTTCAGGGGTTACCACGGAGGAACCGACGCGACACGCCGCGCAGCCACCGAGAAAGATCACCAACCACACCCAAGCATCACCGACAGTGACACCCACCCACGAGCGGGACCGATCAGCCCGCGAAATCCTCGGGACGCACCTGCTCCAAGAACTCGCGGAACTTCTCCACCTCGTCCTCCTGCTCGTCCGGGATGATGATCCCCGCCTCACTGAGGACCTGCTCCGCACAACGAATCGGCGCCCCGACACGCAACGCCAACGCGATCGAATCGCTCGGCCGCGCCGACACCCGCACGCCATCACCGATCAACAGATCCGCGTAGAAGACGTTCTCCTTGAGCTCGGTGATCTCCACCGCCTGCAACGGCGCCTGCAACGCCGCCAACACATCCCGCAGAAGATCATGCGTCAACGGCCGGGCCGGCTTGACCCCCTGCTGCTCATAAGCGATAGCCGTCGCCTCGACCGCACCGATCCAGATCGGCAGATAGCGGTCCCCCTCGACCTCCCTGAGCAGGACGATCGGCTGGTTGCTGGGCAGCTCCACCCGAACTCCGACCACGCTCAGCTCGCGCACCGCCGCCTCCGTGTCGTCGTCAACCTACGCACCGCGCCCTTCCCTGCACGGTACACGGACCGCGACACGGCCGTCCCATGCGCTACAGCACCACGCCCGCGCCAGAAAGGGGTTACCCCGGCAAGCCTACGGCACGCTTCGGAGAAGAGATCTTTCCGCTCCGCCACCGCCCACCGGGGCCCCCTCACCGACCCAACGTCGACCGCAGACCCACCCGCACCAACGCCGCATGCAACTGCTCCGACAACGCCGCCAACTCCCGCGCCGTCTCCGCAGCCCGCGCCCGCGCCGCCGGATCACTCTGCCGCACCAACGGCGCCACCAACTGCGCGAACAAACCAACCTCACGGTCCGCCGCCGTCCGATAACCCCGCAGATGCCGCGGCTCCAACCCGTACGCCGCCAACCCCGCCACCGCCGACGCGATGATCAACGCATCCGCGTCATACCACCCCGGCGGATCCGACACCAGCACACCGAGCCGCTCCAACTCCACCAACGTCGACTCGTCGACGCCACTGCGCGCCACCAGATCCGCCCGGCCGAGCCGCACCTGCGACGACTCGGCCGGCTCCGGCGACTCACGACCCGGCACCGCACCATCCGGACCCACCGCAACCAACGCCGGCCGCGAACGCCCCGGCTGCTCACCGGACGAATCCCACTGGGCCAACTGCTCACGGATCACCCGCAACGGCAGATACCTGTCCCGCTGCGCGGTCAGCACAAACCGCAACCGCGCCACATCGTCCCAGCTGTACTTCCGGTAACCCGCCGTCGTCCGCTGCGGCTCCACCAGACCCTCGGCCTCAAGGAACCGCAGCTTCGAAATCGTCGTGTCCGGAAAATCCACCCGCAACTGACCCAGCACTTCACCGATGCTCATCAGCGGCTGGGACCGGGTCGCCCCGGGTGGCGTGGAGGCCGCAGGCTCGTTCACCCCCGGCCGGCCTCCTCCTCCGGGCGCGGACCGGCGATGAACACCACCCGGAACTTACCGATCTGAACCTCGTCACCATTGCTCAACGTGGCCGCCTCGACCCGCTCACGATTCACGTACGTGCCGTTCAGGCTGCCCACGTCCCGCACCGTGAACGTCCCACCATCACGGTGGAACTCCGCGTGCCGACGCGACACCGTCACATCGTCGAGGAAGATGTCACTGTCCGGGTGCCGGCCACTCGTCGTCACATCGTGGTCCAACAGGAACCGGGCACCCGCATTCGGGCCGCGACGAACCACCAGCAGCGCCATACCCGGCGGCAACGAACCGGACATCCGGCTCGGCACCACATCGGTGTCCGGCCCCTCCAGCACTTCGTCGAGCGAACCGAGATTGAGCGTCGAAGTGACGTCGAGTGGGGGGAACTCGTCGTCTGGGCGCGTCATGGGACCACCTCACGGATCTGTTCGGTCGGCGTCGGGTAATGGCGGGTCTGGCCGCCGGGCACATGCACACCCGGCGGCTGGCTCCCCGTGCCCGGGAAGGCAATTCCGCAACGCTCAACTATTGGGTTCTCGGTCGACTGGGCGAGCCTAGCCAGCGCCGAAATGCAGGGCAACCGGACGCGCGCAGACATCACACGCACCGGATCAAGCACACTCAGCCTTCGGTGATCTTCTGGTACGCAGCCGCCGTCAGCAACCCGTCCGCCGCCGTCGGATCATTCGGAGTGATCTCCACCAGCCAACCCGCACCATACGGATCAGTGTTGATCAGCTCCGGTGTGTCACCCAACGCCTCGTTACGCGCCGCCACCGTACCGGCAACCGGGGCGTAGATCTCCGACACGCTCTTGGTCGACTCGATCTCACCCAACGAGTCACCGGCCGCGACCACCGCACCCGCCTCCGGCAACTGCACGTACACGATGTCGCCCAACGCGTCCTGCGCGAAGTGCGTGATGCCGACCCGAACCGAACCGGTGCCGTCACCCGCCACCCACTCATGCTCGGCGGTGTATCGCAGATCCTCGGGAATCACCAGACGCGTCCTTCATCCATCGGTGCCCCGGACCACTTAGGCCCGGCGCGGCCGCGCCCGATCAGGAGACCGGACGGGCGTGTTCCAACTTGATCGGCACGTGCAGCGCCGAAACCTCGGCAACCTCACGCTCCCCAAACGTCACGTTACCGCCGTCACCCCGGACCGACGCGACCACCCCACCAGGAATGTTCAACGCCGTACGCATCGTCGCCGGATCACCGATCACCGTGATCGTGAACGGCCCCACCAACCGACGCCCCTCCACCACCAACGACCCGTTCTCCCCATCCAGGAAGAACGTCGACGCGATGATCCGCACCGTCGCCCGGTCACCACCGGCGATCTGCATCGCCTCCGCGCCCGCGCCCCGCAGCTCCTGCACCGCGTCCAACACCCGGTTCGCCGAGATCGGCTTACCACCGGCGGAGAACTGCACCGTCAGACCAGGCCCCACCGCCGGCAACGTCCCCGCCAGAATGCCCACCTCGTCCGCCCGCCGCGTCGCCTCGTCCAACGCCGCCTGACGACCCTGCTCACCCGAGCGCAACTGCCGCTGACTGTCCTCCAACGCCCGGATGTCCTGCTGCAGACGACTCTCCCGCGCATCCAGATCCGACAGGATCCGCACCAGATCCTCCTGACGCGTCGCCCCCAACGTCGGATCCGTCGACGTCGTCTTCAACTGCACCACCAGCGTGAAACCCAACAACGCCAACAACGCCGCGATCATCACACCGGCCGTACTCAACCGGGACCGACCCGGCTGCGCCGACTCCTCGACCCGCGACTCCTCGACCCGCCGCGCCTCCGACCCGTCCGGCTCCGCCGACCGCGACACCGCGCTCAGATCCACCGTCGCACCGTCGGCGACCGGCGCCACCCCCGGCTCGTCATCCGCCGGCACCGGCTCCTGCGGCGCCAACGGGCTCAGCTCGTCCGGATCCGGCGCATCCGGCCGCGGATCCGGCTCACCCGCCGGACCACCCGGCCGCACCGGACCCGCCGGCTGCGGCCACCCCGTCCCCGTCTCGGTCTGCTCGTCGCTCATCGCATCCAAACCTACGCCCGGAACAGGTGCCGACGGATCGCCGCCACGTTGCCGAAGATACGCACACCGAGCACCACCACCACACCGGTGGACAACTGCCCGCCCACACCCAACTGGTCACCCAGATACACGATCAGACCAGCCACCAGCACGTTCGAGATGAACGACACCACGAACTGCTTGTCATCGAAGATCCGGTCCAGCTTGGCCCGCACCCCACCGAACACCGCGTCCAATGCGGCCACCACCGCGATCGGCAGGTACGGCTGCAACGCCGCCGGCACTGTGGGGTCAAGCCACACACCGAGCACCACACCGGCGAGCAACGCCAGCACCGCGATCATCGACCACCTCCGGAGGGGCTGACGGTCGCCGGAGAACCGGACGACCCGGGACTGCCGGACCGGCCACCCGACACGGAAGGGCTCGGACTGACCGACGGCTTGGCGTAGCGTAGCTGCGGCTCCGGAGCCGCCGGCAGGGTGAGGTCATCCGCATCCCGCACACCGAACGACAGCCCGGTCTTCTGCGCCACCTCCCGCATCAACGCGGCGTTACGACTGTCGTCGAACTTGTCCCGCATCGACCCCGGACCGATCGCCGACACCTCGTACGGCCCCGTCACCGGCCGGAAATCCACCAGCATCGCCTCACCCGCCGACCGGATCGTCGACGTCGCCGTCAACCGCTGCCCGTTGATGGAGATAGCCTCCGCGCCGGCACTCCACAACGCGTTCGCCACCCCCTGCAGATCGCTGTACAGCACCCGCGGCGGCCCCGCACCCGCGCCGGTGACCGCATCCGCCTTGTCCGGCGCGTCGGCCAACCGCACCACCACACCGTCACCGCGCACCCGACCCAGCCCGGTGCTCGCCTCCATGTCCCGCAGGCGTGCCGCCGCCGACCCACTCAACGCCGCGTCACGCTGCCGACTGACCTCCTCGCGCAGCTCGTCCGCCCGCGTGGACAACCGGTCGGTCTGCCGCTCCCGCTCCTTGATCTGCGCCACCAACCCGGAACGGGCCTGGCTACGCCCCGGCTCATCGGCCATCGTCTGCCGGTACGCGACCGCGAACAGGAAACCCAGCATCACCACCACGACCAGGCTGACCGTCCGCGTCGGCCAGGCCCGCCAGCCCCGAACCGGCTCCGCCGGCGCCGCACGCCGACGGGCAGCCGCCGCGTCGGCGTACCCCGGATCCAACGGGTTGCGGAACAGCTCGGTGAGGAAGTCCGGCGCGTACACCCGATCCTGACGAGGCCCCCCGGGCCGCGGCGCGCTCACGCCACCGCTCCCGGGCCGCGCGCCGCGCGCACCAGCCGGGCGGCCTGCACCACGTACATGCCGCCGGCCACCCAGTAGAGCACCAACCCCCACCAGGCCAGCCCCCAGCCGATCGCGGCCGTCGCCGTCGCCGCCGCGCTCCACTCGGTGGCCAGCAGCAGCACCGGGAACGCCGCGAGCAGCAGGAACGTGGCGGTCTTGCCGACGTAGTGCACCGGCGGCGGACCGTAGCCGTAGCGACGCAACACCGCCAGCGAACCGAGCAGCAGCAACTCACGGGCCAGCAGCGCCGCGGTGAACTGCCACGGCACCACCTCCCGGACGGTGAAGGCGATCAGCGTGGCGAGGATGTAGAGCCGGTCGGCGAGGGGGTCGAGCAGCTCCCCGAGTCGGCTCACCTGCCGCAGCCGGCGAGCGATCCACCCGTCGACCCAGTCCGTGGTGCCACCGATGGCCAGGACGACGACCGCCGCGACGTCCGCGCGGGCCACCAGGAACAGGTAGAGGAAGAGGGGTACGCCGAGCAGCCGCCCGAAGCTGATCAGGTTGGGCAGGGTGAGGACCTGGTCGCCGGGAGCCTGCTCGCCGGTGTCCCGCGGGTGCTCTGCCCGAGCCGGCCGACGCGACACCGAACCTCCTCCGCGGCACGCTCCGACCCACCCGGCCGACGTCGGGCGCGGGCGAGGTCGTACGCGCTGTCGGGCCGGCACAGCGCCGGCTCCCCTGCGGCCCCGGACGGGACCTCTTCCCTGACACGGCCCGCGATCATCGAGATCGCGGGCCGGGTAAGTGCGCTGCCACTATATCGGGCTCCTGTCCGCTTCCCGGGTGCCGCCGCTCGGCGGTTGGTGCGGCTGTGCCGCACTGTGGTGTGGATCACCACGCGTAGAGGGTCCTAGGATACTAGTGGAGGGGGTGACCCGGTCAGGCCGTCTGCACCGCCGGGTCGGACTGCTGCTCCGGCACCGACTGAGCCGCCGCCCGACCGAACGCGAGCAGCGCCGCCAACAGGTCGTGCTGCAGCCGGGGCGGCATCCGGTCCAGGACCGCCTGCACCGCCCGTTGCCGCCGCTCGGCCAACTCCCGCAGCAGGGTCTGCGCGGCCGCCGTCGGCACCAGGCGCACCTCACGCCGGTCCCGGGGATCAGCCACCCGACGCAGCAGACCCGTCGCCTCCAGCCGGTCACACAGCCGGCTGGCCGAGGACGGCACCACGTCCAGCAGCTCCGCCAGACGGTTGACGTTGGTCTCCGACCGACCGCTGATCAGCATCAGCACCCGCAGCTGGGTCGGCGGAACCTGATGGCGCGCGGCCGCCGACTCGAGCACGGCGACCATCGTCTCGGCGGCCGCGTCGATCGCCGCGGCGAGATCCCCAGGTCGCTCCACCCGATGTCCCCTGCCGTCGTCGCGCTGGTGCCCGCCCGACGAAGCGGCGGCGACCCTCACCCGCCGTTCCGCTCGCGCGGACCGTGCCAGTCCAGGCAGACCACGACGGCGTCGTCGCGCAGATCGGAATCCGCGTGGTAGGCGTGCAGTTCGCGCATCACCGTACCAACCGCCTCGGGCGCCGGCTGCAACCGTGTGGCGCGCAGGGAACGGGCCATCGCCCGCTGCCCGTACGGCTCCTGCCCCGGAGGCTCCGCCGCCCACACCCCGTCGCTGACCACGAAGACGCGGTCACCCGGCTCGAGCTGGAACTCCTGCAGCTCGTAGCGGGTCTCGGCGAACATGCCCAGCGGCATCTGCTGGTCCAGCTTCATCGGCTCGACCACCGCCCCGCGCATCCGCAGGAGATGCGGGGAACCCGCGTCGACCGCCCGCACCCGCCCGGTGCGGGTGTCCACCTCCAACAGCAGGGTCGCCACGTACCGGTGCCCCCGGTGCTGGTAGAAGACGGTGTCCGACGCCAACTCCGCCTGCTCCACCAGGCCACCGCCGGAGCGGCGCGCGTTGCGCATCGCGTTCACCGTGACCGCGGTCAACATCGACGCGGCCAGACCACTGCCCTCGCCGTTGAGCACCGTCAGGGTGAGCCGGTCACCGTCGAGCGACCAGTCGAAGTGGTCACCACCCACCGTGTACGCCGGCTCCAACTGACCGGCCAGGTGAAACGCGTGGTGCGACACGCTGCGCCCGGGCAGCAGGTCCCACTGCATCTCGGCGGCCATGCTCAGCCGCTCACGGCGACGGGCCCGCCGGTACCGGTCGGTCTCCCGATCCGCCGCCCGCATCGCCACCGCGAGCGCACCGGCGATGTCGGTGGCCCGGCCGGTGACCGCCGGGCCCGGCACGGCCGGCAACTCGATGAGCAGCACGCCCAGCCGCTCCCCCCACACGGTCAGCGGCAGATACAGCCGGCACGGGCCGTCGTCGGCGATGTCCCGCACCGGTTGCTGGCTGCTGAAACAGCGCTGCGCCACGGTGTGACAGGCGAGGAACCCGGCCGCCGGCAGGTCCGGATCCAGCACCGCCCACAGGCCGCTGATCCGGTAGTCGGCCACGAACACGTCCGTGCGTACCGCACCCAGCGCCGAGCGGATCGCCTCGTCCGCCGCCTCCGCCAGCTGGTCGGGCGGAGCCTCGCGCAGCGCGCGCGACACCACGTCCGGCCCGTCCACCATGCGTCCTCCAGAAACTTGCTACAGAGCAAGCATCATACGGACGCCCGCGCGGAGCCCGACGTCGCGGTCAGTCGTCGCCGCGGGTCGCCAGCACGCCGTGGAACGCGTCGGGCACCTCGGCCGGCACGCCGTCCGGACGCCAACGGTTGACCGGCACGATCCCGTCCGTGGTCGGCGCCCAGCGACCCAGCAGCGGCGCGAACGCCGCCGGCGGGCGCATCCGGAACGCCGGCCCCATCATCGCCAGGGCCTGCGGATGGGCCGCCAACTCCTCGGTGTCGAAGTCCACGGCGAGCAGGCTGCCCGGTGCCGCCGCCGCGTACAACTCGTCGAGGGTACGGGTCAGCGTGTCGTCGTCGAGGAACGCCGCCAGCCCGAGGAACACCACCCCCACCGGCCGGCGCCCCCACCCCGGGACGAAGCGGTGCAACTGCGCCGGGTCGATGGTGCCGATGTCGGTGGCATCCCCGAAGCCGTAGCCGGCCCGGTCACTGCCGGCGAGGATGCGCTGTCCGAGCCGGATGGTGACCGGGTCGACGTCGGTGTAGAGCACCGTGGCCTCGGCGGCGACCTCGTGCACGTTGCCCATCGTGGGCACCCCCGCGCCGAACACCAGGAAACCGTCCACGCCCTGCGCGGCGATCGCCCGCACCGCCCGGCCGAGGAAGGCCCGCAGCTCCCGGAAGACCGGCGCGCACGGCCCGTACGCCTGCTCGAAGGCGGTCGCCGCGGCCACGTCGACCGGGAAGTGGTGGGCCCCACCGAGCCAGTAGTCGATCATGCGTGCGGTGCTCGGCTGATCCGGTTCGCCCATCGACGACGCTCCCTCCTCCTTCGGTGGCGTCAGCGTACCGACCCGGGCACGCGCCGTGGTATCGCTGCGCCGCGCGCCCCGCGAGCTGCGATAGTGGAAGACGGCGGGAGGTGGCCGGTGAACTCGGCGAACAGCGCGGCGGTGGTGGTCGGCGTGGACGGCTCGGAGCCCTCCCTGCGCGCGGTACGCCTCGCCGCCGCCGAGGCCACCCGCCGGCACCGGCCGCTGCGCGTGGTGCACGGGTTCATCTGGCCGCTGCTGCACGTACCGGACTCCCCCGCGCCGGACGCCCCGCCCGGCGGCGGGCTGCGCCACCAGGCCGAGGACATCGTCGCGGCGGCCGTGGCCGAGGCCGAGGCGACCGTGCCCGGGCTGACGATCTCCGGCGAGATCATCGACGGTGAGGCCGCCGCGGTGCTGGTGGGCGAATCCCCCACCGCCGCGCTCATCGTGCTCGGCGACCGGGGGCTGGGCGGCTTCGCCGCGCTCGTGCTCGGCTCGGTGGCGGTGCAGGTCGCCGCGTACGCCGACTGCCCGGTGCTGGTGGCCCGCGGCGAGCACCGTCCGGACGGACCGGTCGTGGTCGGAATGGACGGCTCGGCGGCGTCCCGCCTGGCCGCCGAGTTCGCCGCCGAGACCGCCGAGGCGCGCGGCGTGCCGCTGCGGGCCGTGCGTGCCTACCGGCATCCGGGCAGCAGCGGCCCCGGCGACATGCAACCCCTGGTGTACGACGAGACGCGGCTGCGCGAGGAGCAGGAACGCGACCTCGCCGAGTCCCTGGACGGACTCGCCGAGCGGCACCCCGGTCTGCGGCTGACCTGGCAGGCGGTGCACGGCCGCGCCGGCGCCGTGCTCGCCGAGGCGTCGGATGCCGCCCAACTGGTGGTGGTCGGGGGGCAGGGGCGCGGCGAGGTGAGTGGGTTGCTGCTGGGGTCGGTGAGCCAGTCGGTGCTGCACCACGCGCGCTGCCCCGTCGCCGTGGTCCGCGCACCCCGCTGACACCCGGGGTTGGCGCGCCGCCAGACGGGTAGACGGCCGCGGTACGCCAACGGCGACGAAGGAGGCAGCACATGCCAGGACCACGGCCGGGCAGTAACGCGTACGACAAGCAGCGGGCGCGGTTGCGCAACGCGATCGACGACTCCGGACGGCGGGTGCCCGACGGCAAGGCCAACCAGGTCGCCAACAGGATCCTGCAGGAGGATCGCGGCCAGCGGGGCGTGGTGCGCGGCGAGCGCACGTACGGCCCCAAGAGCGAGCGCGAACCGGGCGATCCGAAATGAGGAGGGTCGACCTCGCCGACGGCGCCATCGCGGGCGCCGTCGGCAGCACGGCGCTGAACGTGGTCAGCTACCTCGACGTGGCGCTACGGGCGCGGCCCGAGAGCAGCGTCCCCGCGGAGACCGTCGACCGGTTGGCCGGTATCGCGCACGTGAACCTGGGGTCCGGGGCCCGGGCGGCGAACCGCCGCTCGGGCCTCGGCCCGCTGATCGGCTACGGCCTGGGCATCGCCGCCGGAGTCGCGTTCGCGCTCTACGCCGGCGGCCGGCGGCAGCCGCTGCCGATGGCGGCGGGCATCCTCGGCGCCGGCGTGATGACCATGACCGACGGGTCCATCACCGCGCTGGGCATCAGCGACCCGCGCACCTGGCGGCGCTCCGACTGGATTTCCGACATCATCCCGCACCTGGCGTACGGCCTGACGGCCGCCGCCACCTGGAACAGGTTGCGGCGGCCGTCGGGTCGAGGTCGTTAGGCCCGGGTGTCGCTGTCGTCCTCGGCCACCGGCTCACCGGCCGGGCCGTACGGCGACACCTGCCCCTTGGGCACCGGTCGGCCCTGGTCACCGCGCGACGTGCCACGGTTGGCCGGATGCCCGCCGGGGGCGGGACCCTTGTTGTCCTGGCTGGTGCCACCCAGGGCGTTGCGCCGGAACTCCTGCTGCTGCGGGTTCGTCACGGGGTGTCTCCCTTCCGGGTACGGCAGGCGGCATCGACCGCCTCCACCGGCGGCATACCCGCGGGCACCGGCGGCATTCCGGCCCCGCCCACCGGGGAGCGGCTAGCGGGCCGCGGAGTGGGTACCCCGTCGGTGTGGGCGACGATCGAACGGTGGTGCGGGTCCTGCTGGACCGGCGTGGCCGCACCTACGCGGAGGAGGCCGGTATCCGGCTCTCCGACCGACCCGGGCCGCTGTACCAACTCCTGGTGCTGGCCACCCTGCTGAGCACCCGGATCCGCGCGTGTATCGCCGTGGACGCGGCGCGAGAGCTGTTCGCCGCCGGCTACCGCACGCCGCAGGCGATGGAGGCGGCGAGTTGGCAGCAGCGGGTCGACGCGTTGGGCCGGGGCCACTACCGCCGCTACGACGAGCGCACCGCCACCATGCTCGGCACCGGCGCCCGACTGTGCCTGGACCGCTGGCACGGCGACCTGCGGCGGCTGCACCACGAGGCCCAGGGTGACCCGGCCGGGCTGCGCCGACGACTCACCGAGTTCCCCGGCATCGGCCCCACCGGCGCCGACATCTACCTGCGGGAGGCGCAGACGGTCTGGTCCGACCTGCGCCCGTACGCCGACCGTCGAGCCCTGGCCGGGGCGAAGCGGCTGGGTCTGCCGGGCTCACCCGACGGGCTGGCCGGGCTGGTCGACGAGCCGGACTTCGGCCGGCTCGCCTCAGCGCTGGTCCGGGTGGCGCTCGGTGAGGAGTCCGCCGGCGAGGTCACCCGCGTGGCGGCCCGCTGAGGCGCTCACTTGACCGTCTTGTCGCCCGGTCGGGTCAGGTGCCACACCAGCAGCGCGGCGAGCAGCGCCAGCACCACCACCCCGCCGGAGATGCCACGGCCCTCCTCGGGGCTGCGGCCGGCGCTGCCGAAGTAGATCACGGCGAGGCCGGCCAGCACCGTGACGAACGTACGCAACCCTCGGTCCTTCACGTACCGCACCGTAGGTGACTCTCAACCGCTCCGGACCGGTTTCGTGGCAATTGTCCCCCTGTTGGGCGACACGGTCAACGGTCCGCGACGAACCCGCGCAGGCGTACCCGGCGCACCGCCCGGTCGGCGACCTCCACCACCTCCAGCGTCAGCCCGGGCAGCCGCACGGTCTCCCCCGGCTCACGGGGCAGGTGCCGCAGCCGCGCCAACACCAGACCGGCCACCGTCGTGTACTCCCGGGACAGCGGGAAACTCAGCCGCACCCCCAGGTCGGGCAGGTCGTGCAGCGGGAAGTCACCGGGCACCAGCAGCGACCCGTCCGGGTCCCGGGTCACCCCGTGCACGTCGCGGTCGGTTTCGTCGTACAGCTCGCCGACCACCTCGGCCAGCAGATCCTCCATGGTCACCATGCCGTCGATGCCGCCGTGCTCGTCGACCACCAGGGCCAACTGCTGGTGCTCCTGACGAAGCTGGCGCAACGCGTCGGCGACCGGCAGCGTGACCGGCAGCAGCAGCGGCGCTCGCACCTGCTCCCCCACCGTGCCGGCACCGGCCCGCACCAGGTCCCGGATGTGCACCACACCGACCACCTCGTCCAGGCCACCGGGGCCGGTGACCGGCGCGCGGGACCGGCCGGCGGCGGCCAACCGACGGACCCCCTCGTCGGTGCTCAGGCTCGCCGGCAGGGCGGTCACCTCCCGCCGGGCCACCAGGATCTCCCGCAGGGTCCGCCCGGCGATGTCGAAAGCGCCGGTCAGGATCTCCCGCTGCTGCGCCGACAGGCCCCGCTGGCTGACCAGCATCTCGCGCAGCTCCTCCTCCGTCATCTCCTCCCGGTTGGCGCGGGGGTCGCCGCCGGCCAACCGCACCACGGCGTCGGTGGCCCGGCTGAGCAGCCACACCGCCGGTCGGGACAGCCGGGCGAGCAGGTCGAGCGGGCCGGCGCTGAGCAGCGCCCAGCGTTCCGCCCGCTGCATGGCCAGCCGTTTCGGGGCCAACTCCCCGAGCACCAGCGTGACGAACGTCAGCAGCACCGTCACCACCAGCACCGCGGCCGGACGGGCCGCCGCGCCGAGGAAGCCCAGCGGACCGACCAGCGGCCCGGCCAGCGACACCGCGGCCGCCGCCGAAGCGAGGAAGCCGGCCAGCGTGATGCCGAGCTGGATGGTGGCCAGGTAGCGGTTCGGTTCGCGGGAGAGACGCACCAGACGGTCGCCCGCACGTGAGCGCCGACCCAACCGCCGCAACTGCCCCTCGCGCAGCGTCACCAGGGCCATCTCGCTGCCGGAGAGCGCGGCGTTGACCAGCACCAGGACGGCCACGAGCACCACCTGCCCGAGCTGACCGCCCATCGCGCACCCCCGTCCACCACCTGAGGTCACTCAACCGCAGCCGAGCAGGCCGCGACCCGGTTTCCGGCCGGTCCGAGGCTCAGTCGACCTCCAGGTCGTCCAGCGAGATCGAGTGGGTCATCAACCACCGGGCCAGCGCCGACATGCCGAACAGCCAGAGCGGCACCGACTCGGTGGGGCCGTTGGTCGCGTAGATGGCGAACCGCAGATCCGGCGCGCGGTACGCCTCGATCCGCCATTGGTGCTGCCGGTCCCGCCAGACCGCCGAAGGGTCCATGGCGTCACCGTAGGTGACCGCCACCGGTCCGGGGGCCGGTTAGCCCGGCACCACCGCCGTGCCGAGCAACAGGCGGGCGACGGAGACCAACATGGTGATCCCGCCCCAGCCACAGCAGGCTCAGCACGACGGCGAGCACAGCGGCGGCGTCCGCGATGCGGTGCGCGGGGGCGCCCGCCGTACCCCACCGGGCCGCGGCCGCCGCGAGCCGGGCGTCCCGCGCGCCGGAGACGGGCGGACCTGGCTCAACGGGGTACGACTCCGCGGCGGGCGGATCGACGAGGGCGTACCGGGTCTGCCCGTCCGGCACGGTCCACACGAGCATCCAGCCCCGCGTCGCGAACCGCGGTTCCGGCCGGTTACCCCAGTAGGCGCCCTCCTCTGTCAGCCCCGTCCCGAGCCGGGTGCGGCGCTCAACCGACGACGATCCGGGCGTCGTCGGGCAGTCGACGGGTCGCGCCCCGACGGTCCAGCAGCTCCAGCAAGGGCACCGCCACCCGGCGGGTGGTGTCCAACGCCTGCCGGGCCGCGGAGAGGGTGAACGGCTGCGGCAGCCCGGCCAGCACCCGGACCGCGTCGTCGAGCGCGTCGGGCAGCAGCACCACGTTGTCGGCCAGCCGCAGCAGCGCGCCGGCCCGCACCGCGGCGCCGATCTCGCGGGGGCCCAGACCGAGATCGACGAGACGGTCCGCCTCGGGGGCGCGGAACGGTCGATCGCCGTACTCGGCGCGGACCCGCTGCACGGCCCGGGCCACCGGCTCGGGCAGCGCGTCGCCGCCCGCCGTCCCGACCCGTCCGGCCCGGACGCGCAACGGCGGGCGGACCAGCGCCTCGACCAGCGCCCGGTCGGGCAGGGCGAGGCGTTGCCGCAGCGCGTCCACCGGCATCCCGGCCTCCAGCGGGTGCTCCCGTGTGTAGCGGGTGACCTCTTCGGTCAGCTGCTCGCCGAGCCGCCGCCAGTGCTCCGGGTCGGCCAACCAGTCACCAGCCACCGGCGCGACGTGCACCGGCACGCCCATCCGGATCATCGTGTCGGCGCGGACCAGCCGTCGGCGGCGCAGCTCACCGGCGAGATCGGGTCGACCGTCCAGGTCGGCGAGGACCAGCGCGCGGGCCGCGGCGGCACCTCGTCGGGACAGCGGTGGCGGCGCAACGTCCAGCACGCGTACCCCGCCGGCCACGTGGTGCCGGCCCGGGTCGCGCAGCAGCGCCCGGTCGCCGACCAGCAGCGGCAACGGCCGGGCCAGCCGCAACCGGACGGTGTCCGGGCCGAGCGGGCGCACCCGCACCGGCACCGCCGCCGAGCCGACGTGCAGGGTGAGGGTGGCGGGCAGGTCGGCTGCCGGGTCACCGGTGAGCCGCACGTCGACGAGGTCGGTGCGGTGGAACCGCCCCGGGGTGAGCAGGGCGTCGCCACGGCCCAGCCGGTCGCGGGGCGTACCGCGCAGGTTGACCGCCACCCGGGCGACCGCCGTCGCCTCGGCGCGGGCCTCGCCGAGGGAGTGCAGGCCCCGGACCCGGACCGGCTCGTCGGCGCCGGCCAACTCCAGCTCGTCGCCCACCCGCAACCGTCCGGCGCGGAGGGTGCCGGTGACCACGGTGCCGCTGCCCCGCACGGTGAAGCTGCGGTCCACCCAGAGGCGGACCGGTCCGTCCACGGTGGGCGCGGGCAGGCCGGCCGCGAGCCGGTCCAGGGCGGCACGCAGCTCGGGCAGGCCGGCGCCGGTCACGCCGCTGACCGCCACCGCGTCCACCGCGCCGAGACTGCTCGCCGCGATCTCGGCCCGCGCCCGCGCCGCCGCCGGCCCCGGATCGGCCAGGTCGGCGCGGGTCACCACCAACAGGCCGTGCCCGACGCCGAGGGCGTCGAGCGCGGCCAGATGCTCGGCGGACTGCGGCATCCACCCCTCGTCCGCGGCGACCACGATCAGCGCCGCCGGCACCGGGCCGACCCCGGCGAGCATGTTCGGCACGAACCGCTCGTGCCCGGGTACGTCGACGAACGCGACCGTGCCACCGGACGGCAGTGTCGTCCAGGCGAAGCCCAGGTCGATCGTCATCCCCCGGCGGCGTTCCTCGGCCCACCGGTCGGGTTCCATCCCGGTGAGCGCCCGGACCAGGGTCGACTTGCCGTGGTCGACGTGCCCGGCGGTGGCGACGACGAACATGCTCAGTCGTCCCCGTCGGGGACGCGCAGGACGGCCGCCCGGAGCGCCTCGTCGGCGTCGGCGGGCACACAGCGCAGATCGAGCAGGAGCCGCCCGCGCACCACCCGGCCGAGGACCGGCTGGTCTGCGGTGCGCAGCGGCGTCGCGTACCGCTCGGGCAGGCTCAGCGCCCACGAGTCCAACTCGACGCCGGGGCCGCCACCGCCACCGACCACGGCGACCGCCGGCACCACCTCGGCCTTGCGGCCGTCGACGCCGAGCCGGTCGCGCAGCCGCTCCACCCGGCGGCGCAGGGTGCCCGGGTCGGCGTGCAACGCGGTGTGCGTCGGTGTCTGCGGATGGTGCAGGGTGGCGGCGAGCGCGGCCAGGGTGAGCTTGTCGACGCGTACCGCCCGGGCCAGCGGATGGCGGCGCAGCCGGTCGACCAGGTCCGCGGCACCGAGCAGCAGCCCGGCCTGTGGGCCGCCGAGCAGCTTGTCGCCGCTGGCGGTGACCAGCGCCGCACCGGCGCGCAGGGTGCTGGCGGCGTCCGGCTCGTCGGGCAGCAGCGGGTCGGCGCGCAGCAGCCCGGAGCCGATGTCGGCGACCACCGGCACATCGAGGGTGGCGAGCTGCCGCACCGTCGTGGCCGAGGTGAACCCGGTGATCTGGAAGTTCGACGGATGCACCTTGAGCACGAAGCCGGTCCGCGGGCCGATCGCGGCGGCGTAGTCGGCGAGGGTGGTGCGGTTGGTGGTGCCCACCTCCCGCAGTCGCGCGCCGGTGCTCTCCAGCAGGTCGGGCAGGCGGAAACCGTCGCCGATCTCGACCAGTTCGCCCCGGCTGACCACGATCTCCCGACCGGCGGCCAGCCCGGTCGCGGCCAGCACCAGCGCGGCCGCGCCGTTGTTGACCACGTGTACGGCCTCGGCGTCGGGCACGGCGGCGGCGAGCGCGTCGAGCGCGTCGCGGCCACGGCGGGCCCGCCGACCGGTGGTCAGGTCCAGTTCCACGTCGGTGTGCCCGGCGGCGGCCACCACCGCGGCGACAGCGGCCGGCGACAGCGGCGCGCGACCCAGGTTGGTGTGCAGCACGACACCTGTCGCGTTGAGCACCGGGCGGGGCCCGGACGCGGGCAACGCGGCGACGGCGGCGTCCCGGACGTCCTCGGGGGCGATCTCACCGCGGCGGGCCCGCTCCTGCGCCCGGGCGACGACCGCCTTCACCCGGTCCCGGCCGAGCGTGGCGGCGGCCGCGGCCAGTCGCGGATCGGCGAGCAGCGCGTCGGTGCGGGGCACCCGACGTCGCGGGTCCACCGGAGCGTCGCCCATCGCGTCATCTCCTGAGGCCGGTTGGCGGAGACGGACGGGAATCGAACCCGCCTGGCCCGGGTCCCGGACCACACCGGTTTTGAAGACCGGGAGGGGCACCAGCCGCCTGAACGCCTCCATCGGACATTCGATCACAACGCCCGAGCGGCCGCTCAGTCAGCCGTCGGATCCACCGCCGCTCCGCCGGGCGTTCACCCGCTCGCGTTGCGGCACCACCGTGTACCGGGGGTCGCGGGCCGAGGCGACACCGCCGTAGAAGATGCCGAACCGGGTGGCGAGCGACGCCGCCAGCAGTGCCGCGCCGGACACCGCGCCGACCACCCGGCTGCGACGGCCGAGCAGGGCACCGGCCACCCCGGCGGCGGTCAACACCCGACCGGCGCGCAGCAGCCGACCGGGCCGGCCCTGCCGGTAGGGCTCACTGAGCAGGCCGAGGCGGGTCTCCACCCGATGCGCGCCGTACAGTTCCAGGGCCGCGCCGGCCACCGCCATCCGGCGGGCCGGCCCGGCCTGCGCCGGCGGCGCGGCGAGCAGACCCACGCCGGCGCCGCTGGCCAGCGCACTACCCGCGAAGATCAGAGGCAACTCGGGGTACGCCTCATGCCACGACGGCACCGCCGTGTCGGCGAGCAGCACCCCGGTGTACGTGGCCAGCGCGGGCGCGGTGCCCGCGGCGAGCAGCCCGGCGGCGTGCCCGACCGGCGGCAACGCCCGACGGGCCACGCCGAGCACCCCGTGGCGGGGTAGCAGGCCGGCGGTCTCGGCGATCGCGGCGACACCGGCGGCCGGCCCGAACGCGCTGAGGATCCAGGTGCCCATCGACATCGGCGACGTCAGCTTGGCGACCCGCAGCATGTGGTGGAACCGTGCCGGCCGGCCCAGGTCCCGGATCAGGAAGACCGTGCTGGCGCCGACGGCGGCCAGCGCGGTGCTCCGTCCGGCGCGGCGTAACGCGGGCCGGCCGGTGAGCTGCCCACCGGCGGCGAGCAGCGACGAGCCGGCGGCCAGGCCACCGGTGAACAGGTACGCGGCGATGTCCCACTTCCACACCGGCGGCTTCAGGACGGGCCGGCCGTAGTACGAGGTGAACTCGGCCTCCGGCACCCGCAACTCCTCGCCGCCGCCACGCCGCCCACCCCGGCGGCCAGGCCGGTGGCCGGGGAGGTCGGCGGTCCGCTGCGGCGGCGAGACCAGGTCTGCCCGATCGTCGGCGGCAAGCCGGTCGCGGAAGCGGCGGAAGAGGTCACCGACCGGGGGACGGTCCGTGCTCACGAGGAACCTCCGACGAACGCGGCGACGGTCGCCGCCGCCATGGCCAGCGCGGCGAGGCCGGCGCGTTTCCACATCTTCGGCAGGTCGCGAGTGGTCACGACCGGGTCGGGTGGCAGCCCGTACACCTCGGGCTCGTCGAGGAGCAGGAAGAACGCGCCGTCACCGCCCACACCGTCGGTCGGGTCGTGACCGTACAGGCGTGCCTCGGGGACCCCCCGCTCGCGCAGCGTCTCGACGCGCGCGGCGGCCCGCTCCCGCAACTCGTCCACCGGCCCGTACTGGATCGACTCGGTGGGACACGCCTGGGCACAGGCCGGGGTCATCCCCGCGCCCAACCGGTCGTAGCAGAGGGTGCACTTCCACGCCCGACCATCACCCTTGCGTTGATCGATCACGCCGTAGGGGCAGGCGGAGATGCAGTAACCGCAGCCATTGCAGATGTCCTCCTGCACCACCACCGTGCCGAACTCGGTGCGGAACAGCGAACCCGTCGGGCAGACGTCCAGACACGCCGCATGGGTGCAGTGCTTGCACACGTCGGACATCATCAGCCAGCGGAAGTCCGAGCGGCCCTCGGCACCGGAAGCCCGCCCCGGCGGCTGCGCCCCCGGCATCCCGAGGAACTGCGGGCCCGCGCCGGTGTCGGCCGGCTCACCAAGCACGTCGGCGGCGGGGCGGGGCTGCTCGATGAACGCGACGTGCCGCCACGAGTTCGCGGTCAACGCGCCCGTGTTGTCGTACGACATGCCGAGCAGGTCGAGCCCGCTCTGCGGGACGCCGTTCCACTCCTTGCAGGCGACCTCGCACGCCTTGCAGCCGATACACACACTCGTGTCGGTGAAGAACCCCATCCGCGGCGGCGCGTCCTCGTAACCGGCGTCCGGCGCCGGATCCAGCGGCCCGTACAGACTGTTCGGATCAGGAATCACCGCGCCGCTCCCCCTCGCTGTCGCCGGTGACCGCCGGCGCGTGCCCGCCCGGGATCATCCCGGCCCGCCGCTGGTAGTCGGCCACCAGGTCGAGCAGCGCCGGCCCGGTGGGCCGGCGGCCGGGCCGCACATCGCAGGTGCCGACCTTGCTCTCCTGGATGAGGACGTTCGGGTCGAGGCTGATGCCGAACAGGTCGTTGGCCGAGTCGCCGGTCACCAGACCCTCGAAACCGAAGTGGTACGGCAACCACACCTGGTGGATGATCCGACCGTCCACCCGCAACGGGGCGAGCCGATCCGTCACCAGCACCTTCGCCTCGATCACCGCCCGGCCGCTGACCAGATGGGCCCAGCCCAGATGCTCCAGCCCGGCCTCGGCCGCCAGCTCCGGTGACACCTCGACGAACATCTCCGGTTGCAACTCGGCCAGGGGCGACACGGTACGGCTCATCCCGCCGGCGGTGTGGTGCTCGGTGAGCCGGCTGACCGTGAACACGTACGGGAACACCTGACCGTGCTCCTGCGGCGGGCTCGGGTTCACCGAATTCACCGGATGCGCGTACATCTTGCGGGTCGGGTTGGCCTGCTGCCGGTACAGGGGGTTGCGCACCGGCGACTCCACCGGCTCGTAGTGCGTCGGCAACGGCCCGTCCAGCACACCACTGGGCGCGTACAGCCAGCCCTTGCCGTCGCCCTGCATGACGAACGGGTCGTCGCCGGCGATGCCCTCCGGCCCCGACGCGCCCTCCGGCGGCCGGTACGACGGCGGCTTGCCCTTCTCGAAGTCCGGCACGTCGTAGCCGGTCCACTCGGCCTTGTCCGCGTCCCACCAGACGTAGCGTTTGCGCTCACTCCACGGGTTGCCGTCGGGGTCGGCGGAGGCCCGGTTGTAGAGCATCCGCCGGTTCGCCGGCCACGCCCAGCCCCACTCGGCGGCCACCCAGTCCTGCTCATGGCGGGACCGGCGCCGGGCTGCCTGGTTGACGCCGTCGGCGTACACCCCGGTGTAGATCCAGCAACCGATCGCGGTGGAGCCGTCCGCGCGGGCCTCGGCGAAACTCGACAGCGGGCGGCCGGTCGTCACGTCGTACCCGTTGATCTCGCGCAGGACCGACTCGGCGCTCGGCTCCGCGTGCGGACCGTGCGTGGGGTAGTCCCAGGTGAGGTCGAGCAGCGCCCGGTCGCGCGGCAGCGCCGAGCCGGCCAGCTTCTCCCGCAGCTTGCGGCCCAGGTGGTAGAAGAACCACAGCTCGGAGCGGGCGTCGCCCGGGGCGTCGACGGCCTTCTCCCGCCACTGCAACAACCGCTGCGTCTGGG
>NZ_JBFAHZ010000064.1:0-28959 GCF_040654415.1 Micromonospora sp. NPDC050695
CGGGACTGGCGGCTCGGACGACACACCAAGATCATGCCAGGCCATCACCCAGAGTGGACAGCCGACCGCCGACCCGTCTCAAGCTGAATACGTACACCCTGGGCGGACGCCGATTCATGGAATCTCCGAAGTCGAAACGCTATGCGCTTGCGTACCATCGCCTCCAGGGTGTCGCGCTCGATCAGCGCGAGGCGGCCGAGCTGATCGCGACGATCACGGAGGAACTGCCATGAACGAAGCCTTGCCATCCGTGGCCTGGCACATCAGCACTCGGAGCAACAGCAACGGCGGGAGCTGCGTCGAGGCGGGGCCTGTTCTCGACGGGTCAGGTCGAGTGGCGGTGCGCGACAGCAAGGACCGCGCGGCAGCGACCCTCCTCTACGGCGCCCGCGGCTGGACCGCGTTCGTCAACGGGGTCAAGGACGGCACGTTCGCGCGCACCGATCCGTGATCGACTCGACATCGCCGAAGTGGGGGTGTCCCGGTCACGGTGATACCGCCACATCGGCGATATCGGGTTGATCAAGACCTGGCCGGCGGGCACCATCCCGGGCGTGGAGGCGCATGAGATCGCGGACCTGTTCGGCCGGGCGGTACGGCAGTTGCGTCGGACCGTCGAGCAGGGCGACTACGACGACGGCTCGGAGCTGCTTCGGCAGGCGGCCGGCTCGGGTCTGGCGGCCGTCCGGCTGGCGGTCGGACACCTCGCCGATCCGGACCGCGTGGTGCGCGCGGCGGCCTGCGACCTGCTCGGCTTCGCGAGTGACGTGCATGGGGACGACCTGCGCCGGGACGCCGCGACGGCCCTGATCTCGCTGGCCACGACCGAGGCCGATCCCGAGGTGCACTGGTCGATCGCGCGGGCCCTGGGTGCCACCTGCGATCCCCGCGCCCTGTCGACCCTGGTCACCCTCGCGAGTAGCGCCGACAGCGACGTACGGTTCCAGGTCGCGGTCGCGGTGCCGGCGGTCCTCGACGACCCGCCGGCCGACGCCGGCGCGGCGGTGTTGATCGACCTGTGCGCGGATCCCGACCCGACGGTGCGGGAGTGGGCCACCTTCGGTCTGGGCTGGGCGAGCACCGCCGACGGCGACGCCGTCCGGAGGGCAGTGTGGGACCGCACCCACGACGTCGACCCGGAGGTACGCGCGGAAGGCGCCCGAGGGCTGGCGCGGCGACGGGACGTGCGGGCGCTTCCACTGGTACGCGGGCTGCTCGCCCAGGACGCGGTGCACACGTTCACCTTCCAGGCCGCCGCCTACCTGGCGGACCCGTCGTTGCTGCCGCTGCTGGACGGGTTCGATCCCACCGCGGCCGGTGTCGCCGAGGCGCTGCGCGAGTGTGACCCGGTGTGCCGTGGCCAGCGCGACGAGTCGGTGTGGCGGCTCCTCGACGCCGTCCATCGTCGCCGCCCCGATCTGCAGGTCACCGTCTTCGGGGAGCGTTGCGACCTCGGCCTGTACCTCGACGTCACCGACGGATCGGGCATCGCCGGCCACTGGTTCGCGGACGGGCTGCTGAGTCGGGCCGGCGGCGACCCGGACCATGCGGCCGAACTGGCGATCGAGGATCTGCGACGCTGATCGACTCGGGTTCGCTGGAACCGGGGGTGTCCCGGTCGTGGTGATGCCCCGGTTTCCAGGAACCCGAGTCGATCAAGGGCCGGAACGCGGGGCGCGGCGCTTCACAGCCACCTCACAGGGGTGCTGGATAGGGTGCCGGTCGAGTCAACGTCCGACTCCAGCCTGGAGCGGTCGGCGTCGCACAGGAGTTTCGATGGTCTTCAAGAAGATGTTGAGCGCGTTCGGCGTGGGCGGTCCGAGTGTGGACACCGTGCTGACCAACCCCAACACCCGGCCCGGCCTGACCCTCGACGGGCAGGTCAACCTCGTCGGCGGTGACGCCCCGGCGGCCATCGAGCAGGTGGTGATCGGCCTGGTCACCCGCGTCGAGGTCGAGGGACACGACACCGAGTACGCGGGCACCATGGAGTTTCACCGGATGGGCGTCAGCGGCGCGTTCGAACTCGCCCCCAAGCAGCATCTGTCGATTCCGTTCCGGCTGCCGGTGCCCTGGGAGACGCCGATCACCGACGTGTACGGCCAGCGCCTGCACGGCATGACGATGGGTCTGCGTACCGAGCTGTCCGTGGCCCGCGCGGTCGACAAGAGCGACCTTGACCAGGTGGCGGTGCACCCGCTGCCGGTGCACGAGCGGATCCTGGAGGCGTTCCAGCGCCTCGGTTTCCGGTTCAAGCACGCCGACCTGGAGCGGGGTCGCATCCAGGGTGTCCAGCAGACGCTGCCGTTCTACCAGGAGATCGAGTTCTTCGCGTCCCCGCAGTACGCGAGCACGGTCCGGGAGGTCGAGCTGACCTTCGTGACCAGCCAGCGCGGCGTCGATGTGATCCTGGAGTGCGACAAGCGTGGCGGTTTCCTCAGCGCCGGGCACGACGCCTTCGGTCGGTTCCAGGTCTCGCACGCTGACGTCGACCGGGTCGACTGGGCGCAGGTCGTCGACGGCTGGCTGCGCGAGACCACGTCGCGCTACGGCAGCCTGCGCTCGCAGTACGGCCACGGCCACGGTCACGGCCGTGGGCACGGCGGCATGGGCGGCATGGTGGCCGGCGCTGCGCTCGGCGTCGCCGGCGGCATGATCGCCGGGGAAATGATCGAGGACGCGTTCGAGGGCGACTTCGGCGACTTCGGCGGCGACGAGTAAGCAGTCCACACGCGACAGCAGTGGCCTCCGGGAGAAGTCTCCCGGAGGCCACTGTTCACGCTCGACGCGTCAGCGCCCTCGCATGTTCCGTTCCTTGCCGGACCGGCGCGCGGAGCCGGCCTTCGACAGACCACGGCTGACCAGGTAACCACCGGTCAGGATGGTGAGGAACAGCCACGCACGGTTCGGGTCGTTGATGTTCAGCCCGTTGGCCGTGGTGCCCTTCCAGAAAGCGGAGATCACCACGAGCGCGACCGCAGCGGCGTAGACCCAGAATTCCGTCGTCAGGAACGCCTGCTTGGTCTCCGTACCCGGCGACGGCATCGGGTCTCGGTGCCCGTCCCGCATGGCCGGCATCTGCTGCGTGTCCCGCATCATCGCCGGATTCTGCGGGTCGTTCATCGGCCGGTTCATCGGCCGGGTGGAAGCAGCCTGCGTGCTCATCTGGTCCTCCTCAGGATGCGATGAGTCGTACCTGCATTCCCTCGCCCCGCTACCGCGTTTCGGCCACGGCACGGTTCGCATTCACGGCGGGGACACCCCCCGACTACCCGAGGCCGCTGAGCAGGTAACACCGACCGCCGGCCGAAAATCTGTCCGGCCGGCGGTCGGGTCGGCGCGTCAGCGCAGGCCGTTGCGGATCGCCACGCTCACCAGGAGGTCCGGGTCGTCGGTGATGATGCCGTCCACACCGAGGTCGATGACCCGCTGCATCACCGTCGCGTCATCGACGGTGTACGGGATCACCTTCAGGTCGTAGCGCGTCTGAAGGGTCCGCACGTCCGGTCCGTGGAAGTACGCCGGGTTCTCCCGCAGGTACCAGTCGGCCGAGGCGACCGTGCCCTGCTTCGGGTCGTGCACCTGCCAGTTGGCCGACACCGTGCCCGCGCCGGCGGCCCGGGTCAGCTTGCCCAGGTCCTGGTACTTCCACCAGTCCAGCCCACCGGTCCACGGGCTCTTCACCGACGGGTTGCCGTACACCGCCTCCAGGGAGCACTCGTCGGCGAGGGTGGCGCACTCGGCTGGACCGTACTGCCAGACCAGGCCGACCGTACCGATCCGCCGGTCGAGCTGCCGGGCGTACGTGATGGTGCGCCAGTCGAACGACTGGATGGTGGCCCGGCTGGTGAAGCCGGCCCGCTGGATCGCGTCGACGAGCTTGCGGGTGAAGCTGCGGTACGGCTCGGTGTCGTTCACCACCGGGCTGATCTTCGTCTCGATGTTCATCCCGATGTCGCTGCGGCCACTCGCCTTCACCAGGGCGAAGACCTCGTCCAGGGTCGGGATCCGGGCACCCGGGGCGGGCACCTGCGCGGGCAGTTCGGGCAGCGTCTTCGTGCCGCAGTCGACGGTCTTGAGCTGCGCCAGGGTCAGCTCGTGCACCGGCTTGCCCACGTACGGGAACGTCCGGTCGCCGGGGCGTACCGGGGCGGTGTCGACGCAGTGCGACCCGTTGACGGTGCGGTCGTGCAGCACCACGAGCTGCCCGTCGGCGGTCACGCCGGTGTCCAGTTCCAGCGTGGAGATGGCCCGGTTGGCGAGCGCGTTCGCGAACGCCGGCAGCGTGTTCTCCGGGCGGGTGGCCCGACCGCCGCGGTGCGCCTGGATGTCGAACGGCGCGGCGTACGCCTTCGGCAGCCGGTAACCGCGCTGCGCCAGCAGACCGCGCAGCCGGTCCGGGTAGTCGGTGATCATGCCGTCCACGCCGTCGTCGATCAGCTTGGCCATGGTCGGCAGGTCGTCGACCGTCCACGGAATCACCTTGATCCCGTAGCGGTGTGCCTGGGCGACCATCTCCTTGGTGACGTACGGCTTGTAGCCGGGGTCGGTGACTGTGCCGTTCTGCGGCATGCCGTGCACCGGTGAGAAGGCGCTGGCGCCGAAGCTGCGGATCGCCTTGATCGGGTCACCGCCGAAGTCGTCGATGTCCAGCCCACCCAGCCACGGCGAGGCGCCCGGCTGGCCGGTCTGGAGGAAGTCGTAGTTGGTCAGGGCGACCAACGGCAGCTTCGGCTCGACCTGGCGCATACGCATCAGCGCGCCCCAGTCGAAGCTCTGGATGGTGACCTGCTTCAGCAGCCCGGCGGCGCGGATCTCTGCCGCGGTCACCCGGACGAACTGCTCGCGGGGCGCGGTCTCGGTCGGCGCGCCGGCCTCCACCTTGGTTTCGACGTTGAGCTTCACGTCCTTCGCCTGGTAGCGGTTGACCAGGGCGAACACCTCACGCAGCAGCGGCATCCGGGCACCCGGGACGGCGAGCTGGCCGGGCTTGTCGGCGAGGGTCTTCGACCCGCAGTCCAGCGAGCGCACCTGGGCCAGCGTGAGCGTGTTGATGTACTTCCCGACGTACGGGTACTCCGGGTCGCCCACCGTCACGGGGGCGGTGTCGACGCACTTGGCGCCGCTGATCTTGCGGTCGTGGGTGACGACGGCCTGGCCGTCCTCGGTGATCTGCACGTCCAGCTCGAGGGTGCTCACCCCGAGTTGGAGGGCGTTGCCGAAGGAGGCAAGGGTGTTCTCCACCCGCAATCCGAGGCCGCCGCGGTGGGCTTGCACGTCGAATGTCCGGTCCGGTCGCGGCTTCGCCTGGGCGGGCACCGCGAGCCCAGTCGTCACCGTCGCGGCCACCAGGGCCGCGACGGCGGTACGGCGTACTGTGCGCACGCTGTCTTCCCCTCCTGCCGGCGGGCGTCTCCCACCGGTCGCCGGCCAGCATGGACAGCTTCGGCGGCGGGCAGGCGGCCAGCGGGCGGCGCGACGGTGAACCGGGGTGGACGACCTCCCGGCCGGCGCGGGTTTGGTCGGCCGGTGGCCGGGCACGCAGTCAGTTCCACAGCTTCTGCGAGGTGATGGACGTGCGTGAGGACGACATGCGGCAGGAAGCCGCCCGCCGGGCGGAGAACCGGATCGCCGGCGGCGTGTACGGCGAGGGTGCCCTCGATGAGGTGACGGTGCCCCGCACCGATGTGGAGAGCCAGAATCAACGTGACGACTCGTTCGACCCGGCACGCGAGCGGATCGACCCGCAGGTGCTGCGCGACGGCGGCCCCGTCGGCGGTCAGGGCGCGGTGACCACGACCGGTGGCACGGCCGGCCCGGCGAGTGTGCGGCGGGTGGCCCGGCAGCCGGAGCGGCACCCGGGCAAGGTCGCACCGACCACGACCGGCGACGCCACCACCGGCGGTCTGAGCACCCCGACGGGTGGAGGCACCAGCGACCAGTCCACCTCCGCACCGGAACCAGCCAAGTCCATCCGAGACCGCGCCACCGACTGACCACCCCGGCGCCCTCCCCGCATGATCATGAGGTTGACGTGGCGATCGGAGATCACACTCCACGTCAACCTCATGATCGACTGCTGAGTCCGGGTCAGGGCCGGGGTTAGGGTTGGGTTTGGGGGCGCAGGATGCCCAGGCGTTGGGTGGCGCGGGTCAGCGCCACGTACAGGTCGCTGCGGCCTCTCGGGGACTCGGCGACCATCCGGTCCGGGTCGACGACCAGCACCGAGTCGAACTCCAGACCCTTGGCCTGCGCGACGGTCAGCACGACCACCCTGCTCTCCAACTCCGGATGCTCGCCCACGGCGGCCTCCGGCAGCGCGGCGGTCAGCGCGGCGCCCAACTCGTCCACCCGGCCGGCCGGCACGATCACGCCCAGCCGACCCTCGGCCAGCCCGGCGGCCTCCCGGGTGGCCGCCGCCACCAACTCCGCCGCCAACTGCCCGTCGGGCACCGCACGGTCCCACGGGGGTACGCCGCTCTCCCGCACCGAGCGCGGCGGCCGCAGCCCCGGGTCGATCTCCGCCAGCACGTCGGCGGCGACCGCCATGATCTCGGCCGGGGTGCGGTAGCTGACCGTCAGCTCGGTCAGCCGCCACCGCTGCGCCACGTACGGCGCGAGGGCCTCCGCCCAGGACGGGGTGCCGCTGAGCGCGCCGGTCTGCGCGACGTCCCCGACGATGGTCATCGAGCGGCTCGGGCAGCGGCGCATCAGCAGCCGCCACGCCATCGGCGACAGCTCCTGCGCCTCGTCCACGATGACGTGGCCGAACGCCCACTTCCGGTCGGCGGCGGCACGCTGCGCGGTGGTGAGCCGGTCGGCCTCCTCCTGCCGTTCCAGCAGCCGGTCGGCGTCGATCAGGTCGGTCACGCCGAGGATCTCGCCACCTTCGGCCTCGTCCTCGACGTCGATCGAGCGGGAACCGCGGGCGATTTCGAGGACGCCCTCGGCGTACTCGCGTTCCATCCGGCGGATCCGGTCGCGACGGGCGGCGGCGGCCCGCTCGTCCTCGCCGAGCAGTTCGGCGGCCTCGTCCAGCAGCGGTACGTCGGCCGGCGTCCAACCACCCGGCTCACGGTGCAGCAGCGCCCGCTCGTCATCGGTGAGCATCGGCGCGGCGGCCGCGATCCGGTCCGGGTCGGCGTACAGGTCGGCGAGCAGGCGCTGCGGGGTGAGCACCGGCCACAGCCGGTCGAGGGTGGCCTTCACCTCGGGTTCGTCGCGCAGTTCCCGGCGGATCTCGGCCCGGTCGGCCTCGTCGAGCAGGTTGTCGCCGCCCAGCGGGTCCGCACCGATGCGTTCGGCGACCTGGTCGGCGAGCGCGTGCACGATCTCCACGTCGAACAGCGCGCGGGCCAGGTTGTGCGGCCGCTCGGTGCGGCGTACCCGGTCGCGGGCGGTGCGCACGGTCTCCGGGTCGAGGGTCAGCGCTTCCCGCTCCACCTCGATCTCCAGCGGCTCGTCCGGCACCCACTGCCGGTCCCGTACGGCCGACGCCAGCACCTCGGCCAGCACGGCCCGACCCTTGAGCGCGGCGGTCGCGGCCGGTTCGGTCCGTTGGGCGCTCACCCCGGGGAAGAGATCACCCTGGGTACGCAGCAGCACGCCGGTCTCGGCCAGCGTCGGCAGCACCTGGGAGATGTAGCGCAGGAAGGTCGCGTTCGGACCGACCAGCAGCACACCGCGGCTGGAGAGTTCCCGCCGGTGCGTGTAGAGCAGGTACGCCGCCCGGTGCAGCGCCACCGCGGTCTTGCCGGTGCCGGGGCCGCCCTGGACCACCATCACGCCCGGCAGGTCGGCGCGGATGATCCCGTCCTGCTCGGCCTGGATGGTCTCGACGATGTCGCGCATCCGCCCGGTGCGCCCGGCGTTGAGGGCGGCGAGCAGGGACGCCTCACCGGTCAGCTCCTCGTGCGCGCCGGGGGAGGCGGTGTCGATGTCGAGCACCTCGTCGTTGAGCCCGGTCACCTTCCGCTGGCGGGTCCGCAGGTGCCGGCGGCGGCGTACGCCCTGCGGGTTGGCGGCGGTGGCGAGGTAGAACGGGCGGGCGGCGGGGGCCCGCCAGTCCATCAGGAGCGGGTCGTAGTCACCGCTGGTGTCGAAGATGCCGATCCGGCCGATGTAGCGGCGGGAGTCGTCGTCGCCGTCCAGCCGGCCGAAACAAAGGCCGTTCTCCACGGCGGAGAACTGTTCGACCTGGTCGGCGTACATGGCTACCGAGCTGTCGCGCTGGGAGCGGTCCTGCAGGGTGCCGCCGGTGCTGCGCAGCTCGTCGGTCAGCCGGTTGGCGGCCTGCTCACGCAGCCCGTCCAGCCGGTCGTAGAGCATCGAGACGTACTCCTGCTCGCGGCCGATCTCGTCGTCGAGCGGCAATTCACCGGAACCGCCGGAGTGCCTTGACAAGCCGTCTCCCTAAAGATTAGAATCCTTTGCAGGAACGGCTTTAGGCCGTTCTTTTTTGTGCCCTCGAATTGTTGAAGATAGCGCGTTCCGCGGGCACTCACCAAGCCGGACGGGCCGACGCGCGGCCCACACACGGCGAAACGCCGGGCCGACCGTCAGGTCGACCCGGCGCGAACACCGCGGAGATCAGCCGCGGGCGACCTGGTAGAGCCGCTCCGGCGTGACCGCTCCGGCGAGCACCCGACCGTCGTCGGTGAGCAGCACACTGAACAGCTTGCCGGTGAGCAGCCGACCGCTGCCCCAGTCGCCGCTGACCGCCGGCAGACCGCCGAGCAGCTTCGACACGTCGGGTGCGTCGCCGGCCGGCTTCGCGTCGGCCGGCTTGCCGCCGAGCGCCCCGTCGACGCGGGCGACCAGCACGGTGGTCCAGCCGGAGCCGACGGCGCGTACCTTCGGGTCCCCGGTCGGCGCGGCGTGCTCGGGCTTACCGGCGGCGGACCGCTCGGCGCTCTCCTCCTTGACGGTCACCCCGGGCGGCGGGTTGAACGTGAACTGGTCGGCATCGGGACGCCGGTAGTCGACCTGCGTGAACGCCACCTCGAAGGCCGGCTGGTCGCTGCCCTTGGCGAGCACCTCGAAGCGCAGCGGCACGTGCTGCCTGGCGTCGATGGCGATCCGCAGCTGGTGCACCAGCGAGTCGCGGTCGCGCGGCTGGAGCACCAGCTCGTACGCGTCCCGGCCGGCGACGGTGGCCGACCGGCCAACGCTGACCTCGGTGCTGGGGTTGATCGCGCCCAACGCCAGGTCGGCGGCCTCCTGCGGGGTGGCCGGCAGGTTCGTTCCCGCCTCCGGGGCCCGCTTCTCGGCGGCGTCGTCGCCCAGCGTGCGGTGGCTGGCGGTGTTGGATCGGCTCTGCCACGTCCACAGGTCCCGACCGTTGCGGACCACGTCCCGCTCGCCCAGGGTGTCCAGCAGCGCGACCCGTTGCCGCTCCGGCCCCGAGTACCAGACCCGCAGCGTGTGCGTACCGGTCAGCAGGGTGGTGGCGTCGTTGCCGCCGGCCAGGCCGAGAAGTGGCGGCAGGCCGAGGTCGGCGCGCTGCACGACGGTGCCGGACAACCCCTCCAGCCGGGAGGTCTGCAGATCGACCAGGAGCTGGGCGGCGGTACGCGGCGGCAGGCTCGGTTCGGCCTCGGCGGCGAACGTGCCGATGGCCGCGCCGCCGCCGATGACGGCCACGGCGGCGGTCGCCGGAACCAGCCAGCGCAGGACGGGACGGCTTCTCAGAACGGACATGGTGGCACCTCCTGCGCATCATCCTGCCCGGTCGAGGCTGTGAACGTGCTGAGGACGCGGATCCGTGGTCATTGACCCGGGTGGCACCCTTGAGCCGTGCGGTTGCTGGTGGTGGAGGACGAGGCCCGGTTGGCGGCTGCCCTGCAACGCGGGTTGCAGGCGGAGGGGTTCGCGGTGGATGTCGCGGCGACCGGCCCGGCCGGCCTGGACGCCGCCCGGCACGGCGGGTACGACGCGATGATCCTCGACGTGATGCTGCCCGGCCTCTCCGGCTACGAGCTGGTCCGGCGGCTGCGGGCGGAGCAGCACTGGCTGCCGGTGCTGATGCTGTCCGCCAAGGACGGCGAGTACGACCAGGCCGACGGCCTGGACTGCGGCGCCGACGACTACCTGACCAAGCCCTTCTCGTACGTCGTGCTGCTGGCTCGCCTGCGGGCGTTGCTGCGCCGGGGTGCCCCGGAACGCCCGACGGTGCTCGCGGTCGGCGATCTGCGGCTGGACCCGGCGCGGCGGCGGGTCACCCGGGCTGACGCCGAGGTGACGCTGACCGCGCGGGAGTACGCGTTGCTGGACTACCTGATGCGCCGACCCGGCCAGGTGGTCTCCAAGATCGAGCTGTTGGACCACGTCTGGGACGCCAGCGTCGAGACCGCGCCGAACGCCGTCGAGGTCTACGTCGGCTACCTGCGCCGCAAGCTCGGCCGGGACCGGCTGGAGACGGTGCGGGGCGCCGGTTACCGGCTGGCGACATGACCGGCGCCGGCCGGCCGTGGCGGGGTCGGCTGCCGGTGCTGGGGCTGCGGGGGCGGCTCATGGCGATCGGGGTGTTCGGCCTCGCGGTCGGGTTGGCGCTCGGCGGGGTGGTGCTGCTCGGCGCGCTCGGCTTCGTGCTGCAACGGACCGTCGACACCGAGGCGTTCCGGACCGCCGACGCGGTCGCGCTGCTCGCCGCCGAGGACGCGCTGCCCGATCCGCTGCCGGTGGCCGGCGGGCAGGTCCGCGTCCAGGTCATCGACGCGCAGGGACGCATCCGGGCCGCCTCCATCGACGCGGACCGGCTGGTGCCGATGGTCCGGCCGCAGCGACTGGACCCGGGCCGCCGGCAACGGCTGGAGGTGCCGGCGGAACGGGTCGGGCTGGCCGGGCCGGTCCGGGTGGTCACCGTGCCCGCCGGTACGGCCGCCGATCCGCTGACCGTGCTGGTGGCCCGTTCGATGGCCGACGTGCGGCACAGCACACACGTGGTCCGGGTCATCCTGCTGGTGGCGTTCCCGCTGCTGGTGGCGGTGCTCGCCGGGGTGGCGTGGCGGGTGGTGGGCGCGACGCTGCGGCCGGTGGAGGCGCTGCGCCGGGGAGCCGAGGAGATCACCGGACGGGCCGGGACCGGTCGACTGCCGGTGCCCGCCTCGGCCGACGAGATCCACCGGCTGGCGGTCACCCTCAACGGCATGCTGGCCCGGTTGGAGTCCGCCCGGGCGCGGCAGCGGGCGTTCGTCTCCGACGCGGCGCACGAGCTGCGCAGCCCGCTGACGAACATCCGGACCGAGCTGGAGGTGGCCCAGCGGCTCGCCGACCGGACCGACTGGACGACGGTGACCGGGAACCTGCTCGCCGACACCGAGCGGCTGAGTCGCCTGGTCGACGACCTGCTCCTGCTGGCCCGTCTGGACGAGGCGCCGCAGGCCCGCGGCACCGGCCCGGTGGAACTGGGCGGGTTGCTGACCGAGGTCGCCGCCCGCTATCCGTCGCCGCCCGTGCGCGTGCTGCCGCCGACCGGCCTGCTCTGGACGCTCGGCAACGTCGACGAGTTGCGCCGCGTGGTGGCCAATCTGGTCGACAACGCGGTCCGGCACGCGCGCGGCAGCGTCCTGCTCGCGGCCGAGACGACGCCGCCGGCCGGCACCGGCCGGGGCGGTGCCCCCTCCGGTGCGTACCACCTGGTGACGGTGACCGACGACGGCCCGGGCATCCCGGTGATCGACCGGGAGCGGGTCTTCGACCGGTTCACCCGGCTCGACGACGGCCGGGCCCGCGACGACGGAGGTGCCGGTCTCGGCCTGGCCATCGTGCGTGAGCTGGTACGCCGCGCCGGCGGCGGCATCACCCTGACCGACGCGGACGGCCAGCGACCGGGGTTGCGGGTGTGCCTGCTGCTGCCGGCGCTGCCGGCCGGGGACGGTGACGACCCTCGCTGACGGACGCCGGTCAGCGGCGGCGCGTGCAGACCTGCTCCGAGCTGGCCACGGTGTCGGTGGACCAGACGACGGCCACTGTGAAGCAGTAGTCGTTGGTGCGGTTGAGCGCGTAGATGACGTAGGTGGTGGTGCCGGCGGGCAGGGTCGCGAAGACGTTGCGGTCCTGGCCGGTCCGGCCGCCGGCGATGACCACCGGACCCTCGCCGCCGGCCGGGTACGTCCACCGCAGCGTGATGCTGTCCCGGCTGTCGCGCAGGGTCACCGCGCTGGGCGGGCTGCCGGGTGGGGCCGCGGCCGGCGCGGCGCCGGCGGAGGTGGGTGCGGCGCCCGGGGCGGGCGCGGTGGTCGCCGGTGGGCCGGCGGTGGGGGAGCCGGTGGCCGGTGGCGGCGTCGGTTCGTCGTCGCCGTCGACGCGGGCCACCCCGGCGATCACCGCGGCGGCGCCGAGCAGCACCACGACCACGCCGGCCACCAGCACCGGCACCAGGCGGTTGCGGGGCGGCGGCGGGGCCCGGTGCACGGGTACCGGCAGCAGGCGCGACGGCGTGTACGGTTCGAGCGGCGCGTACGGGTCGGCGGTGGGGCGGTGCAGCCGGTACACCCCGGACTGCTCCTGCGTCGCCCCGGCCAGCCCGACGACCGACGGCGGGACCGGCGCCTCGCTGGACGGGGACACGGACTCTCTGGCCGGCTCGGGTGGCCAGGTGGCGTCGCCCGGCTCGTCGGAGGGTGTGCGCGGGTTCGGAACCGTCCCGCCCGCCGCCGTCGATCCGGCGTGGTGGGGCGGGTGGTAGCCGGAGTCGACCGGCCGGTCGTCGAGCGGGGGGACGCGGGCCGCCGGCACCGTCGGGGCGTCCCGGGGGGTGGACGGCTCGTCGGCGCAGACGTGGTCGGGGTTCGCGGCCGCCCGGGCCAGCGCCGCCACCTGCACGGCCAGGGGATCGTCGGCGGGCAGGTGCTGCCGGCACAGCTCACGGGCCAGCGCCAGATTGTCGTGAGCCTCGGCGAACTGGCCACAGTCGCGCTGCATCGCGCCGAGCCGGGCCAGCATCTTGATGCCGCTGGGGTGCCCGTCGCCGTACACCTCGCGGTGCAGCTCCCAGGCGTCCTGGAGTCGGTCGCGAGCCACCGTGCACTGGCCGCGGGCGTACTCGACGGTGGCCAGGTCGGCGTGCGCGGCGAGCACCCGCAGCGACTCGGGCCCGTCCTGCGCGGTCAGCTCGATGATGACTTCCTGGTAGAGCCGGGCGGCTCGCGAGTGGCTGCCGACCCGGTGCAGCACCGCGGCCAGGGTCGCCGCCGCGGCGACCGTACGCGGGTCGGATCGGCCGTGCAGCCGGGTGGTGGCCGCGTACGCGAAGGCGGCCCAGCCACGGGCGGAGTGCGGCTCGCCGAGGGCGACCAGCACCCGCGCCTGGAGGCTGGCGGCCTCGGCCAACTCTTCGGTGGCGTTGGCCGGCCGGGGGTCGGCGTCGGTGAGCGCGTCGGAGAGCAGCCGCTGCGCGCCCGCCAGGTCACCGGAGGAGACGAGGTGGTGCGCCTGATCAGTCAGTTCGCCGAAGCCGGAGGGCACGCCCCATCGTGCTCATCCGACGACGGTAAGTACAAGACCCACGGCGGTGTCGATCGGTCAGGATGTCGTCAGGTGCTCGGCCAACGTCTCGCTGATCCGGCGCAGTTGGTCGACCTGGGTCGGGCTCAACGCGTCGAACAGGTGCCGGCGTACCCCCTCGACGTGGCCGGGTGCGGCGGCGGCGAGGGTGGCGAATCCCTCGTCGGTGAGCACCGCGATCTGCCCTCGGCGGTCGGTGGGGCACTCCTCGCGGCGTACCCATCCGGCGGCCTCCAGGCGGGCCACGGCGTGCGAGAGCCGGCTGCGCGACGACCCCGCCGCCTGGGCCAGGTCGCTCATCCGCAGTTGGCGGCCGGGGGTCTCGGAGAGCCGGACCAGGATCTCGTAGTAGGCGTGCGGCATGCCGGCGTCGCGTTGCAGCTCGCGGTCGAGCGTGTCCATCAGCGCCCGGGAGGCGGCGAGGTACGCGCGCCACGTGCGTTGCTCGTCGGGGTCCAGCCAGCGGGTCATGACGGCCATCATACCCGCGATGGTTGAACGCTCAACTAAACGGCGCTACTGTGAGGTCATGGGTATCCACCGGCTCAACCACGCGGTCCTCTACGTCAGCGACCTCGCCCGCAGCGTCGCCTTCTACCGGGACGTGCTGGGCTTCCGCCCGGTGGCGATGACCCCGGACGGCTTCCGGGGCGCCACCTTCCTCCAGGCTCCGGACTCCACCAACGACCACGACCTCGGCCTGTTCGAGATCGGCGCCGGCGCCGGTCGGTCGACCGCCGGACGGGCCACCGTCGGCCTCTACCACCTGGCCTGGGAGGTCGACACCCTCGACGAGCTGGCCGCGACAGCCGAGCGGCTCGTCGCCGCGGGCGCCCTGGTCGGCACCTCCGACCACGGCACCACCAAGAGCCTCTACGGCAAGGACCCGGACGGCCTGGAGTTCGAGGTGGTCTGGCTGATCCCGGCCGACCTGCTCGACGACGCCGCACTGGCCGCCCGCAAGCAGATCGGTCGACTCGACCTGGACGCCGAGCGGCGGCGCTACGGCGGGCAGACCCGCGGCGGGGTGGGGATCTCCGTCCCGGCCTGAGCAGGCATGCGGTAGAACGGACCGATGCCGACCGACCGGACCACTGATTTCCTCCGCGAGCTGCTGGTCCGCCAGTTGACGACCTGGCTGCCCGCGGCCCTGCACCGCTCCCGCCGAGCCACCGTCGCTCTCGCCGGCGTCGACGCGGGCAGCGCGGAGGCCGCACTTCGCCTGGTCGCCGCGCACGGCGACCAGGCGCGCGGCCGGCAGGTGACGGTGCTGGTGCTGGCCGACGGCGCCGCCGACCTGCCGGCCCGACTCGGCCCGATCGAGGCGGAGCTACCCGCCGAGGTCACCGTGCACCTGCTGCCCGGCGACCCGTACCGGCTGCCGGTCGCGGTGAAGGCCGCCGGGGCGGCCGGCGCGCCGCTGTTCTCCTTCGTGGACGTGCCCGGCGCGGTGACGCCGAAGCTGCTCACCGCCGCGGCCAACGGCCGGACCGGCGAGGTGCTGCTGCACACCGACGGCAGCGCCCGGGATGTGCTCGTCTCCGCCGGCTTCCCCCTGGTCGCCGAGGTGGCTCTGGTGCTGCCGGACAGCGGGGCCGCCGGTGTCATCGCGTTCGGCAGCCGCTCCGACCGGAGTCTGGAGGCGGTGCGCGAGGCGCTCTGGGCGGTCGGCGCGGACCTGGGCGCGCGCTACCGCGACCCGCTCGACCCGACCGGCACGACGGTCGACGTGGTCGGCGATCCCGATCTCGCTTCGCTGGCCCACGAGTTGCTGGCCGAGCTGCGTGCGGGCGGGCCACGGCCGGTCACCGAGCTGCGCCGACACACCCTGACCGCGACCGTCTACCGGGCCGCCGACACCAACCGGGCGCTGGCCGATCTGCTCGAGGCGGGCGACCTGCGCCGCGACCGCGAGACGGGCCGACTAGCCGGCGACGAGATCATCACCCCAACGAGCTAACCCCGCCCCACCCCCGCCGCGATCTTGCACTTTCTGCGGTGGCCTAAGGGGTGTTCCACGCAAAACGGCAACCGAAAGTGCAAGATCGACGAGTCGGGGGTGGGGGCAGGGCAGGGGCTGGGCGGGGACGCCGAGCGGGGTGCCGGTGAATCACCGGCACCCCGCTCGACTCCCGGGATGTCTTACGACCGGGACTTGTCCTGCTTCCAGGACAGCGGACCCGGCAGGTCGACCCGGTGCGCCCGTGCCTTGGAGTTCCAGGACCAGCGCCCGATCTTGATGCTCCACGAGGAGAAGCCGTTCTCGGTGAAGTTCAGGATGATCGGACCGTACTTCTTGCGCTTGCGAAACATGAGGCCCATCGGAGGACTCCCCTCGTCACCGTTCCCTGCCGTGTCGAGATCGAACATTCCCGAACGGGCAACTTCTGAAACCCCTTCGGTGTCCGGCCTGGACGGTGCCGCTGCGGGGCCGTAAACCCCATCAAACAGATAGGTGTTGCGCGGCGGTAAACGCTGCTGGGGGCGTGTCGTAACATCGCCAGCGATACAAGTCTCACCTTCTGGAAGACCGTTGACCGGCAGATCCCACGGCCGGCAGCATGAGGTCATGTCGCAGCGGGACGAGCTCCTCCTCACCGCTTGCGTGCACGTCGACCTGGTCCGGCACGCGAGCGCGCTCTGTTGAGCTGACCGGTTCATCCGGCTCGGCTCCATCGCCGCACTCACACCGCTCGCCCGCTCATCGCGGAGCGGCGTGCCTCCACGCCCCGCATCCGGGCGTTCCTCGCTCCCATCGTGGACAGATCAGGAGACACCCCATGTCCCCACCCCGTCGTACCCTCCTGCGCGCTCTCGCCGCCGCCGCCACGTTGACCCTGCTCACCGGCGCGGCCGGCTGCGGCGGCGACGCCGAGGCCGGTGCCGGGCAGGCCACCGAGCTGCGTTACCAGGGCTCCGTCGGCCAGGTCACCCTCCCCGAACTCGCCGCCGACCTCGGCTACCTCGGCGACGTCAAGCTCAAGTGGATCGGCAACGTCACCGGCGGTCCGCAGGACATCCAGGCCACCGCCACCGGGCAGAGCGACTTCGGCGGCGCGTTCAACGGCGCGATCGTCAAGCTCGCCGCCGCCAACGCGCCGATCACCGCCGTGGTCAGCTACTACGGCTCCGACGCGCAGACCTTCCAGGGCTACTACGTGCTCGACGACAGCCCGATCCGCACCGCCCGCGACCTGATCGGCAAGAAGGTCGGCATGAACACCCTCGGCGCGCACGCCGAGGCCGTGCTCAAGACCTGGCTCGCCCGTGGCGGGCTCAGCCCCGCCGAGATCAAACAGGTCGAGCTGGTCGCCCTGCCACCGGTCAACACCGAGCAGTCGCTGCGGCAGAAGCAGATCGACGTCGCGGTGCTCGGCGGGGTGATCCGGGACAAGGCGATCGCCGGCGGCGGCATCCGCACCATCGTCACCGACTACGAACTGCTGGGCGCGTTCAGCGCCGGCACGTACGTCCTGCGCGACGACTTCATCAAACGCAACCCGGAGACGGTGAAGGCGTTCGTCACCGGGGTCGGCAAGGCCATCGAGTGGGCCCGCACCCAGCCCCGGGAGACCGTGGTCGCCCGGATGCGCGACATCATCGCCAAGCGCGGCCGCAACGAGGACCCGTCGCTCGTCTCGTACTGGAAGAGCAGCGGTGTCGCGGGCCGGGGCGGCGTGATCGGCGAGCAGGAGTTCGGCACCTGGATCGACTGGCTCGCCGCCGAGGGCGAGATCAAGGGCGACCGTCCGAAGCCCACCGACATCTTCACCAACCGGTTCAACCCGTTCGTGGACGGGGGCGGCGCGTGAGCACCGACAAGATCCTCTTCGACCGGGTGAGCAAGACCTTCCCGGTCCGCGCCACCCGGCGCGGCGACGCCGGCGCGGTCACCGCGCTGCACGAGGTGACCCTCGGGGTACGCCCCGGCGAGTTCCTGGTCGTCGTCGGCCCCAGCGGCTGCGGCAAGTCCACCCTGCTCGACCTGCTCGGCGGGCTCACCCGGCCGACCGGCGGGCAGGTGCTCGTCGACGGACGGCCCGTCACCGGGCCCGGCCTGGACCGGGGCATCGTCTTCCAGCAGTACGCGCTGCTGCCCTGGCGCACCGCCGCCGGCAACGTGGCGTTCGGGCTGGAGGCCAAGGGTGTGCCCCGGGCCGAGCGCGCCGACCTGATCGCCCACCACCTGGACCTGGTGGGCCTGCGCGGCTTCGCCGACCGCTACCCGCACGAGCTGTCCGGCGGGATGAAGCAGCGGGTCGCCATCGCCCGCAGCCTCGCGTACGACCCGGACGTGCTGCTGATGGACGAGCCATTCGCCGCCCTCGACGCGCAGACCCGCGACTCGTTGCAGGACGAGCTGGTGCGCATCTGGTCGCGTACCGGCAAGACGATCGTGTTCATCACCCACGGCATCGACGAGGCCGTGTACCTCGGTCAGCGGGTCGCGGTGCTGACCTCCCGGCCCGGGCGGCTCAAGCAGGTCATCGACGTCGACCTCGGCGACCGGGACGCGGTCGAGGACGTCCGCTCCACCGACGCGTTCCGCCACCACCGCCATCAGATCTGGACGCTGCTGCGCGACGAGGTCCGCGCCGCCCAGGCGGCTGAGGGCACCGGCGTCCACCACACCGAGGAGGCCCGCGTTGGTTGACATCGCCGAACGTCCCACCCGACTGGCGGCGCCGCCCGCCGCGCCCGAGGTGGCCGGCCGCGTCACCCCCGGCCGAGCCGGGCGGCTGCTCGGCGTCGGCGCGAAGGTGCTGCACCGTACCGTCGCGATCGCCGCGCTGGCCGCGATCTGGGAGGGGGTGCCCCGGCTCGGGCTCGTCGACCGGGTGTTCCTGCCCCCGCTGTCGGAGGTGCTGGTGGCCTGGTGGGAGTTGCTGCGTACCGGTCAGCTCGCCGAGCACGTCGGCGCGAGCCTGACCCGGTCGCTGGCCGGGCTCGGCCTGGCGGTGCTCACCGCGATCCCGCTCGGGCTGCTCATCGGCTGGTACCGGCCACTCGCCGAGCTGCTGAGCCCGCTGCTGGAGGTGTTCCGCAACACCGCCGCGCTGGCCCTGCTGCCGGTCTTCGTGCTCATCCTCGGCCTGGGCGAGACCTCCAAGATCGCCCTGGTGCTGTACGCGTGCTCCTGGCCGATCCTGCTGAACACCATCGCCGGCGTGAAGGGCGTCGACCCGCTGCTGATCCGCTCGGCCCGCTCGATGGGGCTCAACCACCTGCGGCTGTTCCAGAAGGTGATCCTGCCGGCCGCGGTGCCGACCATCTTCACCGGCGTCCGGCTGGCCGGGGCGTACTCGATCCTGGTGCTCGTCGCGGCCGAGATGGTCGGCGCGAAGGCCGGCCTCGGCTACCTCATCAACTACGCGCAGTACAACTTCGCGATCCCCGACATGTACTCCGGGATCATGACGATCTCCGCCATCGGCCTGGTCGTCAACCAGCTCCTCGTCGCCCTCGAACGCCGCTTCTCCACCTGGCGCGTCGACGTATCCGCCGGATAGGACAGACACCAATGAGCCGGATAGGACAGACACCAATGACTCGTACCCTGCACCTCAACGCGTTCCTGATGGGCGTCGGCCACCACGAGGCGGCCTGGCGGCACCCCCGCACCGACCCGCGTCGGGTCACCGACGTCCGGCACTTCCAGGAGCTGGCCCGGATCGCCGAGCGCGGCACCCTCGACTCGCTGTTCCTCGCCGACGGGTTGTCGGTCGGGCCGAACCCCCGGCACAACATCCAGGCCGTCTTCGAACCGTTGACCCTGCTCGCGTCGCTCGCCGCGGTGACCGAGCGCATCGGCCTCATCGCGACGGTCTCCACCACCTACAACGAGCCGTTCCACGTCGCCCGCAAGTTCGCCTCGCTGGATCACCTGAGCGGCGGCCGGGCCGGCTGGAACATCGTCACCTCCGCCCAGGAGCGGGAGGCGGTCAACTTCAACCGGGACAGCCATCCCGCGCACGCCGACCGGTACCGGCGGGCCGCCGAGTTCGTCGACGTGACGATCAAGCTCTGGGACAGCTGGGAGGACGACGCGCTGGTCTTCGACACCTCCGCCGGGGTGTTCGCCGACACCGACCGGGTGCACGAGGTGGCGCACCGCGGGCCGGAGTTCCAGGTGCGCGGCCCGCTGAACATCCCCCGCGGCCCGCAGGGTCGACCACTGCTGGTGCAGGCCGGCTCGTCGCCGGACGGGATCGCCTTCGCCGCCCGCTACGCCGAGGCGGTCTTCACCGCCCAGCAGACCCTCGCCGACGGGCAGGGCTTCTACGCCGAGCTGCGCCGGCAGGTCACCGCCGCCGGCCGGGACCCCGACCTGGTGAAGGTCCTACCCGGCATCGCCCCGGTGATCGGCGGCACCGAGGCCGAGGCGCGGGCGTTGGCCGCCGAGCTGGAGGAGCTGATCGTCCCCGAGTACGCCCTCGCCCAGCTGTCCGGGATGCTCGGCATCGACCTCACCGGCCTGCCGCTGGACGGGCCGCTGCCGGAGCTGCCGGAGTCCGGCACCGTGCAGGCCCACCAGAGCCGCTACCAGCTCGTCACCGAGCTGGCCCGCCGGGAACAGCTCACCATCGGGCAGCTGATCGGCCGACTCGGCGGCGGCCGGGGCCACCGGGTCGTGGCCGGGACCCCCGAGCAGATCGCCGACCAGATCGAGCTGTGGTTCACCCAGGGCGCCGCCGACGGCTTCAACATCATGCCGCCGCACCTGCCCGGCGGCCTGGCCGACTTCGTCGACCACGTGGTGCCGGTGCTGCGTGCCCGTGGGCTGTTCCGCACCGAGTACACCGGTGCGACGCTGCGCGAGCACTACGGCCTGCCCCGGCCGGCCAGCGCGTACGCCGCGCCGGCCCTGGTGTCGGCGTGACCACCGTGCAACGTCCGGCGACGGACGCCACCGAGCTGCTGCCGGTGGACCGGGACCTGTTCCGCGCGCTGCTGCGCCGGCAGGCCACCACCGTCACCGTGGTCACCGCCGTGGCCCGGGCCACCGACCCGGCCTGCCTGGGCGGGATCGGCGCGCCCATCCGGGCCGGGTTCACCGCCACGTCGTTCACCTCGGTGTCCCTGGATCCGCCGCTCGTCTCGTTCTGCCTCGGGGTGGCGTCGTCGAGCTGGCCGGTGCTGGCCCGCGCCGAACACGTCGCGGTGCACCTGCTGGCGCACGATCAGCGGGACGCGGCGAGGATCTTCGCCACCAGCGGCATCGACCGCTTCGCCGCCTACCCCGACTGGGCGGCGGGCCCGTTCGGGGTGCCGTTGCTCGGCGGGGTGCTGGCCCGGCTGCTCTGCCGGGTGGTGCACCGGGTCCCCGCCGGCGACCACACACTGGTGATCGCCGAGCCGCTGGCGCTCGGTGACGGGGGCGACGGCGCCCCGCTGGTGCACCACAAGGGCGGCTACACGACCGCGGTCCCGCCGGTACCGGAATGACCGCGCCGGCCACGCCGGACCTGCTCGCGCTGGACCGGGCCGCCCAGGACCTGCTGTTCCGGGCGGCCCGTACGGCCGACACGTTCACCGCCGAGCCGGTCACCGACGCGCAGGTCGCGGCGATCCACGACCTGATCCGGTACGGGCCGACCGCGTACAACGGCCAACCGCTGCGGATGCTGCTGCTCCGGTCGGCGGCGGCCCGGGCGCGGCTGCTGCCGTACGTCTCGTCGAGCAACCGGGCGAAGACCGCCACCGCGCCGCTGGTGGCGCTGCTCGCCGCCGACGTGGACTTCCACCAGCGGTTGCCCGAGCTGTACCCGCACCGCCCGCAGGCCCGCGACTGGCTGGCCGACCGGGTGGCACGCGCCGAGCAGGCCCGCTTCAGCGCGACCCTGCAGATCGGCTACCTGCTGGTGGGCGTACGCGCTGCCGGGCTGGCCGCCGGCCCGATGGCCGGGTTCGACGCGGCCGGCGTGACCCGGGAGTTCTTTCCCGACGGCCGGCACGAGGCGCTGCTGTTGATGAACGTGGGCCACCCCGGCCCGGACGCCTGGTCGGAGCGGCTGCCCCGGCTCAGCACCGAGGAGGTGGTGTGGAGCCTGTGACGCGTGACCGGGTCAGCGGGGCTCCCACGCGTCGGGTAGGGCGGTGAGCTTGCGGACGTGGGCGGGCAGCCGGCCACTGACGATCTCGGCGAGGCTCACCTCGTCGACGACCCGCCGCACGGCGGCGCGCACCGCCACCCACAGGCCGGGCAGGTTCTCCGCCGAACCCTCGTACCGGGTCTCCTCCGGGCGCAGGCCGCGTACCCCGGCGAGAGGGCCCTCCACGGCGCGCAGCACCGCGCCGACGGTCACCTCGCGCGGCGGACGCGCGAGGGTGTAGCCACCCTCGGCGCCGCGCTGGGCGCGGACGATGCCGGCCCGGCGCAGATCCGCCAGGACGGCCTCCAGGAACTTGCGCGGCATGTCCTGCTCCGCGGCGATGGCCTGGGTGGACAGCAGCGAGGGGTACGCGGTGGCGAGGCTCAGCGCCGCCCGTACCGCGTAGTCGCCGCGCGCGGAGATCTGCACCCTGCCATCATGCCCGGCCGGTGCCGCCACCCGGCCCGGTGGGCGACCCGGTCCGGGTGCCGTGACCGCCGTTGGCCGGCTCGCCGGGGCTGCCCGGGCGGAAGCGGCCCCCGTTGACGCCGGCGGCCTCGGCCGGCGGTCGGGGGCGCACCACCCGGCCGGCGGCCGGCTGCTCCCGGGCCGCGCGGAACGCGCCGGGGCTGAGCCCGACCTCCCGGGTGAAGAAACGGCCGAAGTTGGTGGGCTCGGAGAACCCGAGTTGCCGGCCGATCTGGGCGATCGGCTCGTCGGTCGCGGCGAGCAGGCGGGCGGCCTGCAACGCGACCCGCTCGTCGATGACCTGCTTGGCGCTGCTGCCGGTGACGGCCAGGCACGCCCGGGTCAGGGTCCGTACCGAGCAGCCGAGCCCGGCGGCGTAGTCCTCCACCCGCCGGGTGACCTGGTAGCCGTGCTCCACCTCGCGGCGGAACCGGCGGAACGTCTCCACCTCGGGCCGGGGTGGCACCTGGTCGGCGTCGGGCAGGGTCAGCCGCAACAGCAGCACGGCGAGCTGGTGGCGCAGCAGGGCGCGGCCGGCCGGACTGTCGCCGTGCCGCTGACAGTCCACCGCCAACTGGCTGACCTCGGTGATCACCGCGTCCTCGTCCTCGCCGGCCAACTGCCGCCAGCTCGCCGGGGCGTCCGGGTCGACGTCGAATCCGCGCAGCGCCTCCGCGTCCCAGGCGACCACGGTGCCGTCGAACTGCGGGCCGGGACAGCGCAACACCTGACCGGCACGGATCCGCAGCAGCGTGCCGGGTCGGCACGGCAACAGGTGGAAGTCCAGCTCGGCGTCGCCGTGCCGCCGGGTGGTGAGGATCAACAACTCCCGGTCGACGAGCACCGGCCGACGCCAGCCGCGGTCGGGGGCCAGGTCGGCCAACGCGAACGTGGCGATCTCGTCGGGTACGGGTGACACCGTTCCGATCGGTGGCGCGGGGGAGGGACCGGTGGAGACCATCGCCTGCGACGGTAGCCCGAACCGCAGGTCACCGCATCCCGGTCGGGGTGCGCGGTGGCCCGGCCACGGCGGCACGGGCTTGTCCCGATCCCGGCGACCGGGCTACGTTACCCGGCGGTAGCGCCGTCCGGTCCGCGGTCCGCCGGCGCCCCGCCGGCCGCCCGACCGACCGGCGGACCCCTCCGACTCGCGATGGGATGGGCATGACGCAGCTGTTCTCGGTCGAAGGCAAGACGGTTCTGGTCACCGGCGGCTCGCGGGGGATCGGTCTGATGATCGCCCAGGGCTTCGTCCGGGCCGGCGCCCACGTGATCATCTCGTCCCGCAAGGCGGAGGTCTGCGAGGCGGTCGCCAAGGAACTCTCCGCCGAGGGTCGCTGCGAGGCCATCCCCGCCGACCTGAGCGACGACGCCGCGGCCGAGGCGCTGGCCGCCGCCGTGCGGGACCGCTTCGGACGCCTCGACGTGCTGGTCAACAACGCCGGCGCCACCTGGGGCGCGCCGCTGGAGGACTACCCGGAGGCCGCGTTCGACAAGCTCTGGGCGGTCAACGTCAAGGCCGTCTTCCGGCTGACCACGGCGCTGCTGCCGGCGCTGCGCGCCGCCGCCAGCGCCGACGACCCGGCCCGCGTGATCAACATCGGGTCGATCGACGGCATCCGGGTGCCGTTCATGGAGGTGTACGCGTACTCGGCCACCAAGGCCGCCGTGCACATGCTCACCCGCAGCCTCGCCCACCAACTCGCTGGCGAACAGATCACCGTCAACGCCATCGCACCCGGCCCGTTCGAGAGCAAGATGATGGCGTTCGCGCTGAACGACCCGGCGAGCCGCGCCAGCATCGAGCAGCAGGTGCCACTGGGCCGCATCGGCCGCCCCGACGACATGGCCGGCACGGCCATCTACCTCTCGTCGCGGGCCGGCGCGTACCTCACCGGCGCGGTCATCCCCGTCGACGGCGGCATCACCACGCACGGCTGAGCACCGGCCGACCGGGGCGGACTGTCCGCGTACCCCCTGGGTGTGCCGGAGCCGCGCGGACTCGGCAGATCCGCGCGGCCCCGGTTGGCCGGTGTTGCCCTTTCGGGCGGTGATCAGCGACCGGCGAGCAGCCGGTTCACCGCCGTGTCGACGTCCAGGTGCTCGGCCTCGCGGCCGCGCGGGACGACGACGTACGTCCGTCGAAGGAATCGCACCAGGACGCTGCGCGGCACCTCGAAGAGGGCGTTGCCGTCCGGTGACGACAGGGCCAGCGCGACGAAGTCGCCGCGCGGGGTGGCCCAGGGCCAGACCCGCACATCCCCGATGCCAGCCGGCTCGTCCAGGCCGGTGACCAGGAGTTCGCGAGCGAACGACCAACTCACCGCCTCACCCCCGGCCGATTCGGCATGGAACAGGACATGGACCGCATACGGGTCAGCAGGGTCGTAACGCAGACTGGCACGCACCGGCAAGGCGGTGGCGTCAGGTGCGACGAGCCTTAGCGACGTCTCGACCTCTACGGTCGTCGGTCGAATGACACTCATGGACGTTCTCCCCCCGGCACCGCTGCGGAACGCGCGTGTCCCGCTTTTCCATACTCAGGTGCTACTCCTGGCTACGCTCCGCCATACGCTGACTTCACCCAGTGGTGGGAAGGGGGACGGAAAGGCCGCGTGAATGTGAGGATTCATGTAGGATTTCCGGTTCTGCCCAGTGCGTGATACCGCCCGGCATCGGGTGGCTCAGTCGTCGACTTACTCCGGTAACGTCCAGTCGGCCGTTGCAGTGACGGGCCCGCGCGACACTGGGGGGTGAAATGGTCACGAACCGATCCTCAGTGGATCCGCCCGCGACGTCCGGCCCGCCGAACGTCGCGGCCCGAAAAGCCGAACAGCGGGGGTACGCAGTGCCGATGGAGCAGCCCGAGCGACCCGGACAATCGACGCCCGACGCCGGCCGCCCCGGCGGAGTCCTCGTCGTCGGAGACCCGCCGCAGCGCCCCCACTGGCGGCGACGGATCTCGATGACCCTCGACGTGATCCGGGCCAACCCCACCGGCCGGATCGCCCTCAAGATCTTCATCGCGATCGCCGGGGCGCTCGTCGTGACCATCGGCATCGCCCTCATCCCGCTACCCGGGCCGGGCTGGCTGCTGGTCATCGCCGGCCTCGGCATCTGGGCCGTCGAATTCCACTGGGCCCGCCGACTGCTCGGCTTCACCCGCCGGCACGTCCACGGCTGGACGCGATGGGTGACAAGGCAGTCACTTCTGGTGCGAATCCTGCTCGGCGCCGTCGGGCTGGTCTTCGTCGGCACCGTGGTGTGGCTCTCCCTCAAGTACAGCCTCGGCATCGACGTGGTGGCCGCGGCGATGCACTACCTCGCGACGCACTGACCCCGGATTTCCGGTCTGGTTCCACGATCGGGTAGAGTCAACGGCGCTGAGGGCGATTAGCTCAGTGGGAGAGCGCTTCGTTCACACCGAAGAGGTCGCTGGTTCGATACCAGCATCGCCCACCTTGAATATGAGCAGGTCGGAGGCCAGAACCGGGAAACCGGATCTGGCCTCCGATGCTTTTCCTGACTCCACTTGGGAGAAGCTGGGGAGATGATCTTTGTGACTGCTTTAGCGGTCGGACAGCAGCCGATCAAGCGCAGCCACGGGAGAGCCGGACGCCATCGTCTGTCGAGCCTTCAAAGCTGCCTCCCATAGTTCCGTCAGGCCTTCCATCAGCCTTGTCCGCATCACGGGTGTGACGTGGGTGTATCGGGCCTGTACCGACCCATCCGTGTGCCCCATCCGTTCGTCCGCGAGCTTCCCAGGCGTACCCAGCTCCTCCATAAGGGTCCTGTGGGTGTGCCGTAGACCGTGTGGGGTCAGTCCCGGGGCGATGGGCAGCCAACATGCGTCGGCGCGTCCAGCCGCAGCACGACCCCGCACTGGGACGCCTGGCCAAGGCTCACCGAGCACCGGCACCGGCCGCACTATCAGGTGGCCCTTCTTCGGATACCAGCCAGTAGCCGCCGGCTGAAACAACCAGGTCGCGAAGTTGGTCCGACGCCAGTGGGCGGCAAGCTCTCCCGACGCGCCACCTCGCACATATCCAAGATCCGCAATGGCAGTCATGATTCGGGAGCGGGTGACCTCGTGGACAACCTCCGGATGGTTGAGCGCAGCTGACGCGGTCGCGGGGGAAACACCCGCCCGGCGGGCAACGTCTACCAGGGTTGCCCCAGGGCGACGTGCCGCCCCCTTTGGAGGCCGGTGGCCACCGAACGCGTACGTCAAGCCATGGCAGGTGCATGGCTTCGGCCGGGTCCGAGCCAAGTGCTCCGACACCAGCCGATCCAACCACCCGGGAATGTCGATTTGGCGGTGAGAGTCGTCCTTCGGCGGACAGCGGTGCAGCTCACCCGAGTCAAGCTCATAGAGCTGCCACTCGACGCGGATCGAAGCCGGACGAACGTACCCAGTCTCTAGCCCTACCAGTTCACCCCAACGCATGCCGGTGAATCCCTTGGTAACGATAGCAACAAATTCATCGTCCCGACCAGAAAGGAGCGCGGCCCGCTCCGCGATTAGCAGTATCCCGAGTGCTGAGGTGATTGTCTTCTCTGGGCCGCGGCTACGGGATCGCCCGGCTCTCTTGCCTCGCCCACGTCGCCGAGACGCCGGGTTGGAGTCTCGTAAGCCTTCCTCTACTGCATCAGCCAGAATTAGATGCAGAGTTGCTCGCCAAGTCCTAATGCTCGATTCAGCGTAGCCGGCAGCTCGTTCCTTCTTCTCCCATGCGGCGATGTCTGCCGGAAGGACATCTGCCATGGCCGTTTGTTCGAACGTTGGCAACAGATGTTCTTCGACGTGTCGGCGGTAGTTCTGCATGGTTGACGCGGCAAGGTCCTGCGCCGCGTACCAGCGGTTCACGTACTCTCCGAACGTAATTCGGCCTGCCGCAGGGTCGCGTCGGGTACCGGCCCGAGACTGCGCCTCAGCATCGTTGGCGGCCTGCTCGGCCTCGCGGCGGGTACGGAAGCGAACCGTAGCTCCGGTCTCGTCGGTAACCGCAGGGTATTTGCCGGACGCGGCCTTATATCGAGCGCGCCAGTAATCGCCACGCTTTTCGGCGTATCCCATCCTCGGCTGGTCCTTCCTTTTCCTATGCGGCAGTTGAAACGGCTTGACGGGCACGACGTGGAACACGAGCACTGAGACGGGTTACCGGCTTGCCCTCCTGCGTCTCTTGGGGCATGGCAGTCCGGTCGGCCCGGCGGACTGGCGGGGGAGTGTCAAGGGCGGGCCTTCGGCCCGCCGCCGTGTCGCGCCGGGGCGCGCGTGCGGCCTGGCGGCCGGTCACGCCCCGGCGCACACGGCGCGGTGGTGAAGAGCCGTAGACACGGCTGCGCGGCACGGCGGGCCGCCGGCGATGGCCGCCAGGAGCACGCCGGGTTCTGGCGCTGGCCTCGACCGGATGCCCGCGCGGCAGGGGGCGCGACGGGTGCGTCGGGCTCAGGGCTGCTGGGCGCGTTTCCGGCTTCGTCTGTGGCTCAGTGAAGACCGAGAGGCGTGGTCACCCGGTTGCCGACTCGCGGTGACCTCTCACGCTGGCGGAGACGCCGCCGCACCGTCGTGGTCGTCGTTCGGTGGCTGGGCTACCGTGTGACGGATGATCTTGGAGGAGGAACCGCCACGCCACCAGCCGGCACCCCGCCAGCTGGGCCATGCCCACTGAGCCTTTTTCATCCTCGGTGGGTGGGGTTCTCGACGTGATGTAGGGCGAGGATGGCCTGCATGATCGGGGTCGCCCGGTGTGGGCTGCAGCGCAGCCTGGTCAGGACTTTCCAGGTCTTGAGGGTGGTGTTGGCGCGTTCGCCGATGGCGCGGATTCGGGCGTGAGCGCGGTTGGCCTTCTTCTGCCAGCGAGAGAGTTTCGGCCGGTAGCGGTGGCGTTTGAAGGGGGTTCGGATGCTGCCGCGGGCGCCCTGGTAGGCCTTGTCGGCGAAGGTCATCACGTTCGCGTTGGTCAGTGCGTCGATGATGGCGTGGGTGCGGGCTGCGGTCAGGTCATGGACTGAGCCGGGCAGGGCGGCCGATGCCCAGATCAGTCGGCCTGCCGGGTCAGCGATGACCTGTACGTTCACGCCGTGACGGCGATGCTTGCCGGAGTAGTAGGGCTTCTGGTCGCTGACCCGGTCGGTCGGGATCAGGGTGCCGTCGAGGATCGCGTAGGCCAGCAGGCGGATCCTGGTCATCGCCGTAGTCAGGTTGTCGGCGGTGACGGCGAGCAGGTCGATGGCCTCTCGAACGTAGCGCCAGGCCGTCGTGGCACCGATCTCGAACCCGGCGGCCAGGCGGGTCAGGGTGTCACCGTTACGCAGGTGGGCCAGGGCGAGCAGGGCTTGCCGGCCGGGGTCGAGGCGCCGCCATCGGGATCGCCGCTGGTCACGGCGGGCTCGGATGAGACCGGCGAGGTGGTTCAGGCTGCGGCTGGACAACGGAATCGCGGCAGGGTAAGACAGCACAGCGAGGCTCCCGGTTGGGGCATCTGAACTTGGTCGATTGCTGTCTTACCGGGAGCCTCGTCCTATGTCGACACCAGCCTCCCGCACTGCCCGTGACCTGCGCCGTCACGATGAAAATGGCTCACTGACGGGACTTTTTCGAGCGTTAGTCCCCGAGGGCCAAAGCCGTGAAGAAGCCCGGGGTAAGGAGCCGTCCCCACCCCGGGCCAAGATCGATTCTTTGGTTTAGCGGCGCTCTGAGCGGGCTACTACTACTCTACGCGCCGTCTTCCTCTTCTAGGAAGTAGAGAGAGATGTCTGCGTCTTCCGTGGCGTGTGTAGTGCCGCGTGCCGGGCACGGCCCCGGCGTTGTTCGGGAGTGTCCGGTTTGATCATGGTTTGTTAGATGCCGTAGACGGCGAAGGTGTCGGTGCGGTCGTGGAGGTCTCGG
>NZ_JBFAHZ010000065.1:0-28791 GCF_040654415.1 Micromonospora sp. NPDC050695
CCACCGGCTCGGCGGCCGGCTGTCCCACGGTCGTCTCGGTCGTCATCTGGCGTCTCTCCCTTGATCGGTCGATCAGCCGTTATTTGTACAGTCCCGGCCTGGTTCGAAAGGCAGGCGGCCTGAGATGGGTAGCGTCGAGAAGCGAAATCGTGATGGCAAGGTCAGCTATCTTGCCCGTTGGCGTGACGACGCGCGGCGGCAGCGCAAGCGTTCCTTCACCCGCAAGGTCGATGCTGACCGCTTTCTCACCCAGGTCGAGGCCGACATCGTACGCGGTCAGTACGTCGATCCGTCCGACAAGACGACCGTCGTCGAGTACGCCCGTCGTTGGGCCGCCGGCCGCGTCCACCGTCCGACTACCGCGCGGCGGGTCGCCAGCCTGATCGAGACGCACATCGCCGCGACTCCCCTCGGCTCCCGTCGTCTGGCGGCCGTTGTGCCCTCTGAGGTACAGGCGTGGGCGGCCGATCGTGGCAAGGTGCTGGCCCCGTCAACCTTGCGTAACCTCGTTGGACTGCTGCGCTCGATCTACGCGGCGGCGGTGCTGGATCGGCTCGTGGGCCGCTCCCCCGTGGTCCGGGTCAGCCTGCCGTCAGCCCACCGGGAGCGAATCGTGCCGCTCACCGTCGACCAGGTGCGCACGCTCGCCGACGCCATGCCTGCCCGCAACCGCGCGATGGTCGTCACCCAGGCCGGCTTGGGTCTGCGCCTCGGCGAGCTGCTCGCGCTGCGCGTGCAGGATGTCGACTTCGCCGCGCGCCTGGTGCGGATCGAGTGGCAGTTCGCGCCACAGTCCAAGGTGCGATCGGAGCCCAAGACGCCCCGGTCCCGTCGTACGGTGCCGCTGCCCCAAATCGTCGCCGATGCCCTGCGAGCGCACATGGCCGACTTCCCGCCGGCCGATGACGGCACCCTCTTTACGACGCGTTTCGCCGGCCCGTATCGCCACGACTACTACGGCACCATCATCTTCGGAGCAGCGGTCCGAAAGGCCGGTTTGCCGCAAAGCACCACGACCCACGACCTACGTCACCACTACGCCTCGGTACTGCTGATGCAGGGCGAGTCGGTCATCGCCGTGGCCGAACGGCTGGGGCACGAAAACGCGACGCTGGTTCTGTCGACCTACGGTCACCTGATGCCGGACTCGGAGGAGCGCACTCGCCGCGCCGTCGATGAGGCGTGGGGCTGTGCCCCCGGTGTGCCCCAAGGCGAGGCACCAACCTCCTGACCTGCGAGAACAGGCCGGATTCAGACGTTGAAGCGGAACTCCACCACGTCGCCGTCCTGCATGACGTACTCCTTGCCCTCGATGCGGACCTTGCCCGCCGCCTTGGCCGCCGCCATCGAACCGTGCTCGACCAGGTCGCCGTAGGAGACCACCTCGGCCTTGATGAAACCGCGCTGGAAGTCGCTGTGGATGACCCCCGCGGCCTCCGGCGCGGTGGCGCCGACCGGGACGGTCCAGGCGCGTGCCTCCTTGGGGCCGGCCGTGAGGTACGTCTGGAGCCCGAGGGTGCGGAAGCCGACCCGGACGAGCTGGTTGAGGCCGGGCTCGTTCTGCCCGATCGACTCCAGCAGCTCGCGGGCCTCCTCCTCGGGCAGGTCCACCAACTCGGATTCGATCTTGGCGTCCATGAAGACGGCCTCGGCCGGGGCGACCAGGGCGCGCAGTTCGTCGAGGAACGTCTCGTTGGCGAGTTCGGCCTCGTCGACGTTGAAGACGTACAGGAAGGGCTTGGTGGTGAGCAGGTGCAGCTCGCGCAGGTGCTCCAGCTCGATCTTGGCGGCGGCGGCCCCGGAGTACAGGGTGGTGCCGCCGTCGAGCACCTCGATGGCCGCCTTCGCGGCGGCGACCGCGGCGGAGCGGTCCTTGCGGAGCTTGGCCTCCTTCTCCAACCGGGGCAGCGCCTTGTCCAGGGTCTGCAGGTCAGCGAGGATCAGCTCGGTGTTGATCGTCTCGATGTCGTCGGCCGGGGAGACCTTGCCGTCGACGTGCACGACGTTCGGGTCGGAGAAGGCCCGGACGACCTGGCAGATCGCCGAGGCGTCGCGGATGTTGGCGAGGAAGGCGTTGCCCCGTCCCTGCCCCTTCGACGCGCCGCGGACCAGGCCGGCGATGTCGACGAACGACACCGGGGCGGGCAGCACCTTCTGCGACGAGAAGATCTCGGCCAGCTTGCCCAGCCGCTCGTCGGGCAGCCCGACCACGCCGACGTTGGGCTCGATGGTGGCGAACGGGTAGTTCGCCGCCAGCACGTCGTTCTTGGTCAACGCGTTGAACAGCGTGCTCTTGCCGACGTTGGGCAGGCCGACGATGCCGATGGTGAGACTCACGACGGGCCAGCTTACGCCGGTGCCGGGCGGACCGGTCCAGGCGGCTCCGATTCCGGCGGGCCGGGCGTCGCCCCTGGTCGCGCATCGGCGGGTCCCGGCGCTGGAATCCCGTTGCTACCCTCTCGATGTCGCGTGCGGCGTTAGGGGGCGTTGTGGATCAGGTGACGGAATTCGACCGGCTGTTCCAGCAGACGCGACAGGCACTGGCGTCGATGCGGTCGACCGGGCAGGTGCCCGACGACCTGGACGTCCAGCCGGCGCGGGGCACCGGCTCCGCGGCGGGCGGCCAGGTCGAGGTCGTGGCGGTCGGTCAACGCGTCGAGTCGGTGACGGTGGACCCGCGTGCCCTGCGGATGGGCGCCGAGATGCTCGGCGAGCAGATCACCCTGGCGGTCAACGCCGCGCTGGACGACCTGCGCCTTGCGGCCGGCGAGGCAGCGGACGCGCCCGCGGTGGATCCGGTGGCCCTGGGCCAGCAGCTCGACGAGTTGCAGAACGAGTCGGTACGCAGCATGGCCGCGATGACCGACGCGCTCACCGACGCGGTGCGGCGCATCCAGCAGGCAGCGAGGTGACGACATGCGCGACGACCTGCAGGTGCATCCACCCGCGCTGCGGCAGGGCGGCGGCCACCTGACGACGGTGGCCGAGCAGCTCGCCGCACAGTGGGAGGCGCTGCGCGCGCGGACGGCCTCGATGGGCGACATCTTCGGCGACGACGACGTGGGCGGTCTGATCGGCATGTCGTACCAGGTGGCCGAGGAGATCGCCGCGGAGTGCCTCGGGTCGGTCGTCGACGGGCTGCGGGGCTTCGGCGACGGGTTGGGCCTGATGGCCGACCAGTACGACCTGGTCGAGCAGGACAACGACGCCCAGTTCACGACGAAGAGCTGGTAAGGCGGGGTCGATGGGCATCATGCTGCCCGGCGAACTCGCCGGCCTGCTCAACGAGTTGGGCTACACCTGGCCCAAGTCGGACGAGACGAAGATGTTCGAGCTCGGCCAGATGTGGATGGAGATGGCCGACTCGCTGAACAACGCGGCGGCGGAGGGTACGGCGGCCGCGCAGCGGGTGCTGGCCGGCAATCAGGGCGACGCGTTGACCGCGTTCCAGGAGCGCTGGGAGGCTGACGGCTCGGCGATGTCGGTGCTGCGCGACGGTGGCACCGGTGCGCAGATGGTGGCCGCGACGCTCTTCGTGTGCGCGCTCATCGTCCTCGCCCTGAAGATCAACGTGATCGTTCAGCTGATCATCCTGCTGGTGCAGATCATCCAGGCGCTCGCGACGGCGGCGCCGACATTCGGGGCCTCACTGCTGGAGATCCCGGTCTTCAAGAAGCTCACCGACATCGTCCTCAACATGTTGATCGACCAGGCCATCGGGGTGGTGCTGGGATGACCTCACCCCTGCCCGAGCTGTACATCGGCGTCGACGTCGAGGCGGACGGGCCGATTCCCGGGCCGTACAGCATGATCTCGCTGGGCATGGCCGTGGCCGGTCGCCCGGACCTGACGTTCTACACCGAGCTACGCCCCATCTCCGACGAGTTCGTCCCGGCCGCGCTGGCCGTGTCGGGTCTGGACCGGGACCACCTGCTCCGCGAGGCACCCACCGCCCAGGAGGCGATGTCCGCCGCGGCGGCCTGGGTCAACGGGCTGCGCCGGATCGGCCGGCCGGTCTTCCTCGCCGCACCCGCGGTGTGGGACGGCATGTTCGTGCACTGGTACTTCGTGCGCTTCGTCGGCCACAGCCCGTTCGGTGCCACCGGCTCCGGCGTCGACCTGCGCAGCTACTGGATGGGGCTGACCGGCAGCGAGTGGGTCCAGACCCGCAAGGGCAAGATCAAGCACGAGCTGGGTCTGCACGACGTGCCGCACACGCACCACGCCGGCGAGGACGCCGCCGAACTGGCGCAGGTCTTCGACGCGGTGCTACGCCGTCGGCAGGCGGGCAAAGGCGCGGTGTCGCCCCACGAGCAGGCGGCCGAGGGCGCGGGCGCGGTGTCGCCCCACGAGCAGGCGGACGAGGGCGCGGGCGCGGTGTCGCCCCGCGAGCAGTCGGGCGAGCCGACGTGACCGGCCGTCGACGGGACCTGCCGGACGGCGCCACGACGGCCGCCCGGGGCATCGTGGCGCAGGCCGCCCGCAGCATGATGCGGCGGGCCGACGACGTGGCGGGCGAAGCGGGCGAAGCGGCAGCCACCCGCGCCGCCCGGCAGATCCCGCAGGGCTTCACCGAACGGCAGTGGACCCGGTTCGCCCGGGGTGCCCGGCAGACACAGCGGCAGGCCGGGCTGCCCGACGGGGACCTGGTCGCCCACGGCAGCCGCGTACGCGGCACCGCCCGCCCGGACTCCGACATCGACGTGGCGCTCATCGTCGACGACAAGACCTTCTTCGACCTGGCCGAACGGTCCCTGTCCCGGGCCCCGGACGGCACCCGGCTGCGCAAGACGATGCTGCGCCGGATCAACGAGAACGGTCAGCTCGCCAGCTTCGACCTGGGCACCGACTTCACCCATCTGCGGCGCGAGCTGATGGACACCCACGTGCCCCACAAGGTGCAGTTCTCGGTGCTGCGTCGGGGCGGCAAGTTCGACAACGGCCCGTTCCTCCCGCTCGATTGAGCGGTTCCGCATCTGGCAAGGTGGCAGACGTGCAGACGACGTTGCAGTTCCTCATCATGGTCGACGGTCCGCTGACGGCGGCGGAGCTGCTGGACCTGATCCGCACCCGGCTGCCCGACGCGGTGCCGTACCGACGGGACTCGGTGGACGTTCGCGGCAACCTGCTGGAGATCAACCCCAACGAGGACGCCGACCCGCGGCTCGCCGCCACCGACGAGGACGACTACCTCTACTTCCGGTGGCGGGTGGAGCTGACCCCGATGGACCGGACGGTCGACGAGGGGCACCAGATCGCCCTCGCCCGGGAGTTGCTGCGGGCGATCGAGGGGCCGCAGGTACGGGCGACCGTGTGTGCCGCGTTCGAGGACCGGGTCTGATCCGCTCTCAGCCGAGCAGGCGGGGAGCGATGACCGCCTCCCGCACACTGCCGTCCGCACCGCGACTCACCTCGTACGCCGAGACGCCCTCGCGGTCCGCGATGGCCTCGACCAGGCGGGTGCCCCGGTAGACCAGGCCGACGCCGTCGTCGGTGCAGTGGCTGGTCGGCAGCGTCCCGTCGCCGACCAGCTCGTGCATCAGCGGTCTGCGCTGGCCCTCGCCGTCGTAGTGCACCCCGTTGCCGTACGGCAGCCAGGCCAGCCCTTCGGTGAAGCCGCGCAGGCGGGGGCCGAAGCTGTCCGTGGCGCCGCCGACGTGCCAGCAGATCGACCCGGCCGAGACGCCGGCCAGCACGACGCCGGCCTGCCAGCACTCGTGCAGGATCTCGTCGAGCCCGTGCACCCGCCAGACCGCGACCAGGTTGGCCACGCTGCCGCCGCCGACCCAGATGACGTCCTGGGCGAGCAGGTGGGCGCGGACGTCCTCGACGTTCGGCATGGGGAACAGGGCGAGGTGCGACAGGCGGAAGCGGGTGTCGGCGAACGCGCCGTAGACGGCGGTCAGCGAGGTGGGCTGGTCGCCGACGGCCTGCCCGAGGTAGCACACCCGTGGCTGCGTACCGGCCTCGGCCAGCTCGGCCGCCAGCTCGAAGACCGGCCCGGGACGCAGGTCGGACGGGCCTCGGTCGCCCCGGAGGAAGCCCATGCTGGTGGCGAGGATGGTCGGGTCGCTCGCGGGCATCGGGCGCGTCCTTCCGTCGGGGCGGGGGCGGCGTCCATCCTGCCCCAGTCGGTCGCCGGGCGGTCAGCCGCGTGGCTCGGTCGGGTGGCTCAGTCGGGTGGCTCAGCCGGGTCGCCGCTGGCGGGGCACCACGACCTCGGGCGGCAGCTCGTCGAGCGGCCGCTCGGCCGGCGGCAGGTGGGCCGCCGCGGCGCGGGGCAGGGTGAACCGGTCCGCGGCGGCGGGGCCGGCGGAGACCGACTCGCGCAGCATCCACCGCACCTCGTCGGCCGTCCAGCCCAGCCCGGGTCGTGCGGCGATCTCCCGGATCAACCGCCGGCCGACCCGCGTGTCGTCGTCGTAGAAGCGCATGCACCGGTGATGCGTCCACATGCCGAGCGCCCGCAGACCCGCGTCGTCCAGCGAACGGGCCAGCCGGCCGCAGGCGGTCTCGGCGAAGGGACGCTCGGCGTCGCCCGCCCGGTCCCGTTCGATGGCGCCCACGGCGGCCGGCGCCACGGCTCGCATCCGGCGGTAGAAGGACTGCGCCACCGCGCGAGGCAGCGGCGGGAACGAGCCCTGTGTCGACGCCGCCGCCCAACCCGCCACGCTCGCCATCGCCGCACCCCTTCTTGAGTTGGTGGCCGGACGCTACCCGCCACGACCGACACTTCCGGGCGTAAACCCCCCACCAGGCCCTCTTTCCCCTGGCGATCAAGAGGTTCGCGTCACGGGCCACGGCGTGTCGTGACGCAAACCTCTTGATCATCGGGATGGGAGGGGGCGGTTGGGGTGGGAGGGTTGCGCAGGAGAGGGGGGATGATGACGCACGCCTTGGGCCGGGTGCCCAGCTCACTCACCGGGCAGATCGTCACGCCCGGCGACCGCCGGTACGCGCAGCTGCGCTCGACGTACACCACGTCGGCGTCGCCGGCCGCCGTCCTGCTGCCGAAGACCACGGCGCAGGTGGTCGACGCGATCCGCTACGCGCGGGAGCAGCGGCTGCCCATCGCGGTCCGCAGCGGGGGGCACGGCTTCTCCGGAGCCTCCTCCAACAACGGTGGCGTGGTCATCGACCTGTCCATGCTCAACCGGGTGCAGGTGCTCGACGAGCGGGCCGGGCTGGTCCGGGTCGAGGCCGGCGCCCGGTGGGCGAACGTCGCGAAGGCGCTGGCCCCGTACGGCCTGGTGATCAGTTCGGGCGACTACGGCGGCGTGGGCGTGGGCGGTCTGGCCACCGGCGGCGGCGTCGGCTGGCTGGTACGCACCCACGGCCTCACCATCGACCGGATCCGGGCGGTCGAGGTGGTGCTCGCCGACGGGACGCTGGTCCGCGCCGACGCGGAGCACGAGCCGGAGCTGTTCTGGCTGGTCCGGGGCGCCGGCGCGGGGGCGGGCATCGTGGTGGCGTTCGAGATCGAGGCCGCCGAGCAGCGCAACGTCGGCGTGGCGCAGTTGGTCGTCGAGGCGCACGCGGACGGCCGTACCGTCCGGGAGTGGGCGAGCTGCCTCGCGCAGGCCCCCCGGGAGCTGTCCGCCGCCGCGGTGCTGTTCGCCGAGGGCCGCTCGGCGCTGATGTCCATCACCGCCGTGGTCGCCGCCGAGAGCCTGCGCCGGGTCCGGCCCGTGGTGGAGCCGCTGCTGGCCATCGGCAAGGTGCTCGAACACCGCACCGACCTGCTGCCCTACCCGACGTTGGTGCCGACCGCGCACCTGCACCCGAACGTGGGGCAGCAGCGGGGCACCACCACCAACGGCCTGTTCAGCGACCTGGACGACGCGGGCGCGCGGGCCGTGACACGGGCGGCGACCGGCCCGGGGCGGGCGGTGATCCAGCTCCGCTCGATGGGCGGCGCGGTCAACGACGTCGCCGCGGACGCGACCGCCTATCCGCACCGGCACCAGAACACCCTGGTCATCGCGTCGACGTTCCCGCCGCAGGGCGGTGCGGCGTTGGACATCGCCTGGCGGACCGTCGGCGCTCGGGCCGACGGCGCGTACGTCAACTTCGAGAGCCGACCGAACCCGGCCGCGTTCGCCCGGATCTACCCGGGTGAGACCGGTGCCCGGGTGCGCCGGCTGTGGAAGCGGTACGACCCGGACGGCGTGTTCCGCTCGGCCCTGCTGACCGGCCAGTCCCAGCGGTCCGGGCAGCCCGCGCGGTCCGGCCAGCCCCAGCGGTCCGGGCAGCCCGCGCGGTCCGGGCAGCGGTCCGGGCAGCCCGCGCGGTCCGGGCAGCGGTCCGGGCAGCCCCACCGCCGCCGCCGCTGACGGTCGGCGGGCCGGTCAGCGACGGGACGGGCGCACGCTCACGTCCGAATCCCGCCAGCCGAGGCCCCACCGAACGGGGCATCATCGGTGACGTGGAGATGGACTTCGAACGGTGCTACCGGGCCGTGGACAGCCGTGACCAGCGGTTCGACGGCTGGTTCTACACCGGCGTGACGTCCACCGGGATCTACTGCCGGCCGTCCTGCCCGGCCACCACACCCAAGCGGCAGAACGTCCGGTTCTTCCCGTCCGCCGCCGCGGCGCAGGGTGCCGGGCTGCGCGCCTGCCGCCGCTGCCGGCCGGACGCCGCACCCGGCTCGCCCGAGTGGGACGTCCGCGCCGACGTGGTGGGCCGGGCGATGCGGCTGATCGCCGACGGTGTGGTCGACCGCGGTGGCGTCCCGGGGCTGGCCGCCCGGCTCGGCTACACCGAGCGGCACCTGCACCGGATGCTGCGCGCCGAGATGGGTGCCGGCCCGCTCGCGCTGGCCCGGGCCCAGCGGGCCCAGACCGCCCGGATCCTGATCGAGACGACCGACCTCGGGATGGCCGAGATCGCGTTCGCCGCGGGTTTCGGCAGCGTGCGGCAGTTCAACGACACGGTCCGCGAGGTGTACGCGAGCGCGCCGTCCGAGCTGCGCACGGCCCGTGGCCGGCAGCGGGCACCATCTGGGGCGGGGACCATCTCGCTGCGGCTGGCGTACCGCCCGCCGCTGCACGCCCGGGCGTTGCTGGACTTCCTGGCGCTGCGGGCGCTGCCGGGCGTGGATGAGGTGCGCGACGGGACGTACCACCGGGGGTTGCGGTTGCCGCACGGTGCCGGCCAGGTGGCCCTGACCCCGGCGGACGGCTACGTGGCGGCGACGCTGCGCCTGACCGACCTGCGCGACCTGGCGCCGGCGGTGGCCCGTTGCCGCCGCCTGCTCGACCTGGACGCGGACCCGGCCGCCATCGACGCCACGCTGGCAACGGACCCGGCGCTGGCCCGGTCGGTGGCAGCCGAGCCCGGCATCCGGGTCCCCCGGGCGGTGGACGGCTTCGAAATGGCCGTCCGAGCCATCATCGGCCAACAGGTCTCGGTGCTCTCCGCCCAGAAAACCCTCACCCGCCTCACCGCCCACCGCGTTGATCATGAGGTTGACGAGGCCAATGGAGATCGAACTCCCGGCCAACCTCATGATCACCGGGGGGACCTGCGGGGGTTCTTGAGCGCGGAGGAACTGCTGGGGGTTCCGGATTCGAGATTCGGGATGCCGGGTGGGCGGCGGGAGACCCTGCGGGCCCTGGCTCGGGCGGTCGCCGACGGAACCGTGGACCTCGCGCCGGGAGTGGACCGGGAGGAGACCGTTCGCGGGCTGCTCGCGCTGCCCGGTATCGGTCCGTGGACCGCCAACTATCTGGCCATGCGCGCCCTCGGCGACCCGGACGTCCTGCTCGGCACCGACCTCGCGGTCCGACGCGGCGCGGCCGCGCTCGGCCTGCCCGACAACCCCACAACCCTTGAGAGGTACGCCGAGCGTTGGCGTCCCTGGCGGTCCTACGCCACGATCAGACTCTGGAGAGCGGCATGAGCATCGACAGCACCGTGGTGAGCACCCCGGCCGGCCCACTGAGCATCCTCGCCGGCCCGGACGGCGACGTACGGGCGGCCGGCTTCACTCCCGACCCGGCGGCGCTGCTGCCCCTGGTGCACCCCACGCTGCGCGCGCCCCTGCGTCAGCGGGACGACCTGGGCCCGATCAGCGCGGCCGTCCGGTCCTACCTGGACGGTGACCTCGCCGCCATCGACGCGGTCCCGGTGCGGCAGCGCACCGGCGGCGAGTTCATGGCGCACGCCTGGCAGGTGCTGCGCGACGTGCCTCCGGGCACCCCGGTCACCTACACCGGGTACGCGGCGCTGGCCGGTCGACCACCGGCGGTACGGGCCGCCGCGGCCGCCTGCGCCCGCAACGCCGCCGCACTGTTCGTGCCCTGCCACCGGGTGCTGCGCACCGACGGCACACTCGGCGGCTACCGCTGGGGGCTGGACGTGAAGAAGTGGCTTCTCGGTCATGAGCGGCGGTTGACAACAAGCTGACACTGGCATCGACAGCTATTGACGCTACCGTCGGGTAGTGCCTGCGGAGAACGACGGCAACCCGGCCGCCCGGGTCGCCGCGGGCCCCCACCCCGTGCACAACCTCTGGCGGCTGCGCCACTACCTGCGCCCGTTCGCCGCCGAGTTCGCCTGGCTGCTCGTCGCGGGGCTCGCCGGCACGGCCGCCGGGATCGCCGTACCCCTGGTGGTGCAGCGGGTCGTGGACGGGCCGGTGGCCCGGCACGAGCCCGGCGGGCTGGTCCAGCTCGGCGGCCTGGCGCTGCTGCTCGGCGTGGTCGAGGCGGTGCTCATCTTCATCCGCCGGTGGGTGCAGTCCTCGTCCGCGGTGGGCATGGAGGCGGCACTGCGCGCCGACGTCTACGCCCACCTGCAACGGCTGCCGACCAGCTTCCACGACCGCTGGCAGTCCGGTCAGCTGCTCTCCCGGATCACCAGCGACCTGTCGGCGATCCGCCGGTTCCTCTCCTTCGGCGTGTTCTTCCTGCTGCTCAACCTCACCACCTACGTGGTGGTCGTGGCGCTGCTCGTGCACCTGCACCCGGCGCTCGGGCTGCTGGTCGCGGCCAGCGCGGTGCCCCTGCTGCTGATCAGCCGCCGGTTCGGCCGGCACTACCACGCCGCGTCGCGCCGGATGCAGGACCAGCAGGGCGACGTGGCGACCCTGGTCGAGGAGACCGCGCAGGGGTTGCGCACCATGAAGGCGTACGGCCGGGGGCCTGAGCTGGCCGCCCGCTTCGCCGGCGGGGCCCGGACGTTGCACGACACGGGCGTGGGCAAGGGCCGGCTGATGGCCAACACCTCGGCGCTGCTCGACCTGGTGCCGAACGTGACCCTGGGCGTGGTGCTGGTCGCCGGGGCGGCCGCCGCCGCGCGGGGCGCACTCACCATCGGCGAGTTGGTCGCGTTCGTGAGTCTGCAACTGATGCTCATCTGGCCGGTGCAGTCGCTCGGCTGGATCATCGCCAACGGCCAGGAGGCCGCCACCGCCGCCGACCGGGTCCAGGAGGTGCTGGACACCCCGCCGCAGATCGTGGACGCGCCCGAGGCGCTCGTGCTGCCCCGCGACGCGGTCGTCGGCCGGCTCCGCTTCGAACGGGTGGCGTTCCGCTACCCCGGCGCCGCCACCCCGGTGCTGCGCGAGGTCGACCTGACCATCGAGCCGGGCGAGACGCTGGCCCTGGTGGGTGCCACCGGCTGCGGCAAGAGCACCCTGCTCTCCCTGGTGCCCCGCCTGAACGACGTGACCGGCGGCCGGATCACCCTGGACGGGCACGACCTGCGCGACCTCCGGTTGGACTCGCTGCGCCGGCTGGTCGGGATGGCGTTCGAGGAGCCGACGCTGTTCTCGATGTCGATCCGGGAGAACCTCACCCTGGGGCGCCCGGACGCCGGCGACGACGAGGTCCGCGCCGCGCTCGCGCTCGCGCAGGCCGATTTCGCGTACGACCTGCCGTGGGGGTTGGCCACGAGAGTGGGTGAGCAGGGGCTGTCGCTCTCCGGCGGGCAACGGCAGCGGCTCGCACTGGCCCGCGCCGTGCTCGGCCATCCGGCGTTGCTGGTGCTGGACGACCCGCTGTCCGCCCTCGACGTGCACACCGAGGCGCTGGTCGAGGCGGCCCTGCGGCGGGTCCTGCGCGGCAGCACCGCACTGCTGGTGGTGCACCGCCCGTCGACGATCGCCCTCGCCGACCGGGTCGCCCTGCTCGACGACGGGCGGATCACCGCGATCGGCCGGCACTCCGAGCTGCTGGCCAGCGTGCCGGCGTACCGGGCACTGCTCGCCGCCGAACCGCCGGCCGGAGAGCCGCCGCCGGCCGCGTCCACCCCGGACGGGTGGGGGCTGGTGCGCTCGTGACGGTGCCCGAGCAGGCCGACCCGCCACCCGGGGACGAACCGGAGCTGACCCGCTGGCGCGGGACGGCCACCGACCCGGAGGCCGACCGGAGCCGCGCCGAGGACAGCAGCCCGGAGGCGGTGCAACGACTGCGCCGACTCAGTCGTACCCTGCTGGCCGACCTGCTCCGCCCGCACCGACGCCGGCTCGCCGCCGCCGTCGGCCTGCTGCTGACGCAGAACGCCGCCGCGATGGCCGGCCCGTATCTGGTCATGGTCGGCATCGACCGGTGCATCGCGCCGCTGCGGGCCGGCGACCCGGTCCCGTTGACCGCCGTCGCGGGAGCGTTCGCCTCCGCCGCCGTCACCGAGTACGCGGCCCGCCGGGGCTTCCTGACCCTCTCCGCCCGGATCGGCCAGGCCGTCCTGCTGGACCTGCGGCAGCGGGTGTTCGGCCACTTCCTGCGACTGTCGGTGGGCTTCCACGAGCGGTACACGTCCGGTCGGATGGTCTCCCGGCTCACCAGTGACCTGGACTCGATCGCGGAACTCGTCGACGGCGGCATCGACAGCCTGGTGCTGGCCGCGCTGTCGATCCTGTCGGTGGCCGCCATCCTGCTCTGGCTGGACCTGCCGCTGGCCGCGGTGACGCTGTTCGCGTTCCCGTTCCTGTTCTGGCTCTCCCGCTGGTTCGCCCGGGCGTCGGCCGGCGCGTACCGGCGGACCCGCGAGGCGGTCGCGCTGGTCATCGTGCACTTCGTCGAGTCGATGCGGGGCATCCGGGCCGTGCAGGCGTTCCGCCGGGAACCCCGCAACCAACGGATCTTCGTGGCCCTCGGCGACGAGTACCGGCGGACCAGCCTGCACGCGTTCCGCCTGATCGCCACCTACTCCCCCGCGATCAAGCTGATCGGCAACGTCACCGTGGCGGTGGTGCTCTGCTACGGCGGCTGGCGGGTGCTCGGCGGACGGACCGAGGTCGGGGTGCTCGCCGCGTTCCTGCTCTATCTGCGTCGCTTCTTCGAGCCGATGCAGGAGCTGAGCCAGTTCTACAACTCGCTCCAGTCGGCCACCGCCGCCCTGGAGAAACTCGCCGGGGTGCTCGACGAGCGGCCCGGCGTCGCCGAGCCGGCCCGGCCGGTGGCGCTGCCGGCCGGCCCCGGTCACGGCGAACTGACCTTCCGGGCGGTGTCCTTCGGCTACCGCGCGGGCACCCCGATCCTCGCCGGGTTGGAACTGACCGTGCCGGCCGGGCAGACCGTGGCCCTGATCGGGCCGACCGGCGCCGGCAAGTCGACCATCGCCAAGCTGGTCGCCCGGTTCCACGACCCGGACACCGGCACGGTCCGCCTCGACGGGGTCGACCTGCGCGACGTGGGCGACGCCGACCTGCGCCGCGCGGTGGTGCTGGTGACCCAGGAGAACCACCTGTTCAGCGGGACCGTGGCGGAGAACATCCGGTTCGGCCGGCCCGGCGCGGACGACGCCGCGGTGCAGGCCGCCGCCCGCGCGATCGGCGCGCACGACTTCATCGCCGCGCTACCCGACGGGTACGCCACCCAGGTGCACCGGCGCGGCGGCCGGCTCTCCGCCGGGCAGCGGCAGCTCGTCGCGTTCGCGCGGGCGTTCCTCGCCGACCCGGCGGTGCTGATCCTGGACGAGGCGACGTCGTCGCTGGACGTGCCGACCGAACGGCTGGTGCAGCGGGCGCTCGGCACCATCCTGCACGACCGCACCGCCCTGGTGATCGCGCACCGACTCTCCACCGTGGAAACCGCCGACCGGGTGCTCGTCGTCGACGGCGGACGGATCGTCGAGGACGGCCCGCCGGCCGTGCTGGCCGAGGCGGACGGACGGTACGCGGCCCTGCACCGCCAGTGGCGCGACTCGTTGGTCTGAGCCAGCGATACGCAACTACGTGGCTGGGCCCTCCGGTGATGCCTACGATCGCAGGATGACCGATACGGCGAGGACGGCCCGCGCCGGTGTCCCCGAACGTCCGACCCTGGACGGGCTCGAAGACACCTGGGCGCACCGCTGGCAGGAGGAGGGCACGTACGCGTTCGACCGCGCGAAGCAGCGCGGTGACGTGTACGCCATCGACACCCCGCCGCCGACCGTATCGGGCGAGCTGCACATGGGCCACGTGTTCTCGTACACGCACACCGACACCGTGGCGCGGTATCAGCGGATGCGCGGCAAGGCGGTCTTCTACCCGATGGGCTGGGACGACAACGGTCTGCCCACCGAACGTCGGGTGCAGAACGTGTACGGGGTGCGCTGCGATCCGGCGCTGCCGTACGACCCGGTGTGGCGGCCACCCGCGACGCCGGTCGACGAGGCGGCACGCCGCGACCCCACCCCGCTCTCCCGGCGCAACTTCATCGAGCTGTGCGAGCAGCTGACGGTCGCCGACGAGCAGGTCTTCGAGGCGCTGTGGCGGCGGCTCGGGCTGTCGGTGGACTGGTCGTTGACGTACACGACGATCGGTCGGGTGGCGCGCGCGACCAGCCAGCGGGCGTTCGTGCGCAACCTGCTGCGCGGCGAGGCGTACCAGGCCCAGGCGCCGACGTTGTGGGACGTCGGCTTCGCCACCGCGGTCGCCCAGGCCGAGTTGGAGGATCGGGAGCGGCCCGGCGCGTACCACCGGTTGCGGTTCACCGCGCCCGGCGGCCGTGAGGTGCTCATCGACACCACCCGGCCGGAGCTGCTGCCGGCCTGTGTGGCGCTGGTCTGCCACCCGGACGACGAGCGGTACGCCGACCTGGTCGGCGGCACGGTGCGCAGCCCGCTGTTCGCCGTCGACGTGCCGGTGCACGCCCATCCGCTCGCCGACCCGGCGAAGGGCACCGGCATCGCGATGGTCTGCACGTTCGGCGACCTGACCGACGTGACGTGGTGGCGCGATCTCGGCCTCGACACCCGGGTGGTGATCGGTCGGGACGGCCGCCTGCTCCCCGAGCCGCCGGCCGGGGTGCCGGCCCAGCCGTACGCGGCGCTGGCCGGGCAGACCGTCAACGGCGCCCGCCGGGAGATCGTCGGGATGCTCACCGACGCGGGTGACCTGGTCGGCGAACCGCGCCCGATCACCCATCCGGTCAAGTTCTACGAGCGCGGCGACCGGCCACTGGAGATCGTCTCGACCCGGCAGTGGTACCTGCGCAACGGCGGCCGGGATGCCGAGCTGCGGGCGACGCTGCTGGCCCGGGGCGAGGAGCTGCGTTGGGTACCGGCGCACATGAAACACCGCTACGACAACTGGGTGGGTGGCCTGACCGGGGACTGGCTGGTCAGTCGCCAGCGCTTCTTCGGGGTGCCGGTGCCGGTGTGGTACCGGCTCGACAGCGCTGGCGAGCCGGACTGGTCCCACCCTCTCACGCCGGACGAGTCCGCGCTGCCGGTCGATCCGTCCAGTGACCCGGCGCCCGGGTTCGACGAGTCCCAGCGCGGCCGGCCGGGTGGCTTCATCGGCGACCCGGACGTGCTGGACACCTGGGCCACGTCGTCGCTGACCCCGCAGATCGTCGGCGGTTGGGAGACCGACCCGGACCTGTTCGCGCGGGTCTTCCCGATGGACCTCCGCCCGCAGGGGCAGGAGATCATCCGGACCTGGCTGTTCGACACCGTGGTCCGGTCGCACTTCGAGCACGGCGTGCTGCCCTGGCGGGACACCGTGCTGTCCGGTTGGATCCTCGACCCGGACCGGAAAAAGATGGCCAAGTCCAAGGGGAACGTGGTGACCCCGCTCGCGCTGCTGGAGCAGCACGGCTCGGACGCGGTGCGCTACTGGGCGGCCAGTGGCAAGCCCGGCACGGACCTGGCGTTCGACCCGGCGCAGATCAAGGTCGGCCGTCGGCTGGCCACCAAGCTGCTCAACGCGTCCAAGTTCGCGCTCGGGCTGGGCGCGGCGGACGCACTGCGCGCCCCCGCGACGACCCCCCTGGACCGGGCCATGCTCGCCGAGCTGACCACCGTGGTCGCCACGGCGAGCACCGCCTTCGACGCGTACGACCACACGACCGCGTTGCAGGTGACCGAGGCGTTCTTCTGGCGGTTCTGCGACGACTACATCGAGCTGGTCAAGGATCGCGCCTACGGCACCGGGGCGGCGGCCGACTCGGCGCGGGCGGCACTGGCCTCCGCGCTGTCGGTGCAGTTGCGGCTGTTCGCACCGGTGCTGCCGTACGTCACCGAGGAGGTCTGGTCCTGGTGGCGGTACGGCTCGGTGCACCGGGCGCCGTGGCCCACCACGTACGAGGTGGCCCGGACGATCGAGGGCACCGGAGACCCCGCGCTGCTGCGGCTCGCCGGTGACGCGTTGGGCCAGGTGCGGAGGGCCAAGTCGGAGCGGAAGCTGTCGATGAAGGCCGAGGTGCCGCTGGCCGAGGCGCTCGGCCCGGCGGCGCTGCTGGAACAGCTCACCCTGGTCGCCGACGACGTGCGTGCGGCGGGCCGGATCGGCAAACTCGACCTGCTCCCGGACCGGACCCCGGAACTCGTCATCGCCTGCGCCTTCTGACCCGCGTCCGCCGCCGCCCACCCCCCGGGGGGCGGCGGCGGACGGGTCGTCACCAGCCGCGCAGGAAGCGCAGGCCGAGCAGGATCGAGGCGACGGCCGGCCCGACCAGCAACGTGATCGCCTGGAGCCGGTACGGCATCCGGTGCCGGGTCAGCTCAACCGCGTTGCCCAGCACTATCGCCCCGGCCAGCATGAGGAACGCACCCCACCAGCCGGTCTCCAGGTGGATCAGCTCCACCCGGATCAGTTGCAGCGTCAGCCCGAGCAACGCGCCGGTGAGCGCGAGCAGAGCCACCGCCCGGTGCAGGCCGCGGGCCAGCGGGTGGGCGGCCCGCCACTGGTAGGTGCCGGCGACCGCGAGGCAGGGCAGCACCACCAGCAGCGGCCACCCCCGACCCATCACACCGAACATCAGCAGCGCGCCCACCGCGAACACCAGGGTGCCGACGCAGGCGATGACGTACCCGGCGAAGGCCCGGCCACCACCCCGGGCCAGCAGCGGCCCGCCGCTGGCGGCGATCAACGCGGCCGGGATCAGGATGAAACCGGCCCACCAGTGGAACCGTCCGCTGCCCTGGGCGGCCGTCGCGACCGTGGCGCAGGCCAGCCCGGCGACCGCCAGGCTGGTCAGCCAGGGCCGGCTGCTCCGGGAGTACGGGTCAGACAACGACATCCGCTCCGCTTCGACGCTCACGCCCACCAGCGTGGCCCGTCGCGCCCCCGGCCGTCCATCCGGCCAGCACTACCGCCGGGCGGTGGCTGGCCGGAACAGCACGGCGCACCGTCAGCTCGTCTCGCCGGCCACGCTGAACGAGCGCAGGCGGTCGACGGCCAGGACGGTGAAGCCGACGCTGACCAGCGCGGTCATCACCGCCGCCACCGGCACCGACACGCTGGTCTCCAGCAGCCCGGTGGGGGCGAGCCGGTCGGCGAGGGCGATCACGTACTGCTGGATGGAGAGCACCTTCGTGCCGCTGACGAAGTTGCCCAGCAGGCCCTCCCAGATCAGCACGTAGACCAGGCCGAGCAGGACCGGTCGCCGGGTGACGAGGCTGAGGGCGAGGAACAGCGCCGAGTACGCCAGCGCGCCGAGCGCCGACGCCACCGCGAGCGCCAGCCCGAGGCGTACCGAATCGGCCAGCACACCCGCGACGTAGATCGGCACCGCGACGGTGGCCGCGGAGACCCCGGCGGCGACCGCGAGCTTGGGCAGCACGATCTGCCAGCGCGGCAGCGGCTTGGTGAGGATGTGCACCACCGTGCCGTCGTCGATCTCGGCGCCCAGCACACCCGTGCCGATGATCAACGCTACGACCGGCAGCACCACGGCCAGGCCGAGGCCGACCAGCACCGGTGGCCCCCACTCGCCCGGGTCCACGTCCAGGGACCGGCAGAGCACCGCCAACCCGAGCAGCACCAGCGGCAGCGGAAGCAGCAGCAGGAACCGGCGCCGGCCGAAGAGCCCACGCGCGGTGATCCAGGTAATGGTCGACATGTTCTCAGGCCTCCACCAGGTAGGAGAAGACGCTCTCCAGGGACTCGTCGGACGGCACCAGCTGACGCACCCGGATGCCCCGGTTCAGGGCGATCCGGGGCAGCGCCCGGGTGAAGGCGCCGTAGTCGCCGGCACGCACGGTCAGGCCGGTGCGGTCCAACTCGACACCACTCACCGACGGCTCGGCGATCAGCGCGACGGCCAGCGCCCGGTCGTCGGTGGAGCGCACCGCGAAGACGTGCGGCCGGTTGGTCATCAACCGGCGGATGGTCCGGAAGTCGCCGGAGGCCGCCAGCCGGCCCGCCACCATCACCTGGACAGTCCCGGAGATCTGCTCGACCTCCTCCAGGATGTGCGAGCTGAACAGGATCGTCCGGCCGGCGTCACCCAGGGTGTGCAGCAGGTCCATCATGTGCAGCCGCTGCCGCGGGTCCATCCCGTTGAACGGCTCGTCGAGCAGCAGCACCTGCGGGTCGTGCACCATCGCGGCGGCCACCCGGGCCCGTTGCCGCATGCCCTTGGAGTACGTGCCGATGCGGCGGTCCTGCGCCGACTCCAGCTCCACCAGGTCGATCGCGCGCCGGGCCGCCGCCGCGGGGTCGGCCAGCCGGTGCAGCTTCGCGGAGGCCAGCACGAACTCGTACGCGGTGAGGAAGCTCTGCACCGCCTCCCGTTCACTGACCAGCCCCAACCGCCGGTAGACGTCCGGGTTACGCCAGGTCGGCTCGTCGTCGAGGGTCACCGTGCCGCGCGACGGGGCGAGGAACCCGGCCATCATGTGCAGCAGCGTGGTCTTGCCGGCACCGTTCGGGCCGAGCAGGCCCGTCACGCCCGGCCCCAGGGCCATGCTGATGTCGTTGACCGCGACCACGTTGCCGTACCACCGGGACACCCCGGTCAGGCTCAGCGTGCTCATGAGGAGGCGACCTTCCGGTAGCGGGCCAGCAGGAGGGCGGTCGCGCCGGCGACCAGCAGCACCGCGGCCAGGGCGTAGACCGGGCCGAACCCGCCGATGGACAGGCCAGCCTGGTCCCGTTCGACGAGCAGATCACCGAGCGCCCAGATGCCCGTCCCCCGCACCAGGGTGGGGGGCGAGGCGAGCCCGGCCAGCTCGTTGGCGGTACGCGACGGCAGGATGCTCAACGTGCCCACGATCGGGGTGGTCATCAGGAAGACCGCGACCACGCCACCGGCGGCGAAGGCACGCTTGCCGGTCAGCGACGCGACCAGCAGCCCGACCGAGGCGAAGACCACCGCCCACAGCCCGGCGTAGAGCAACCCGGGCAGCAGGTCGAGCAGCTCGTTCCAGACCCCACGGATGCCGTCCTTGGTGGTGAACGCGGCGCCCAGGAACATCACCAACTGCGGGCCGCCGAGCAGCAGCCAGAGCGCGGTGACCAGCGCCAGCAGCTTCGCCAGCGCGTAGTCGCCACGCGGCAGGGGTCGGGAGAAGTACAGCGGCAGGACGCCGCTGCGCAGGTCCCGCGAGACCAGCTCGGGCGCGGCCACCGCAACGAAGAAGATGACCAGCCAGCTCATCGAGTCGGCGAACTGGGCGTACGTGGCGACCGGCTCACCGATCTGGCTGCGGATCGCGGCCAGGGCCACCGCGACCAGGGTGACGATCCCGACCACCAGCCACGGGAAGATCTTGGCCTTGACGCTGCGCCCGAACCCGAACGCGGTCCGCAACCCGTGCAGGTAGAGCGCGCCGAACACGTGCCGCCGGCCCAGCCGCGGGCCCTCGTAGCGCTGGTAGCCGATGTCGTGGATGACGCCGCTCGGCGCGGAGCGCACGGCGGCGGTGGACGGCTCAGGCATGGGTGAGCTCCCTCGTGGCGAAGAGTTCGGCCACCCGGTGCCGACGCTGGTCGAGTCGGTGCAGCGGCAGGTCCAGTTCGGCGACCGCGCCGAGGATCAGGTCGTAGGTGCCGTCGTCGGCGAGTGGTACGAGAAGCAGCCGGCCGTCGCGTGCCACCGGCAGGTCGAGCGCGGCCAGCCGGGCGGCCAGTTCCTCGGTGCCCTCACTGACCTCCACGGCGAGCACGTCGGTGGCCGTCGTCATCGCGTCGATGCGGTCGGCACGCAGCAGCCGGCCGCCGTCGATGGCGACGAGCGTGTCGCAGATCCGCTCCACCTCTCCGAGCAGGTGCGAACAGACCAGCACGGAGATGCCGAACTCGGTGCCGATCCGGTGCACCAACGCCAGCATGGCGTCCCGGCCGGCCGGGTCCAGACCGTTGGTCGGCTCGTCGAGCAGCAGCAGGTCGGGGTCGTGCACCAGCGCCTGGGCCAGCTTCACGCGCTGCTTCATGCCGGTGGAGTAGCCGCCGACCGGACGGTAACGCTCCTCGTACAGCCCGACGTGGCGCAGCGCCTCCGAGGCACGTTCGCGGGCCGCGGTGCGGGGCAGGCCGCTCATCCGGCCGAGGTGGGTGACCAGCTCGGCGGCGGACAGGTCCGGTGGGAGGCAGTCGTGCTCCGGCATGTAGCCGACCCGGGCGCGGACCGCCGCGGGGTCGACGGTCGGGTCGATGCCGAGCACCGAGACCTGACCGCCGGTCGGGGCGATCAGGCCGAGCAGGATCTTGATCAGCGTGGATTTTCCGGCGCCGTTCGCGCCCACCAAACCGATGATCCCGGGCTCGACGGCGACGGTGAGGTCGGCCAGCGCGGTGACCCGACCTCCGTACGTCTTGGTGAGCGACTGGGTCGCGATCAGTGTCACGCTGCCCAGCGTAGGGAGTCGATGCCCACCGGGGACACCGGCGCGCCCCCGGTACCCCCCTGATCCTTGCGGCTCAGGACCCCTAGGGTCCGCCGACGGGCGTTCGCGACGTTTTCGCCGGTCCCGCGTTCGGCCCGACCCCGCTTCGGGAAAGTCTCCTCCGGGGTGGCACCATTCACTTGCCGTTCACCGGGCAGTGTCGCGGCGGTCGCCGACGCGGGAGGGATCGTGATGGTCGAGGTGGGCGTCCCCAAGGTGAGTGTCGTGGTGCCGGCGTACAACTGCGGTCCACACATCGAGAAGCTGGCCGACTCGCTGCTGCGCCAGTCGTTACCCGCCGGTGAGTTCGAGGCGATCTTCGTCGACGACGGCTCGACCGACGGCACGGGGGCGCGGTTGGACCGGCTGGCCGCCGAGCACCCGCACATCAGGGTGCTGCACATCGAGAACTCGGGATGGCCGTCGCGCCCGCGCAACCTGGGCATCGACCACGCACGCGGCGAGTACGTCTTCTTCGCCGACGACGACGACTGGTTCGCCGACCAGGCGCTGGAGCGGCTCTACGACTGCGCGAAGACGTACGACGCGGACGTGGTGGTCGGAAAGATGGCCGGGCACGGGCGCGCCGTGCCGCGGGAGCTGTTCCGCAAGAACCGCTTCGACGCCACCCTGGAGAACTCCCCGCTGATCGACAGCCTCACCTGCCACAAGCTGTTCCGCCGGGCGTTCCTCGACGAGCACGGCCTGCGGTTCCCGGAGGGCGGCAAGCGGCGCCTGGAGGACCACTCGGTGGTGGTGCGGGCCTACTTCCTGTCCCGCCGCACCTGCGTGTTGTCCGACTACACCTGCTACCACCACGCGCAGCGCGCCGACGCGCGCAACGTCACCGCCGCCCGGCTGGACCCGTCGAGCTACTTCGAGAGCGTGCGGGACGCCCTGGACATCGTCGACGCCAACACCGAGCCGGGTCCGCTGCGCGACCGGCTGCACCGGCGGTGGCTGCGCAACGAGATGCTCAACCGGCTGCGCGGCAGGCGGCTGCTGTCCGCTCCGGAGGACTGGCTGGAGCAGATCGCGCTGGAGACCCAGAAGGTCATCCAGGACCGGTTCGCGCCGGGCGTCGCGGCCGGTCTGCCGCCCCTGCTGCGGGCCGTGGCGTACCTGGCCGAGCGGGGCCGGATCGCGGACCTGCGTCGGCTGGCCCGCTGGGAGGCGGGTATCGCCGCGCACGGCGCGATCGACGAAATCCAGCACGCCGACCGGGCCGTCACGATGACGGTCGCCGCCGAGTTGCGCTCGGCGGACCAGCCGGTTAGTTTCCGCTCCGACGAGGGCCGGGACGTGTTGGTGCTTCCGATCGAGGAGATCACCCCTGAGGTGCTCGACTCCACCGCGCAGGTCCGCAAGGCCCGGTTGGATGTGGTCGCCCGTCGGCGGGAGACCGGTGACGAGATCTTCCTGCCGGTGACCTACCGAACGGAGCGGGTCGCCGCGCCGTCCGGAGCGGACACCGTCCACCTGGTGCACCGGGCCACCACCACGATCGACTTCGGTGCCCTCAACGGTGGCCGGACCCGGGGCAGTTGGCTCCTCAAGGCCCGGATCACCAACGCCGGCTGGACCGAGGACGCGCGGCTGCCGCTGGTGTTCATCTGCCGGGCCGACGGCGCGCGGCCCCGGATCCGCGACGAGCGGAGGGTGTGGAACCGGATCCGCGACGAGCGGGTGTGGAACCGGGTGCGCTCGGCGGTGGGCCGAAGGATCCGCGGCTGATCCGCCCGCCCGGGTCGTGGAGTGGCGCCCTCGACCGATTGGCCGTCGGCTGCGAAACTGTGTGCCGGTCAGCGAGTGGGGGGTGTGGATGAGCAACGGCTGGGTGCTGCCCGACGAGGTGCTCCGGGGCGCGCCGGCGTACACGCCGCGTCCCGGTGAGCTGGCGGATCTTGAGCTGCTGCTGACCGGCGCGTACGCCCCGCTGACCGGTTTCATGACCCGCGCCGACCTGGTCTCGGTCAGCCGCCGTGGCCGGTTGGCCGACGGCACTCCGTGGCAGGTCGCGGTGACCCTCCAGGTGCCGACCGCGCTGGCCCAGGGCTTCGATCCCCGCGACCCGGCCCGCCGGGCGCTGGTGCTGACCGACGGCGAGGGCGCGCCCGTCGCCGGCCTGGACGTGTCGGACGTCTGGCCGGTGCGCGACGGCGTGGCCGGCGTCGGTGGCCAGGTCCGGCGGCTGGGCGACGGCGGCCACGGCCCGTTCCATCGGTTGCGCCGCAGCCCGGAGGAGGTGCGCGCGCTGCTGCCCCCGGGCCGGGTGCTCGGCGTGATCGCCGACCGGCCCCTGCACCGGCCGCAGCTCGCCCAGATCGCCCACGCCGCCCGTACCCTGGCCGCGCACCTGCTGGTGATGATCCCGGTCGGTGAGGGCGGAGTCGGTGGGCTCACCCCGGAGGCACTGGTCCGCACGATCTTCGCCGCCCGGGACCGGATGCCGCCCGCCACCCTGGTCGCGGTGCCGTTGTCGCACCGGCGGGAGGAGATCAGCGACGCGCTGCTGCGCGCCCGGGTCTCCGCCGCGTACGGGGTCACCCACCTGCTCTCCACCGGTGAGATGCTCTCCGGTGCCGGGCTGCGGGTGCTGGTGCCGCGCGAGCTGGCGTACGACAACCGGGACGGGCAGTGGCGGTGGCGGGAGGACATCCCGCCGCGCAACCGTCGCCTCGCGCTGACCCAGGATGAAATCGACGATCTGCTCGACCGGGGTTTCCCGCTGCCGGAGTGGCACACCCCGCCGGCGGTGGCGAAGGAGTTGGCCAAGGCCCGTCCGGCGCGCCGGCATCGCGGGCTGGTGGTCTTCCTGACCGGGCTCTCCGGCTCCGGCAAGTCGACCATGGCCCGGGGGCTGACGGACGCGTTGCGGGAGAGCGGCGAGCGGACGGTGACCCTGCTCGACGGGGACGTGGTGCGCCGGGAGCTCTCCGCCGGGCTGGGCTACAGCAAGGCCGACCGGGATCTCAACGTCCGCCGGATCGGCTGGGTGGCCGCCGAGATCGCCCGACACCGGGGGGTCGCCGTGTGCTGCCCCATCGCCCCGTACGCGGCGGCCCGCGCCACCGCCCGGGAGATGGCCCTGGCCGCCGGGGCGGGCTTCGTGCTGGTGCATGTCTCCACCCCGCTGGAGGTGTGCGAGCAGCGGGACCGTAAGGGCCTGTACGCGCGGGCCCGCGCCGGCCTGCTCACCGGGATGACCGGTATCGACGACCCGTACGAGGTGCCGACGGACGCCGATCTGGTGCTGGACACCACCGATGTGAGCGTGCCGGAGGCGGTGGAGGCGGTGCTGAGCCACCTGACCGAGACCGGCTGGGTCGAATTGAAGATCCCCTCCAGCTGAGGCGTCGTCGCACCCCCCTTTTCTTCCGCCGGTACCCGCCACGCGCTAGTGTTCATCTTTGTTGGAACACGTTCGACCGCGTGAGAGTACGTGTGGACCCCGGGGAGGCACGGCAGATGCTCGCTCAGCAGCGGCAGACGGCCATCCTGGAGCGGGTCCGGTCCGCCGGCGGTGTCCGGGTGACCGACCTGGCCACCGAGTTCGGCGTCTCCGACATGACGATCCGGCGCGATCTGGAGGCGCTGCACGAGCGCGGCCTGCTGGCCAAGGTGCACGGCGGCGCCACGACGGCCGGCCCGAGTTCGACCGACGAGCCCGGCTTCCACGCCAAGTCGGTCCGCCAACTGGCGGAGAAGGCGGCCATCGCCGACCGGGCGGCACAGCTCGTCCGGCCCGGCGCGGCGGTCGCGCTGTCCGCCGGCACCACCACCGCCGAACTGGCCCGGAGGCTGGTGGACGTGCCCGGCCTGACCGTGGTGACGAACTCCCTGCCGGTGGCCGAGATCCTGCACGCCGGCGGTCGACCGGACCAGACGGTCGTGCTCACCGGCGGCGTACGCACACCGTCGGACGCGTTGGTCGGCCCCCTCGCGGTCGACGCCATCCGGACGCTGCACCTGGATCTGCTCTTCCTGGGCGTGCACGGCATCACCGAACGGGCCGGCTTCACCACCCCCAACCTCATGGAGGCGGAGACCGACCGGGCGTTGGTGGCGGCGGCCGACCGGCTGGTGGTGCTCGCCGACCACACCAAGTGGGGCACCGTGGGCATCTCCTCGATCGTCGCGCTGGCGGCGGCACACGTACTGGTCAGCGACGAGGCGTTGCCTCCGCCCGCGCGACGGGTACTCGACGAACAGGTGGGTGAACTGATCATCGTGAAGGCGACGGGGGCAGGCCGCGCGACGCGCACGCCGACGAGTGAGGGGACGGCGCCGTGAAGCGCACCGCGATCGACCTGGCCGACGGCCGGGAGCTGATCTACTTCGACGAGCGCGACGACGCCGTACGCGACCAGCCGGACCGCCGCGACCTGCCGCCGCCGCCGCCCGCCTCCCAACTGCGCTACGACCCGCTGACCGACGAATGGGTGGCGGTGGCCGTGCACCGGCAGACCCGCACCTTCCTCCCGCCGGCGAACGAGTGCCCGCTCGACCCGTCCGTCGGTGACCGGCTGACCGAGATCCCGGCCCCCGACTACGACGTGGTCGTCTTCGAGAACCGGTTCCCGTCGCTGAGTGGACGGGTGGCCGACGAACCCGGGGAGATCACGCCGTTCACACCGGTCCGCCCCGGCCTGGGCAGGTGCGAGGTGGTCTGCTTCACCTCGGACCACAACGCCTCGTTCGCCAGCCTCCCCCCGAGCCGGGTCCGCACCGTGCTGGACGCGCTCGCCGACCGGACCGAGGTGCTCGGCGAGCTGCCGGGTGTGGAGCAGGTGTTCTGCTTCGAGAACCGGGGCGTGGAGATCGGTGTCACGCTGCACCACCCGCACGGGCAGATCTACGCGTACCCCTTCGTGACGCCGCGCACCCGGGCGCTGCTGGCCGCGGCCCGCCGGCACGCCGAGCGGACCGGCGGCAACCTGTACGCGGACGTGCTGGCCGCCGAACGCGCCTCCGGCGACCGGGTGGTCACCGAGAACGAGCACTGGACGGCGTTCGTCCCGGCGGCGGCCCGCTGGCCGTTCGAGGTGCACGTGGCGCCACGCCGGGTGGTGCCGGACATCCCGGCGCTCAGCGACAGCGAGCGGGACGCCTTCGGGCCGCTCTACCTGGATCTGCTGCGCCGCTTCGACGGGCTGTTCGACATGCCGATGCCGTACATCTCGGCGTGGCACCAGGCGCCGGTGCGGGTCGACCGCGAGTTGGGCCACCTGCACCTGCAGCTGTTCAGCATCCGGCGGGCCACGGACAAGCTGAAGTACCTGGCGGGCTCCGAGTCCGGGATGGGTGTCTTCATCAACGACATCTCGCCGGAGCGGGCCGCCGAATTGCTGCGCGCCGCCTGACCCCCCGGCGGGGAACAGGGCGCGGGGGGCCCGGGACAGGGCCCCCCGCAGGGAAGGGACGGCTGGCTGTGCACGACACAGCCGGGAAGGCTGGCTGATCGGCAGGCGTTGCCGCGAGGCGACCGAAGTCAACCTTCCTGGACGCGACTGGCATCTCGTCCACCCTGGTCAACGAGGCGCGCCGGGCGCGGTGACGCCGAGGCCGTGTGTCGAGCACTGGACACGCCGGAGCCCGCCGACACCTGCCGACGGGCTCCGGTGCTGTGGTATCTGCCGGCTCAGGCGAGCTTGCGGGCCAGGTTCTCGTCGAGCGCGTTCATGAACTCGTCGGTGGTCAGCCACGGGGCGTCGCGCGAGATGAGCAGCGCGAGGTCCTTGGTCATCTGGCCGCCCTCGACGGTGTCGACGATGACCTGCTCCAGGGTGTTGGCGAACTCGGTGACCGCCGGCGTGCCGTCCAGCTTGCCCCGGTGGGCCAGGCCCCGGGTCCAGGCGTAGATCGACGCGATGGGGTTGGTCGAGGTCTTCTCGCCCTTCTGGTACTGCCGGTAGTGCCGGGTGACCGTGCCGTGCGCGGCCTCCGCCTCGACGGTACGGCCGTCCGGGGAGAGCAGGACGGAGGTCATCAGACCCAGCGAGCCGAAGCCCTGCGCGACGGTGTCGGACTGCACGTCACCGTCGTAGTTCTTGCAGGCCCAGACGTAGCCGCCCTCCCACTTGAGCGCGGCGGCGACCATGTCGTCGATGAGCCGGTGCTCGTAGGTGATGCCGGCGGCGGCGAACTCGTCCTTGAACTCGGTCTCGAACACCTCGGCGAAGATGTCCTTGAACCGGCCGTCGTACGCCTTGAGGATGGTGTTCTTGGTGGACAGGTAGACCGGGTAGTTGCGGTCCAGCCCGTACCGGAACGACGCCCGGGCGAAGTCCCGGATCGACTCGTCGTAGTTGTACATGCCCATGGCGATGCCGCCGCCGGGGAAGTTGGCGACCTCCATCTCCATCGGCGCGCCGCCGTCGGCCGGGGTGTAGGTGATGGTCACCGTGCCCGGGCCGGGGACGACGAAGTCGGTGGCCTTGTACTGGTCACCGTGGGCGTGCCGGCCGATGATGATCGGCTTGGTCCAGCCGGGGACCAGCCGCGGCACGTTGGACATGATGATCGGCTCGCGGAAGACCACGCCACCGAGGATGTTGCGGATGGTGCCGTTGGGCGACCGCCACATCTTCTTCAGGCCGAACTCCTCCACCCGGGCCTCGTCCGGGGTGATGGTCGCGCACTTGACGCCGACGCCGTGCTCCTTGATGGCGTTGGCGGCGTCAACGGTGACCTGGTCGTCGGTCTCGTCGCGGTGCTGGATCGACAGGTCGTAGTAGTGCAGGTCGACGTCGAGGTAGGGCAGGATCAGCTGCTCCCGGATCTGCTTCCAGATGATCCGGGTCATCTCGTCGCCGTCGAGCTCCACGACCGGGTTGTTTACCTTGATCTTCGCCATCGGCCGGCGCTCCTCTCGGGGGACACGTGCTCAAGCAGTACGAGCGTACTGCAATTGGGCCGGCAGCCCCCAGCCGGCCTCGACCGGCCGGCGGAAACCGGGCTGCGCAGCACGGAAATGCTTGGCATCATCGCCCGATGCCAGTGAGCCGCACCCTCGGGTCTATCACGGTCACTGCCCTCACCGACTCCGAGGGTGCCTTCATCCAGCCCCGGACGCAGGCGTTCCCGCACGCCACGGCGGCCCAGTGGGCGGAGGCCGACCGGCGCGACCCGGCCTCGGTGACCGCCGACGGGCAGTGGTGGCTGACGTTCCGCAGCTTCGCGATCCGCTCCGGCGACGGGCCGGTCACCCTGATCGACGCCGAGCTCCGGGTGGTCGACGGTGCGACAAACCTGACCCCGGCGGTACGACTGCTGCCCACCCCCGGCCACACGCCCGGCCACCAGTCGGTGCTCGTGACCTCGGTCGACGACCGGATGCTGCTCACCGGCGACCTGCTGGTGCACATGGTGCAACTCGTCGACCCGGACCTGGCGTACGCCCATGAGGAGGACCGGGAACAGGCCCGCACCTCCCGGCTGACCGCCCTGCGCACCCACTCCCCGACCGTCCTGGCCACCCCCCACCTGAGCGACCCGTTCACCGCCCTGAAGGCCAGTTGATCATGAGGTTGACGAAGGCGTTGATCCCCATCACCCCCGCTAACCTCATGATCAACGGTGGGTAGACCGGTGGGTGGGTGGGCGGGTGTAGGTGGGACTCGGAGGGGCGCGCCGGCGGGGGGGCCGGCCCCACCCCGGATAGGTGGGTTGGGTAGTAAAATGAGGTGATGTTGACCCGCGATTGGGCGGCCGGGGTGGCGGGCGCCCAGAGGGAGTCGCGCGCGG
>NZ_JBFAHZ010000066.1:0-27986 GCF_040654415.1 Micromonospora sp. NPDC050695
CCCCCACCACCGGACAAACCACCCACCCCGACGCGACCGGCCACGACCCCACATCGGGCAATCACCGGGTGATCCACTCAGGTTCAGCGAAAACGGGGTATCCGGGACGGGGTGACACCCCAGGTTCCAGGAAATCGCGTCGATCACCCGACCGGACACCGGCACCGGGCGGGACGCCCTCGGAACGTCCTCGGCGACACCGGGTCCGCCGGGCGTTACCCTGACACCATGCAGGCCGTCTCCCCCACCGCGACCGGCGTGGCCTTCCTGGCCCGCCCGGGTCGCCCCGCCGTGGTGGCGCGGACGCTCGCCGAACTGGCCGGCCCCACCCGGGGGGTGGTGGAACTGCCGGTGCGGTTGATGTGGAACACCGAACGCGCCTTCGACCTCGGCGACCCCGACCAGTTGCTGTGGATGTACGAGAACGTGCTGCGGGAAACCACCCGCGCCGAGGACCTGCGCGTTCTCATCAACGGGCGGACGCTGCGGCGGGTGTGGCGGTTGTTGAACCTGCCCCGAGGCGTACGCCTGGCGTGGGAGAGCCGGCACCGCGGCCTGCGGGCGGCGTGATCGCGCCGCACCTGCACGAGTTCTACCGGGAGGTGGCCCGGGTGGCGCTGGCCGCCGCCGGCCCGTACCGGTTCGTGTTGGGTGGCGGGGTGGCCTGGGCCGCACACGGTCTCGTCGCCCGCCCGACGGAGGATGTGGACCTCTTCGCCGACGTGGAGGGTGCCGCCGCGGCCGCCTCCGCCGGAGTGCGGGTCGCGTTGGAGCGCGCCGGGTTCACCGTGACCGACGCCGACCCGGACAGCGACCTCGCCGAGCTGTTCGACGGGTACGACCGGGACATGAAGGACTTCGTGGTGAGCCGGGACGGGCGCCAGATCCGGCTGAGCCTGGCTCGGCTGGACCGGCAGCAGAGCCCGGTGGTGATGGACCTCGGGCCGGTGATGGACGTCCGCGACCTGGTGGCCAACAAGATCGCGGCGTTGGTCAACCGGCGGGAGGTCCGCGACTTCATCGACGTGGCGGCGGCGCTGGAGCACTACGACGTGACCGAGCTGCTGGTGCTGGCCCGGCAGGTCGACCCCGTGCTGGATCCGGACGACGTGCGAGCCGCCGGCCGTTACCTGGACCGCCTGTCCGACAAGCGTTTCGGCCGGTACGGCCTGAGCGCCGACGACGTCGCCCGGGTGCGGCAGCGCTTCACCACCTGGCCACGCTGACTCCGCCGGCTGGCCGGGGCGATCTTCCGGGGTGTCGGTGCCGAACCGCTGCAACGGTCGGGGCTGGCGTGGCGGGAGTGACAACCGCTGGTTATGGTGCGCGAGGCGCTCACGAGGCGCGTCCACCCCCACGGAAAGGCACGTCATGACCTCTCCCTCCGGCCCGTCGCGCCGCCAGGTGCTCGCCGTCGCGGCCGCGGCGGCGACCGCCCCGCTGATCGCCGCCGCCCCCGCGCAGGCGGCGCGCCCGGCCCGGCCGCGCACCTGGGACCTCACCCTCCTGGGCACGTCGGACACGCACGGCAACGTCTACAACTGGGACTACTACCGCGACGCCGAGTACGACGACAGCAAGCACAACGACATCGGCGTCGCGAAGCTGGCCACTCTGATCAACCAGATCCGCGCCGAGCGGCGCGGCAAGGCGACGCTGGTGCTCGATGCCGGCGACACCATCCAGGGCACGCCCCTGGCCACGTTCTACGCCAAGCAGGAGCCGATCACGGCCACCGGCGAGAAGCACCCGATGGCCCGGGCCATGAACGTCATCGACTACGACGCGGTGACGCTGGGCAACCACGAGTTCAACTACGGCCTACCGCTGCTGGACCTGTGGATCCGCCAGCTCGGTTTCCCGGCCCTCGCCGCGAACGCGATCAACGCGAAGACCGGCAAGCCGGCCTTCCTGCCGTACGTCATCAAGAAGGTCTCCCTCGGCTTCGCCGCGCCGACCCTGCGGGTCGGCATCCTCGGCCTCACCAACCCCGGCGTGGCCATCTGGGACAGGGGCAACGTCGAGGGCCGGCTGCGCTTCGACGACATGGTCGCGACCGCCGCGAAGTGGGTGCCGATCATGCGCGCCCGTGGGGCTGACGTCGTGCTGATCTCCGCGCACGGCGGCGACAGCGGCACCTCCAGCTACGGCCCGGAGCTGCCGAACGAGAACCCGGTGGCGCTGATCGCCCAGCAGGTGCCGGGGATCGACGCGATCCTCTTCGGGCACGCCCACAACGAGGTGGTCGAGCAGTTCGTCACCAACGAGCGGACCGGCGCGCAGGTGCTGCTCTCCGAGCCGTCGAAGTGGGGCCAGCGGCTCACCCGGATGGACTTCACGCTCGCCCGCGAGCACGGCCGCTGGACGATCACCAAGAAGGCCGCCAGCATGCTGAACACCAACACGGTGGTCGAGGACCCGAAGGTGCTCGCCGCCGTACGGGCTCAGCACCAGAAGACGATCGCGTACGTCAACCAGGTGGTCGCGCAGGCCACCGTGGAGATGTCCACCGTCGAGTCCCGATACAAGGACACGCCGATCCTGGACTTCATCAACCACGTCCAGGCCGAGACCGTCACCAAGGCGCTGGCCGGCACGCAGTACGCCGCTCTGCCGGTGCTGTCGCAGGCGTCCCCGTTCAGCCGCACCGCGGTCTTCCCCGCCGGGGACGTGAAGATCCGCGACGTGGCGGGGCTGTACGTCTACGACAACACGCTTGAGGCGGTCGTGCTCAGCGGCGCCGAGGTGCGCGCCTACCTGGAGTACTCGGCGAAGTACTTCCGGACCTTCGCCCCCGGTGCCCCGGTCGACCCGGAACAGATCAGCGACTCGCCGGCGGTGCCGGACTACAACTACGACGTGATCTCCGGCCTGGACTACGACATCGACATCTCGAAGCCGGTGGGCCAGCGGATCACGCGGTTGGTGCTACCCGGCACCGACACCCCGGTCGCGGACAACGCGCAGTTCGTGGTCGCGGTGAACAACTACCGGCGCAGCGGCGGCGGCAACTTCCCCGGCATCGTGAAGACGCCGATCTACAACGAGCAGCAGGAGATCCGCCAGCTGCTCATCGACTGGGCGCAGGCCAAGGGGACCGTCGACCCGGCCGACTTCTTCCAGCCCAACTGGCGGCTGGTACGCGAGGGCGTGCCGGTTTTCTGACCGAAGCGGATCCCGGACGGGCCGTGGGTGGCGACACCCCCGGCCCGTTCGCGCGTTCTCAGCCCTGCACATTCCACCGGACCGGGTCCTCGGCCTTTCCCGGCTGGTCACGCCCGGGATCGGTCTCGGTGAGGGCGACCCGCTCGTCCGGGCGGACGGCGGGTGGCAACTCCCCGAACCGGACGTGGCGCAGAAACGCGTACTCGTCGTCGGTGAACGGCTGCTCGGTCATCAGCACCTCCCGCTGCTGCCCACCATTGTCCGGCGAGCGGACCACCGCGCACCAGCGTCCGGCTCGCCGTCGCCCGCCCGACGTTCGGGTGCGGGCGGGCACACCGCGTAGGGCGTCCTAGGATCCTGGGTGAATGGAATGGGCCCGTCGGTCCAGCAGGGCGAGGGCCGCCCGGATCGGCCGGCGCTCCAGCATCTCGGCGAAGCTGGCGTGGCCCTGGCAGAACTGGACGAACATCCGCCACCCCGGCGGCGTCGCCAACAGGGCGTGGAACACCCCCGGGCGGCGGGTGAACACGTCGAGCAGCCGGAACCCCGCCCGCATCTCCGGCGTCAGCCGCTCGGCCACCGCCCGCTCGTACCCGGGCAGGTCACCGGCGGCGACCGCCGCACCGGCCAACTCGCCGGACCGCAACGCGAAGCTGATGCCCTCCCGGCTCCACGGCTCCAGCAGCCCCGCCGCGTCCCCGGCCACCAGCACCCGGCCGGCACGCAACGGCGAATCCTCCTCGCGGCAGCGGGTCAGGTGACCGGAGTCGTGCTCGGTCGGCAACCCGGTCAACCCGAGCCGGTCGACGAACTCCCGCAGGTACTCCCGCGTCCCCTCCCCCGCACCCCGTGCGGCGATCACACCAACCGTGAGGCGATCGTTCTTGGGGAACACCCACCCGTAGGAGCCCGGCATCGCACCCCAGTCCAGCAGCAGCCGGCCCCGCCACCGCTCCTGCTCGGCGGGCGGCACCGGCACCTCCACCTCCAGGCCCAGATCCACCTGCCGGTACCGCACTCCGACGTGCCGGGCGGTCACCCCGGACGACCCGTCCGCGCCGATCACCGCGCGGGCTGTCAGCGTCGTACCGTCGGCCAGCCGCACGCGTACCTGCTCAGGGTCCTGTTCGATCGCGCGGACCGCGACCCGCTCCCGCATGTGCGCGCCGGCGGCGACAGCCGCCGCGCGCAGCCGGTCGTCGAACTCCTCGCGGCGCACCATGGTCACCACCGGGCTGTCGTGCCGGCGGGTGAACTCACGGCGGCCATCCCGGGTGAACGTCACCCGGTCCACCCGGTCGTGCGCCGGCACCTCGATCCGGTCCCGCACGGCGGCCAGCGAGGTGCCGATGAGACCACCACCGCAGGTCTTGTACCGCGGATGCGCGGCCCGTTCGACAACGAGGGTGCGAACGCCGGCGCGGGCGGCGGCGTGTGCCGCGGAGAGCCCAGCGGGGCCGGCGCCGACGACGATGAGATCCCAGATGATCACGGTTGCAGCCTAGGGCACCGCGCGAGGCGCGGACCGGGCACGGCACGCCACCTCGACCGCCCGATCGGGTGGGCATTTTCGCTCCACCAGCGGGTACCCGACGCAGCGCAAACGTCCGCGCGAGCGGACGACCAAAGGAGGAGATCATGCAGCAGGTGCAACTGTCGGAGGTCGAGCAACGGGTGTACCAGGCGGTCACCACCCTCGAGCAACGCGGACAGGTGCCGTACCCGGACCTGATCGGCGAGGAGGCCGGACTGAGCGAGGAACAGGTGCGCGCGCCGCTGCACCTGCTCACCGAGAAGGGCCTGCTGCACCGCGAGGACTCGCCGATGGCCGGCCTCGACTTCGGTCCCCGGTTCTGCGCCCGTCAGATGGCGTGACCCGCGACGGTTCGCACCCCGACGACCGGGGTAGCGACCAGAAATGGATGATCACCGGTCAGCGGGGGCCAGGATGAGCGCGGCGCAGACGCCGCAGACGCTCGACGCGGCGGAGAACCGCCGCCGCTGGCAGGCCGTGGGCGTCGGCCTGGTCGCCGCGTTCATGACGCTGCTCGACGTGAGCATCGTCAACGTCGCGGTGCCGTCCATCGACCGGGCGCTGCACGCGTCGCCGAGCGACCTGCAGTGGGTCCTCTCCGGGTACGCGCTCACCTTCGGCCTGGTGCTGGTACCCGCCGGCCGCTTCGGCGACGCCCGTGGCCGGCGCAACGCGTTCGTCTTCGGCATCGCCCTGTTCACGGCGACCAGCGCGCTCGCCGGCCTGGCCACCTCCCCGACGTGGCTGGTCGCCGCCCGGCTCTTGCAGGGCGCCGCGGCCGGCGTCGTCAACCCGCAGGTGATCGGGCTGATCCAGCAACTGTTCCGGGGGCCGGAACGAGCCCGCCCGTTCGGTCTGCTCGGGGCCACCATCGGTATCTCCACGGCCGTCGGTCCCCTGCTCGGTGGACTGCTCATCGCCATCGGCGGCGAGGAACACGGCTGGCGGTGGGTCTTCTTCGTCAACGTGCCGGTCGGCATCCTCGCGGTGATCCTCGGCTGGCGCTTGCTGCCGGGTCGCCCCGATGGGCAGCCGAGCCGGCGCCGGCTCGACCCCGTCGGCGTGCTGCTGCTCGGCGTGGGCGTGGTGCTCATCCTGCTGCCGCTGGTGCAGGAGCAGCAGTGGCGGACCCCGTGGAAGTGGGCGCTCATCCCGGCCGGCCTGGCGGTGCTCGTCGCGTTCGGGCTCTGGGAGCGGTCGTACGCACGCCACCACGAGCCCCTGTTCGACCTGAGGTTGTTCAGCTTCCAGTCATACACCCTGGGGTCGCTCATCGCGCTGATCTACTTCGGCGGCTTCACCGCGATCTTCTTCGTCTTCACCCTGTACCTGCAGAACGGCCTCGGCTACAGCGCGCTCGTCGCCGGCCTGGCCATCACCCCGTTCGCGCTCGGCTCGGCCGCCGCGTCCGCGCTGGGCGGCCGGATCGTCAACCGCTTCGGCCGGCCGCTGGTCGGCATCGGACTGCTCGCGGTGGTGATCGGCCTCGCCGCCACGGTGGTCGCGCTCCGCCTGGCGCCGCACGCGCCGGCACCCTGGGTCACCGCCGGTCCCCTGCTCATCGCCGGTATCGGCAGCGGACTGGTGATCGCTCCCAACCAGACGCTCACCCTCGCGCAGGTCCCCGTACAACAGGCGGGCAGCGGCGCGGGCATGCTCCAGACCGGTCAGCGGATCGGCGCCGCGGCGGGCATCGCCGCCGTCGGCTCGCTGTTCTTCTCCACCCTGACCGACAGCCACGGCGACTGGACCAGGGCCTTCGAGACGTCCCTCGTGCTGGCCACCGGCATCATCGCGCTCGCCCTGATCGCGGCGCTGATCGACATCGTCCACAAGAGCTGACGACCCCAGGGGTACGACGAAGGCCGGCACCCTGTGCGGGTGCCGGCCTTCGGTGTTGTTCTGCGGGTCAGCTGTTCCAGTGCTGGTTGACCAGGTCGGTGGCCTGCTGTTCCCACTGGGCGTAGGCGTCCGGGTAGGCCGACACCTGCACGGTCTGCGCGGCGTCGGTCAGCGCCATGTCCTGCCAACCGTCGACCTGCGTGAGGCCCTTGAGGAACGCCGTCGTGGAGTAGCCGGGGTCGGTGATCTGTTCCGGCGTGCCCCAACCGGAGCTCGGGCGCTGCTGGAACAGGCCCAGCGAGTCGTGGTCGTTGGCGTCACCCAGGTGACCCAGGTTCTCCAGCTTCGACTCCTGCAGGCTCGTCGCGATCGAGATGATCGCGGCGCGTTCGGGCAGGCCGGCCTTCTTCGTCGCGGCGATGATCGCCTTGACGTTCGCGGTCTGCTCACCGTTGAGGGTGATGTGCGACTGCTCGCCCTGCGGCTTCGGCGCACCGGTCTGCACCGCCACCGCGACGGGCTTGGCGTCCACGGCCGGGGTGGCGGCGTGGGCGGCGATCGGACCGGCGAACACACCACCGGCGAACGCGAGACCCGCAACGGACAGCACACTCTTACGGAAGATCGTGGTCATGGGGGTAGCTCCTTCGGGGGTAGGAACACCCACACCGCCAAGGGGGAAAACGGCGGGCAGGGTGTGAGCACCTCGTCCGGCGTTGCACAAACAAGGGGGAAAGTTTGGGGGCCTGCGAGCCCGGGGCTCGCGGCGCCGGTGTCGGCGGCCTACCAAGCGGGGGCTCGGGGCGCCGGGACCGGGTGTAACGACCGGCGGGCCGGGGTCATTCCCGGGGGGCGGCCCATCCATCGGTGCCCGCATCACGGCGGCGCCTGGTCGCTGGCCGGGTCTGCAACGACCGGACCGGGCCGGGCAATTCCCACCCCGCACCGGGGTCGAGCCTCACCGGCGGTGGTCCTGCGATCGTCAGGGTATGTAACGACCCCCGGCCAGCCACCATTCCACCGCCCGGGTGCGGCCGGTCACAGCCCACAAACCCCACCACCGGACAAACCACCCACCCCGACGCGACCGGCCACGACCCCACATCGGGCAATCACCGGGTGATCCACTCGGCTTCGGCGAAAACGGGGTATCCGGGACGGGGTGACACCCCGGTTTCCAGGAAATCGAGTCGATCATCATTGGGCAACCAGCCCAGCCCGGCCGAAACGCCCGATTCACCCGGGCTCCGACAGGCACCTCGCATGTCGCAGGACCCGGTGGGCGGGCCGGAGCCCGTGGCGGTCGGGGGGTGCGGCGGAGGCCCTAGGGTGGTCAGGGTGGCGACCCTTCTGCTTCTGCGACACGGCCGGACCACGGCGAACGCCGACGGCGGCCTGGCCGGCCGGCAACCCGTCGAGCTGGACGACACCGGGCGCGCCCAGGCCGCCGCGGTGGGCGAACGGCTACGGGCGGTGCCTTTGGCCGCCGTCGTGACCAGCCCGTTGATCCGCTGTCGGCAGACGCTGGAGTTGGCGCTTCCGCAGGCTGCCCCGGTGGTGGAGGAGGGGTTGATCGAGTGCGACTACGGTAGCTGGGAGGGGCAGCCGCTGAAGAAGCTCGCCAAGGAGCCGCTCTGGCCGGTGGTCCAGCAGCATCCCAGCGCGTCGGTCTTCCCGGGCGGGGAGGCGATGGCGGCGATGGCGGCGCGCGCCGTGGCGGCGGTGCGGTCGTGGGACGCCCGGGTGACCGCGGAGCACGGGCCCGAGGCGGTCTGGCTGGCCTGTAGCCACGGTGACGTGATCAAGGCCATCGTGGCGGACGCGCTCGGCGTACACCTGGATCTTTTTCAGCGGATCGTGGCCGATCCGGCGTCGGTGACCGCGATCCGGTTCACGCCGCTGCGGCCGTTCCTCGTCCGGCTGAACGACACCGGCGGCGACCTGGCGGCGCTGGTGCCGCCGCCTCCGAAGCGGCGCCGGCGGGCGGCCCGCGCGGCCGACTCGGACGCGGCCGTCGGCGGCGGGGCGGGTGCGTCCCGGTGACGCGTGTCACGACACCCCCGCCGACGGCCCCCACGGCCGCCACGCCCGGGTGCAACCCCTGGTACGCCGGGCGCGCCGCCCCTGCGGCGATTCGCGTCGGTGGGGTGCGCGATGCCATGGCGGGCCGGATAGGGTCGTGGGTATGACCCACCAGGTGCACGCCTTCGAACCGCCGGAGCGGTTCGTCGCCGGGACTGTCGGGCCGCCGGGGGAGCGCACGTTCTTCCTGCAGGCCCGCGGCGGCGGCAGGCTGGTCAGCGTCGCGCTGGAGAAGGTCCAGGTGTCACTGCTCGCCGAAAAGCTGGAGGAACTGCTCACCGAGGCGCAGCGCCGCTTCGGGGTGGACCTGCCCGAGCTGGCCCCGGTGATCGGCGACAATGAGCCGCTGGACACTCCGGTCGACGAGGAGTTCCGCGTCGGGACTCTCGGGCTGGCCTTCGACGTGGACACCGCGACCGTGGTGATCGAGGCGATCGCGGCGGGCGAGGTCGAACCCGAGGTCGAGCTGGGCGACGAGGACGACGAGGACGACGAGGACGACGAGGACGACGACGAGCCGGACGAGGACCTGGACCGGCTTCGGGTCCGGCTCACCCCGCAGGCGACCCGCCAGTTCATCGAGCGGGCCCGGCGCGTGGTGAACGCGGGCCGGCCGCCGTGCCCGCTGTGCGGCCAGCCGTTGGACCCCGCCGGGCACCTGTGCCCGCGGCACAACGGTTACCACCGGTGACCTCGTCCGGCCTCCAGCCCCGCCAGGACGGCGACCAGCCCCGGCTGGACGGCGACGCCGCGCTGCGGCTGTTGCGCGACGGCACGCTCGATCTGGAGGGGCGGCTCGTCGACGCGTCGAACACGACCCTGCGCGGCATCCTGACCCTCGACGGCGCCACGGCCCGCTGTGTCTACAAACCGGTCCGTGGGGAGCGCCCGCTGTGGGACTTCCCGGACGGCACTCTCGCCGGCCGGGAGGTGTCGGCGTACCTGGTGTCCCGGGCCACCGGCTGGGACCTGGTGCCGCCGACGGTGCTGCGCGACGGGCCGTTCGGGCCGGGTTCCTGCCAGCTGTGGATCGACGAGCCGGAGACCGCTGAGCCGTTGGTCGGGTTCGTGCCGGCGGACGCGTTGCCGCCGCGCTGGTTCCCGATCGCGGCGGCACGGGACGACGACGGCACCGCGTACGCGCTCGCGCACGCGGACGACCCGCGGCTGGCTCGACTGGCGGTGCTCGACGCGGTGCTCAACAACGCCGACCGCAAGGGCGGCCACGTGCTCGTCGGCGCGGACGACCGGATCTACGGCGTGGACCACGGGGTGAGCTTCCACGTGGAGGACAAGCTCCGTACGGTGCTCTGGGGTTGGGCCGGCAAGCAGTTGCCGCCGGACGCGGTGGAGATGCTCGACGGGCTCGCCGGCCAGGTCGCCGGGGCGCTCGGCGCGGAACTGGCCGATCACCTGACGATCAGCGAGGTCGCCGAGGTGGCCGCCCGCGTCGACCGGCTGCGCGAGACCGGTCGCTTCCCGCAGCCGCCCGAGGACTGGCCGGCGGTGCCCTGGCCCCCCATGTGATCCGCTGTCATCTTGATCACCTGTGGGGCGGCCCGGGGCCGTCGCGAGGCTGGCTAGGCTGAGGCCATGGAGTCTTGGGCGGGACACGAGGTGCCACGGCTGCCGGGCAGGGGCGAGTCGTTGGCGTTGTACGACTCAGCGCGACAGGGTGTCCACCCGAGTGCGCCGGCCGACGCGGGACGCATGTACGTCTGCGGCATCACCCCGTACGACGCCACCCACCTCGGCCACGCCGCCACGATGATCTCCTTCGATCTGGTGCAGCGGATGTGGCGCGACGCCGGCCGCCCGGTGCGCTACGTGCAGAACGTCACCGACATCGACGACCCGCTGCTGGAGCGGGCCGCCCGCGACGGCGAGGACTGGGTGGTCCTGGCGATGCGGGAGACGGCGCTGTTCCGGGAGGACATGGAGGCGCTGCGGATCATTCCGCCAGAGCGCTACGTGGGTGCGGTCGAGTCGATCCCGGACATCGTCGACAAGGTCGAGGTGCTGGTCAAGGACGGTGCCGCGTACCGCCTCGACGACGGCACCGGCGACGTCTACTTCGACATCTCCGCCACCGGCCGCTACGGCTACGAGTCCAACCTGACCCGCGAGCAGATGTTGAAGATCTTCCCGGAGCGCGGCGGTGACCCGGACCGGGCCGGCAAGCGCGACCCACTGGACCCGCTGCTGTGGCGTGGCGCCCGCGAGGGTGAGCCGTCCTGGCCGGGCGGGGAGTTGGGCATGGGCCGCCCCGGCTGGCACATCGAGTGCGCGGTGATCGCCCTGAACCTGCTCGGCGACCGGATCGACGTACAGGGCGGCGGCAACGACCTGCTGTTCCCGCACCACGAGGCGTCCGCCGCGCACGCCGAGCGGTTGACCGGCCAGGCGCCGTTCGCCGAGCACTACGTGCACGCCGGGATGATTGGCCTGGACGGCGAGAAGATGTCCAAGTCCCGCGGCAATCTGGTCTTCGTCTCCCGGCTGCGCGCCGACAAGGTCGACCCGATGGCGATCCGGCTCGCGTTGATCTCCGGGCACTACCGCAGCGACCGCACCTGGACCGACGAGCTGCTCACGGCCGCGCAGGAGCGCCTGGACCGCTGGCGGCGGGCCGCCACCGCGCCCGCCGGGCCGTCCGGGGCCGAGCTGCTGGCCGGGGTACGCGAACGCCTGGCCGACGACCTCGACACCCCCGGAGCCCTGGCGGCTGCCGACCGCTGGGCCGACGCGACCCTGGCGGGCGCCCCGGATGACCCCGAAGCGCCCGCCCTCTTCGCGAAGACGGTCGACGCCCTCCTGGGCATCCGCCTCTGACACGTACACCCCGGCCTCGCGGCCCCGCGAGGCCGGCCCGTTGCGGCACTCCTGCAGCGTGTTCCGAGGGGACTTCGCCGGCCGGGTGGGCGTGGCTGTGCGGTGCCCTGTAGAGCTGCCCCAGATGTGGGGCGGTGGGGCGGTGGGGCGGGCGCTCGGTGCTGATACGGTCTCCGGCGAGCTGCCCGGATGTGCGGCGCTGGGCGGGCGCTCGGTGCTGATGCGGTCTCCGGTCGAGCTGTCCCGGGTCACCTTCGGGTCGCCGCGGACCCGATCGTCCGGGCTGCCCTGCCCCGAACATGGGGCAGCTCGACAGGGCGCAACCACCAACCCCGCCCTCCGCCGCCGGCTGCTGGGTAGCCCGTTGACCCGTGGAGGGTCAGCCGAGGACCAGGCCCGGGTCGGGTTCCGGGTCTGGGGTCGGGCCGGGGATCTTGTACTCCTCGGTGAGGGTGGTCATGGGGCCGGGCCAGGTCGCCTGGGACACCTCGATGGGCTTGCGGTTCGCGTCGTACGCGACGTGCAGCAGGTGCAGCACCGGGGTGTCCGGCCGGATCTGGAGGGTCTCGGCCTCCTCCCGGCTGGGCTGGCGGGCGCTGATGGTGTCGGTGGCGGAGACGTACCGCCGGCCGGTGGCCTCCTCGGCCTCCTGGTAGAGCGGCCGGCCGAACGCCTCGGTGCGCTCCAGCGAGGTGCCGGCGGCGTCGCGGGGCAGGAACCAGGAGGCGCCCACCTCGACGGGGGAGTCGTCGGTGCGGACGAGGTGTCGCCGGCAGAGCAGTTCGGTGCCGTCGCTCACTCCGAACGCGTCGGCGACCTCGGCGGGTGCGGGGGAGCGGCCGACCGAGACGAGTTGTTGGCGGTATCGGGCGGCGAGGTCGGTGTGGTAGCCGCGGAATCCGCCGTACCGGCCTCGGGAGAGCCGGTTGAGTCGGCGTCGGGTGCCGCGGACGTACGTACCGGAGCCGGGTTTGGTGATCAGGATGCCCTCGACCCGCAGCTGGTCGACGGCGCGCTGCACGGTCTGTTTGGCGACGCCGAACATCTCGGCGATGGCCGGGATGGACGGCAGTCGTTCGCCGGGTCCCCAGTCGCCGCGGCGGACCTGGGCCTTGAGCTGCGCGGCGATCTGTCGGTGTGGGAACTCCGCGGCCCCGGGATTGATCTGCACACCCGCCTCCTTGATCACATCTAGGTTCCTAGGATGCCTTAGAGGGTGTGACGGCGCCAGCCCGGACACGCCAAGAAACGGGCCCTCGGACCATGAAGGTCCGAGGGCCCGCGGCGAAGACGGTGCTACCAGGAGCCGGCGGTGGGGCCGGCCGAACCGCCCCGGCGGCGCAGATACTTCTCGAACTCCTGGGCGATCTCGTCACCGGTCAGCGGGGTGATCCCCTCGTCGCCGACCCGTTCCTCCAGCTCGCGCACGTACTCGCCGAGTTCGGCATCCTGCTCGGCGGTGCTGCGCACCCGCTGCTCCCACTCGGCGGATTCCTCGGCGAGATCGGCCATCGGCACCGGCAGGTCGACGACCTCCTCGACCCGGTGCAGTAGGGCGAGGGTGGCCTTCGGGCAGGGCGGGTTGTTGGCGTAGTGGGGCACGTGCACCCAGAACGACACGGCGTCCACCTCGGCGCGGGCGCACGCGTCGTGCAGCACGCCGACGATGCCGGTCGGCCCGTCGTAGCGGGTGGGGGTGAGCTGGTAGCGCTCGGCGGCCTGCGCGTCCGAGGCGCTGCCGCTGATCGGCAACGGCCGGGTGTACGGCACGTCGGCGAGCAACGCGCCGAGCAGCACCACCCGTTCCACCTCGAGGCTGTGGCAGATCTCCAGTACCTGCTCGCAGAACGTCCGCCAGCGCATGCTCGGCTCGATGCCCCGGATCAGCACGACGTCACGCTCGGTGCCCTCCGGGCTGGCCACCATGAACCGGGTCGTCGGCCACTCCACCCGCCGGGTCTCCCCGTCGGCCATGGTGATGGTGGGTCGGCTGACCTGGAAGTCGTAGAACTCCTCCGGATCCAGCTCGGCGATCTGTCGGGCGTTCCAGACCTGCTCGAGGTGCTCCACGGCCGCGGTGGACGCGTCGGCGGCGTCGTTCCAGCCCTCGAACGCGGCGATGGCCACCGGGGACCGCAGCACCGGCAGTCCGTCGAACTCGGTCACGCCGTTACCTCACCCTGCTCGTCGCGGCCGGCGCCGGGACCGCGCCCGGTCGTCGGGCCGTGGTGCACGGCGGAGTCCCTGTTGTCCTTCACGTCCGCCAGCCTACGTGCCGGGCGGGGGCGCGGCCCGTCGGCCGCGCCGGTCGGCCGCACCGACAACCGGACATAAGCTCGCGAACCAGACAGCGTGATCCCGCTGACACAATATGGGATCGGGTGCCGAGGGACTCGGGGCTCGGTCGGTACCGCACTAACCTGAACGGGTGCGGACTTCGTTGATGGATGTGCTGGCCGACCGGATTCTCATCGCCGACGGGGCGATGGGCACGATGTTGCAAGCCGCGGACCTCACGCTCGACGACTTCGACGGGCTCGAAGGGTGCAACGAGATCCTCAACGTCACCCGGCCGGACGTCGTGCGCGGCGTGCACGACGCCTACCTGGCCGCCGGCGCGGACTGCGTGGAGACCAACACGTTCGGCGCCAACCTCGCCAATCTCGCCGAGTACGACATCCCGCAGCGCATCCGGGAGCTGTCCGAGGCGGGCGCCCGGATCGCCCGGGAGGCGGCCGACGCGGCCAGCACTCCGGAGCGGCCCCGCTTCGTGCTGGGCTCGATCGGGCCGGGCACGAAGCTGCCCACCCTCGGGCACGCCGGCTACGCGACCCTGCGCGACGCGTACCAGGAGAACGCCGCCGGCCTGATCGCCGGCGGGGCGGACGCGCTGATCATCGAGACCTGCCAGGACCTGCTCCAGGTCAAGGCGGCCGTGGTGGGGTCGAAGCGGGCGATGGCCGAGCTGGGCCAGTCCGTGCCGATCATCTGTCACGTGGCGGTCGAGACCACCGGCACCATGCTGGTGGGCAGCGAGATCGGTGCGGCCCTCGCGGCGATCGAGCCGCTCGGGGTGGACCTGATCGGGCTGAACTGCTCCACCGGCCCGGCCGAGATGAGCGAGCACCTGCGGTACCTGTCGCAGCACTCCCGCATCCCGCTGTCGGTGATGCCGAACGCCGGCCTGCCGGTGCTGACCGCCGACGGGGCGTACTTCCCGCTGACTCCCGTGGAGCTGGCCGAGGCCCTGGAGCGGTTCATCACCGAGTACGGCGTGGGGCTGGTCGGCGGCTGCTGCGGCACCACCCCCGAGCACATCCGGGTGCTGGCGGAGCGGCTGCACGGCGTCACCGCCCCGGCGCGCGAGCCGCGGCACGAGGCGGGCGTCTCCTCGGTGTACCACCCGGTGCCGTTCGCCCAGGACGCCTCGGTGCTGATGGTGGGGGAGCGGACCAACGCCAACGGCTCGAAGGCGTTCCGGGAGGCGATGCTCGCCGGTGACTTCCGGGCCTGCGTGGAGATCGCCCGCAGTCAGGCGCGCGACGGTTCGCACCTGCTGGACCTGTGCGTGGACTACGTCGGCCGCGACGGCACGCGGGACATGCGGGAGCTGGCCGGCCGGTTCGCCACCGCGTCGACGCTGCCGATCATGCTGGACTCCACCGAGCCGGCCGTCGTCGAGGCGGGGCTGGAGATGCTCGGCGGCCGCTGTGTGGTCAACTCGGTGAACTTCGAGGACGGCGACGGCCCCGACTCCCGGTACGCGCGGGTGATGCCGATCGTCCGTGAGCACGGCGCGGCGGTGGTGGCGCTGCTCATCGACGAGGAGGGCCAGGCGCGTACCCAGGAGTGGAAGGTCCGGGTCGCGGCGCGGCTGATCGACGACCTGACCGGCCGGTGGGGCATGGACCGCTCCGACATCCTGATCGACGCGTTGACGTTCCCGATCGCCACCGGCCAGGAGGAGACCCGCCGCGACGGCATCGAGACGATCGAGGCGATCCGGGAGATCTCCCAGCGGTACCCGGGGGTCAACTTCACCCTGGGCATCTCGAACATCTCCTTCGGACTCAACCCGGCGGCGCGGCAGGTGCTCAACTCGGTGTTCCTGCACGAGTGCGTGCAGGCCGGTCTGACGTCGGCGATCGTGCACGCCAGCAAGATCCTGCCGATGTCGAAGATCCCCGAGGAGCAGCGCGAGGTCGCACTGGACCTGGTGTACGACCGTCGCCGCGAGGGCTACGACCCGGTGCAGCGCTTCCTGGAGCTGTTCGAGGGCGTCGACGTGACCAGCGCGCGGGCCAGCCGGGCGCAGGAGTTGGCGGCGCTGCCCCTGGACGAGCGGCTCAAGCGGCGGATCATCGACGGTGAGCGCAACGGCCTGGAGGCCGACCTGGACGAGGCGATGGCCGGCGGCCGGTCCCCACTGTCGATCATCAACGACATCCTGCTGGACGGCATGAAGGTCGTCGGGGAGCTATTCGGCTCGGGCCAGATGCAGCTGCCGTTCGTGCTCCAGTCCGCCGAGGTGATGAAGACCGCGGTGGCGTACCTGGAGCCGCACATGGAGACCAGCGAGGACGGCGGCAAGGGCCGCATCGTGCTCGCCACCGTGCGCGGCGACGTGCACGACATCGGCAAGAACCTGGTCGACATCATCCTGTCCAACAACGGCTACGAGGTCGTGAACATCGGCATCAAGCAGCCGATCAGCGCCATCCTCGACGCCGCCGAGCAGCACCGCGCGGACGCGATCGGCATGTCCGGGCTGTTGGTCAAGAGCACCGTCATCATGAAGGAGAACCTGGCCGAGATGGCCACCCGCGGGGTCGCGGAGCGTTGGCCCGTCCTGCTGGGTGGGGCGGCGCTGACCCGGGCGTACGTCGAGGACGACCTGCGGTCGATGTTCCCCGGGCAGGTGCACTACGCGCGGGACGCGTTCGAGGGGCTGTCCCTGATGGACAAGGTGATGACCGCCAAGCGCGGCGGCGCACCGGTGATCGACCGGGAGCGGGAGGCGGCCCTCGCCGCCCGTCGCGCCCGCCGGGAGCGGCAGCGGTCGATGGTCACCGAGTCGCTGCCGGAGCTGCACGACTCCTCGGTCCGCTCCGACGTGGCCGCGGACGTGGCGGTGCCCACCCCGCCGTTCTTCGGCACCCGGGTGGTCAAGGGCGTGCCGATGGCCGACTACGCGGCACTGCTCGACGAGCGGGCCACCTTCCGCGGGCAGTGGGGGCTCAACGGCGCCCGCGGCGGCAACGGACCGTCCTACGAGGAACTCGTGGAGACCGAAGGTCGCCCGCGCCTGCGGTACTGGCTGGACCGGCTGATCGCCGACCAGGTGCTCGAGGCAGCCGTCGTGTACGGCTACTTCCCCGCGTACTCCGAAGGCAACGACCTGGTGGTGCTCGACGAGAACGGGCACGCGGAGCGCGCCCGGTTCTCGTTCCCCCGGCAGCGGCAGGAGCGTCGACTCTGCCTCGCGGACTTCTTCCGGCCCAAGGGCGACCAGCTCGACGTGGTCGCGTTGCAGCTGGTCACCGTCGGTCAGCCGGTCAGCGAGTACGCGGCGAAGCTGTTCGCCCGCAACGAGTACCGCGACTACCTGGAGGTGCACGGCCTGTCGGTGCAGCTCACCGAGGCGCTCGCCGAGTACTGGCACCGGCGTATCCGCGCCGAACTGACCCTGCCCGACGGACGTCCGCTGGGCCACGACGACCCGACGGACCTGGCCGGGATCCTGCGTAACGACTACCGGGGCTGCCGGTACGCGTTCGGCTACCCGGCCTGCCCCGACCTGGAGGACCGGGCGAAGATCGTGGACCTGCTGGGGTCGGAGCGGATCGGGGTGGAGTTGTCCGAGGAGTTCCAGCTGATGCCGGAGCAGGCCACCGACGCGATCGTGGTCCACCACCCGGAGGCCAGCTACTTCAACGCCAAATAGCGTCAGGTGAGGTCAACAGGCCGTTACGCTGCTGCAACGCTGATCGCCTCCCTCGGTTGGGGCACAGGTGGGGCACATCGCGTGGAAAAGAGATCGTCGACAGCCTGCCGCGATCGGTCCTCATCGTCCGGCCACAGGTGCGCGTAGACACGCAGCGTCATCGACGCGTCGGCGTGGCCGAGCCGGGCGGCGACCACCTTCGGGTTGAGCCCGGCTCGGATCAGCGCTGAGGCGTAGAAGTGCCGCAGGTCATGCTGCGTCGACTCGGGTAGCCCAGCGGCGAGCCGGGCCGGCGCCCACACCTCGGCGTTGAATCTAGTGCGGCTCAGCGGACGGCCGGCGCCGTCGAGGAACAGGAACCGCGCCATCCGCGTGACCGGCTTGCGGCCGGTCGTGTCGAGCACCTCGACTTCCTGCGGTGGGTACTCCACCAGGTGGGCGCGAGCGACGTCGACCATGGCTTGCGCCAGCGGCACCTTCCGATAGCTGTGCTTGTTCTTCAACGCGCACACCACCACGCCACCACCGGCGGTGGGCTGCACCTGGCGGGCCACGGTCAGCATCCGCTCGTCGAGGTCCAGGTCGTCCACCTCGACACCGAACAGCTCACCCTGCCGCAGGCCCGTGCCGGCATCGAAGTCGACCAGCGCGCGGTACCGGGCCGGCATGACGGCGATCAGGTCGTCCACCTGGGACAGGGTCAGCGGCACGATCTCGTCACGGGGCAGCTCAGGCAGCTTGATCCCGGGCGTGGGGTTGCGACCGATTGCCCGGTCGCGTACCGCTGCGGCAAAGATTGTCTTCACCGTGCCGAACACCGGGCGGACCGAGCTGGGCGCCAGCGGCAGGCCCGTCACGAAGGCTTGCAGCATAGACGCGTTGACCCCGGCGATCGGCCGGGCACCGAACGCCGGGTAGACGTGCCTGTGCAGCTGCGACTTGACCCGTGCCGCGGTGTTCTCCCGGTGAGGCTGCATCGTGCGCCACCGCTCGGCGTACGCCTGAAACGTGACCTTCCCGGCCTTCGGGTCGACGTAGTTGCCGGTGTTCAGTTTGTGCTCGACGTCGGCCCGGAACTTGTCCGCGTCGACCTTGCGGGCGAACGACTTCTTGCGTTCATTGCCAGCCTCGTCACGCCAGCGGACCAGCCACGGCTTCGGCCGCCCGTCGGTGCGCTTCCTAACGCTCGCCATCAGCGTCCATCGCGATCAGTCGGTCGGGATACCTGGAGAGCCTGAGTTCGCGGATCGCGTCGATCCACTTCGTCGGCTTTCCGGGTGGCGTCATGTCGTGCTCGATCATGTCGTCGAGCGCCTTGGCCATCTCCCTCAGGGCGTCCACGTAAGCCGATCGAGCCGCCAGCAACTGGCCCTCGTCGCCGGTGTACTCCGCAGCACTCAGGTCTGACTCTGCCCGGTTGATCGCTCGACCAGCAGCGCCCTCGCGCCGGTAGATGTGGATCGCCGTCTTGGCTCGCCCGAACTCTTCCACCCGGCTGGCGTACGCACCGCCCTCAGGTGCACGTACGAGCGGAGGTTGCTCGCCGGTGGCCCATTCCCAGAGCAGCCACGGATGCAGCACGACACCGGGCGCGACTGCCACATCGGCGCCTGACTGGAGGTCCACGAACAGTAGTGGCGGCGGCACGGCCAGAGCATGCGCCAGCTGCAACCACTCGTCGAGACCGACGCCTCGATCCCCGTTCTCAATCTTGGAGATGGCGACGCGGCTGAGGGTTCCGCCGAGGTCGCGAATCCGATCCGCCAGGCCCTGCGCCGAGAGTTTGCGCTGGTCGCGCCACACCTTCACCTGTCGACCAAGCACCTCGCTCGGCCTCAACGGTTGCTCTCCCATGCTCTCCCCTTGTTCGGAAACACGCCGAACGTAGCACGTTAGCTTGCGACGCAATAGGACCTGGGGTAGCGTGCCGACCAGTTGCAGGACTTTGAGCTGCACTCGTTCGGATATGGAGCAACCATGGCTACGAGCGGAACGTCCGCACACGTCCGTCGGGCACTCGCTACCCCTCCCGAGGTGGCCACGTTCCTTGGTGTCCCCGAGAAGACCCTGACGCAGTGGCGATACGTCAAGACCGGCCCGCGGTGGTCGAAGGTCGGGCGGCACGTCCGATACCGCTGGGAAGACGTCGAGAAGTGGGTCGACGCTCAGGCTGGGGCGAAGGTCGCATGACCCAGACGCACAGCCGCCCCGGACCGGCGGGGCCCGAGGCGGCAATCACGGTCGGCGAGACCTACGAGCAGGGTACCGGCACCCGTGCGCTGCGGAAAGCTCTCCGCTACGCCGACGCCGGGTGGCCCGTGTTCCCGTGCCACTGGACGACCAGGGCAGGCTGCTCCTGCGGCGACACCGAGTGCCACAGCCCCGGGAAGCACCCGCTCACCCGGCGAGGCCTCCACGACGCCAGCACCGATCCGGCCGTCATCACCGCCTGGTGGACACGCTGCCCGGCAGCCAACGTCGCCATCGCCACCGGGGCACCCGGGCCAGACGTGCTCGACTTCGACGTCAAGAACGACGCGCCTGGGGCGGCAAGCCTCGCCCGGCTGCGCGACGCCGGGCTGCTCGTCGGAGCCCACAGCATCATCACCACCTGGTCCGGTGGGTGGCACCTCTACTACGTGGGCAGCGAGCAGGGGAACGGCAGCATCCGCGGCCACGGCGTCGACTTCCGCTCACGCGGGGGGTACGTGCTCGCACCGCCCAGCGTCATCAACGGCAAGCCCTACGCACTCACCGAGTGGCGCTCACGCCTCGACCCCGCCGTGACTGGGGTCGACTTCGCCACCATCCGGCGTGCGCTCGACCCGCCGCGCACGTTCACCAGCAGGGCACGGCCCGGGGAGCGCAGCGACCATGGGGCGCTGGTCCGGCACGTCGCCGGGCAGGCCGAGGGCAACCGCAACGGCGCGCTGTTCTGGGCCGCCTGCCGGGCAGTCGAGACCGGGGCCGACGAGCAGGTGTTCACCGACCTGCTCGATGCTGCCCTGTCCGTGGGCCTCACTGACCGGGCAGCCGCCGCGACCATCGCGTCCGCGCGGTGCCGGATCGGAGCCTCAGCGTGACGACGACGCCGGCCGGGCCGCTGAGCCTCGGCGAACTCGACCGAGGCCCCCGGCGCACGTGGCAGCGCGTCGACCTCGGTCCGGTGCTCGACGGCACCTATGCACCGCCTCAGGCCACCGTCGGACGGCGCACGGACGGCGTCGGCATGTTCTACCCGGGCCGGCAACACAGCATCGCCAGCGACAGCGAGGCCGGCAAGACGTGGCTTGCCCTGCTCGCTGCCCAGAGCGAACTCGACGCGGGGAACGCCGTGCTGTACCTCGACTTCGAGGACGACGAGGGCGGCACGGTCGGGCGGCTCATGGCGCTGGGTGCCAAGTCCGAAGACATCGCGGCCCGGTTCGGCTACGTCAAGCCGGAAGAGGCGATCGACAGCCTGTTCGGCCGGGAAGACCTCAGCGAACTACTCGGGGACCTGCGTCCCACGCTGGCCATCCTCGACGGCATCACCGAGGCGATGAGCATGCACGGGTTGGAGCTCAAGGACAACACCGACATCGCCCGGTTCGGTCGGTTGCTGCCCCGATACATCGCCGACAAGGGTGCCGCGACCGTCGCCCTGGACCACGTGGTCAAGGACCGCGAGGGGCGGGGCCGGTACGCCATCGGCGGTGTCCACAAGCTCAACGGCATCAACGGCGCGTCGTACGTGCTCGACAACCGCCAGCCGTTCGGCATCGGACGGACCGGGCGCACGAGCGTCTACATCGCCAAGGACCGGCCGGCACAGCTGCGGCGGCACGCACTACCCGGGCAGGAGGGACTGTTCTGGTTCGGGGACCTGGTCGTCGAGTCTCACGACATGGGGTTCGCCGAGGGCATGGTCAGCCCGCCGGCTCAGGGCGACGGCAAGTTCCGACCCACGACGCTCATGGCGAGGGTCAGCGCCGCGCTCCAGGGTGCGCCGGGGCCGCTGACCATGACCGACATCACCGACCGGGTCAAGGGCCAAGCCCAGACCGTCCGGGGAGCGGTGGCCGCTCTGGTCGACGAGGGCCACATCGTGATGGAGACGGGGCCCCGCGGGGCCAAGCTCCACCGGCTCGTCAAGCCGTTCGGGGACACCCCATGAGCACTCCGACCCCGTCCCGACCCCGTCCCGACGCTTTGGGCGAGGGGATGAACTGGGACATAGCACCCCGTCCGACGGCGTCCCGACCCCGTCCGACGGGGTTCAGTGACCCCGTCCCGTCCCTATATAGGGACGGGGTCAGCCTGTCGGCGACCCCGTCCCGGGACGGGCTGACTTCCGAGGTGACTCGATGAAGACCTACCGCCGGCACTACTGCGGCCGGACGCATCGGAGCTTCCGCACCCTCGCCCGGTGTTTGTGGCCGAGAGCTGTGTGGGTGACCGGGAACGGCCCGTACGCCACGACTGCACGGCACCGCGTGCTGACGGTCGAGCTGCACCCGACCCTCGAAGCCGCACAGGCCGCCAAGCGCGTCATCGACTCTTCCGGCTGCGGCGGCAAGTGCCCATGCACCGGCCAGGGCCACGAACTCATCCGACTGCTCGACCCCGCCCAGATGGAGGCCGCAGCATGATCCTCGACGACCTGCTCACCGACGACACCCCCGGCGTCGCCAAGCTCACCGACCCCGACGCCGGCCAGACCCCGCGGTGTCCCTGCTACGGCTGCCCCGGTCGCGTCACCGGTGCCATGCCCGGCTGGCACCTGCGCAAGGGTCCCGCCGTGGTGCTCGATGCGCACCTGCGGGCCGCGCTTCTCGAACGGGCCGACGGCCGCCGCTGGCAGTTCCTGGAGCACGGCGACCACGGGGCAAGCCGGGAGCTGCTGCTCCCCGGATGGGTGGACCACCCGTACCGGCTCCGGTTGCCCGGCGGGCGGTGGATGTACGTCGCCGAACCGTACGGGCTCGACGCCGAGGCGTACGGCCACCTGCGCCACCTCGCCGAGCACGGCTACACCGTGGACGTCACCGCCTGGCAAGCCCGCCATAACCCCGGCCGCACGCTGGCCGTCTCGATCACCCCGGAGGACAACCGATGAGCCACATTCCCGGCCTGTCGCCGAAGGTGCTGCTTGCCGCCGCCGATCAGGACTTCGACCAGTTCTTCGCGCTGCTCGCCGAGTACACGCCGATCGAGCTGGTGGGCGCACTTGCTACCACCGCGTACTCCCTGGCCGTCGAGCTGTACGGCACCCCCGAGCGTGCCCGCGAGGTGTTCGCCGCGATGGCGCTCGCTGCCGACGTGGACGCTGCCCTCACCAGTGCTGAGGGGAGCCCGTCGTGACCCCCACCCTCGCCCTGGAGCAGGCGATGCTGCACCCCGACTACGACCGGTTCATTGCACGGGTCCGCCAGGCCACGCCCGTGGCGCTCGTCGACCAGCTCGACGCGGCGGCAACCCAGGCAACCCGCGTGGCCACCACGGCGGCGAGGTTCACCGGTGGCTGTGACGCCGGCGTTGCCACTGCGGCCGACCTGCCGGGCTGGCTGCGGCTCGGTCTGCTCGACGCCCTCACCCGCTGGGCCGACGGGAAAGCCACCACCTGCCGGCACAGCCCCGACCCCGACCGGCCCGAGCCGGTGCTCACCGCAGCATGGAAACCCGGCCTGGTGACCTGCATCCGGTGTGCGCACCTGTGGTCACTCGGCCGCAGAGCCAACCTCACCTGTGACTGCTGCGGCGCCATCTGCCCGCCGGACCGGATGAACCCGGGCATGACGCAGTTCGGTGCGCTGATCTTTCAATACGGCACGTGCGACGACTGCCGCCCGTCCGTGGCCAGCAACAACCCGCTCAGCGCCACGCTGCCGGCCGAACAGGACGCCGCGAGGGGTACGGGCAGGGCCAGCCCGCGAGGTGGGCGAGGCTGCAGCCGGGGCAAGGGTGGTCGCCGATGAGCGGCCAGTCCGGCGAGGCTGCCGAGCTGGCCGCACTCGGCCTCGCCGCGCGGATCCTGCTCGCCTACGACGACGCGGACGCCGACCAGATGGTGCGGCTCGTCAACACCGACCCCGACGCTGCGCTGAACGCCATCACGGCGTTCGCCGCCGCGCTCGCGTTGAAGGTCTACGGCCTCGATCTGCGACAGGCGCTGAACTCCGTCGCTACCGCCGCCGACCTCGACGACATCGGCAGGCAGGTGACCGGATGAGCGCCTGGCGCCCGTTGGCCACCCCCGGCCCGGTCAGCGCAGAGGCCCTGCACGCCGCCCGCGCTGCCGTCCTTGCGACCCTCGCCGCCCGCAACAGCGCCTTGGGACATCAGGCAGCCGTGACTGAGCTTGCGGATCTCCCCGTCGACCAGCTGCTCGACGTGGCCGCCGTCCTCGCCAGCATGGTCGGGCGACCCCAAGACACCCTGATCACGGACGACGAGTGGCTGTCGATGGCGGTCGAACCATGACCCGGCCCCTCGCCGGTGGGTGGCTGCTCGTCGCCCCCGATGACGCCTGCCGCCTCGCGCAGCTCGTCCGGGCCGGCGCGCTGACGTTCCGCCACCGCCGGAACCTCACCACCGGCGAGGGTGCCCTACTCATGGTCGTTGAGCAGGCCGCCTACGCCGCCCGCAGTTCCGCCGCCGGAACCGTAGCTGTCCTACCCGAGCCCGGCCGGTCACCGTCGACGGTGACAGCCAGTGCCGCAGCTCGGGCGCTGCGGGTCAGTGACAGTTACATCCGCCGGCTCTGCCGCACCGGGGCACTGGAAGCCCAGCGCAGCGGGACCGAATGGCACATCGACGCGGACAGCTTGGCCGCGTACGCACTCACGAGAGGCGAGAGACAGCATGAGCACCTACCAGGGACCGTGGAACCCCGGTGAGCACCCCGCCGACTGGGCGTACCGCACCGGACGGGTGACCGCTGAGTCGCGCGAGACGTGGCGCGCGGTGTACGACAACGACCCCGACGAGGGCGGCCGGACCATCGCCCACCTGTTCCCCGTGCTCGCCGACCCGGCCCTGACCAGGTTGGTCAAGGCGTCGCAGGAGATGGAGCAGCGCGAGCAGGACATCGCCGATGCCGAGTTCGCCGGCCTGTTCTCGCCCACCGCGCAAGCAGGCCCGGCCGACCTGACCCCGTACGCCCACCTGTTCCCGCCGGTCGACGCCGGCACGGACGGCCTGGACGAGTTCGCCGGCCTGTTCCCGCCGCGGCGTCGATAGAGGCAGGCCGGGGTGCAGCAGCGTCAACGTCACCCGGGGTCGTCGGTCTGGATCTCCCGACGACAGCGAGCCGGGGCCGAAGGGGCGAGAGCGCGCCTCCTTTCCGCGCAACGACCGCCCCTGCGCGCCACCCCAACGGCCAGCGACGACACCACCAGCGAACGGGAGAGCAGGCATGGCCCCTCGACCCTGTCTTGACTGCGGCAATCTCACCAGCGCGTCCCGGTGCGGAGCCTGCTCACGTGCGCGAGGGCGACACCGCGAGCGCACCCGAGGCCGCGCCAGCTCACGGCAGCGCGGCTACGACACCGTGTACGAGCGCAACCGCGCAAAGGTCCTTGCCCAACCTGGCGGCGGTGTGTGCTGGCTGTGCGGGCACGAGGGTGCCGACCAAGCCGACCACGTCACGCCCACCTCGCAAGGTGGCGACAGCTCGATGCTCAACCTCAGGCCGGCGCATGGCACACGCCCGTGCCCGACGTGTGGGCGCAGGTGCAACCAGTCGCGAGGCTCGCGGCCAATCGCCATCACTGAGAGTAATCGACGGTAGGTCACCCAGGGTGACAGAGTGGGCCTCAAAAAATCTCCGCCGCAGGTTTCCGAACCACCGGAGCCAGGTCGCTAGCTGTCCGGGCAGTTCCTACATTCCAAGATCGTCACAGACTGTTACACCCATTGCTGCCGGTAACCGCCGGTCATCGTCACAGGAGGTGCCATGCCGAACCCGCCGAAGTTCGACCCGCAGCGAGGCACGCGCGGCCGGGGCGGTGTGGCGCTCCCCGCCAGCGGCCGGCAAGGCGACCCGCCGCCGTGGCCGCTGCCTGGCCGTCATTCGCTCGACGAGCGCCGGGCCTGGGAGCAGTTGTGGGCGACCCCGCAGGCGGTGGCGTGGGAGCAGCTGCGCTGGACTCGCACGGTCGCCCGATACTGCCGGGTGATGATCGCCGCTGAGCAGCCGGACGCTACGGCGGCCCTGCTCGCGCAGGCCACGGTTCTGGAAGACCGCCTCGGACTGACCCCGAAGTCGATGCGGCTGCTGCTGTGGCACGTCGCCGCTGACGAGGTGAGCGAGCAGCGAGCTAAGTCCGCGGGCGCGCGGGGTCGCGTCCGTGCAGTCGGCAAGGTGTGACCGCGGTGTATGCCCCGGCGACCGTCGCCCGGCTGCTGCGCGGTCGACGGTAGAACCCTGCTACAGCGCGGCCGGCTGGCGTATCCGCCACCGGCCGCGCAGCCCCCCATCGGCGTAGATGGCCGCCAGCACGTCGCGGGCACTGGCCTCGTCGGGCCACACCACCACCTGCGTCTCCGCCTCGACCGGCGAGTTCAGGTGCACCTCCCAGCCCGCGTCCGCACGCTCGAACAGGCGCACCAGCGTGAGCACCAGGTGCGGATCGTCGACGTCGTACAGCCAGCCCACCTCGCGGAGCTGCGGAAGATCACCCATGGCCAACACGGTAGGGCAGACATCGAAGCTTCCCGCGGCCGGGAATCTTCGAAGGTGCGCGTTCAGTGCGTACCCCCTGCGGGCATCGGGCCCACGCAAGATCCGCGCCGGTTTCGTCGCAACCGTGGTGCCTGGCACCACGTTTCGTCAACAATCCCGAGGTGGTGCGCGCGCCCCGCTGCCGCGGTTCTGGAAACTTCCAAATCCCGGGTAGCTAGTGAACCCAGGGGCTGGCAGCGGCCGTTTCCTGCTGTGCCAGCACACACGTCTTCACAGCTTCGAAAGAAGGGTTCCAGTGGCAGCAGAGCGAAATATTCGCCGATCAGAGGTTGACAGTTGGTTCAGGTCGCCGCCCGCCGTGCCCACGGCTACTCCGCCGCAAGCGGGCGCGGCGGGCGGGACTACCTCAGTAGCGGAACCGCCAGTCCCGTCTTCTGCCGCGCCGTCCATGCCGGTGCCGACGGAACCGCGGCCGACCCCAGGTCGTGCACGTGCCCCGCATTTTGGCTTGAGGCCGGCAGCCACCGCCCCCGCGCCGGTCGCGGTTCCGTCGGCACCTAGCGTGCGTTTCGGCCCGATGCCGCCCGCGGCGACCCCAACACCAGGACATGCACCTGCCTCGCAGGTTCGGTCAGCAGCCCTGTTGACCAGTAGCGCGCCCGGACCGGGTGACGCACAAGACCCAAGCCGACGAGAAAGAAGGTCCCGAGGCGGGGCAGCGCAAAGGAAACATGACGAGAAATCGAAAGAAAGCTACGAGAAGTGGAAAGAAAGCCATAAGGAATGGCAAGAAAGTGGAATCCGGATATCCACCAGGAGCACACCGGTAGAGATTGGCAACGATGAGGACGGTCAGTGGCGGTCAGTCGGCGGCGGGACTCTCCTTGGCCGGAAGACTTACAGCAGCGACGCGCAGGACACAACCCGCGCAGCACGGAGAGGGTAGAGCGGACCGAAGATGACGAGGCCCTGAGCCGCGCGGCTGCGCGTCAGGGAGCGCGACGCACCTGCGTCACCTGAGCGACGCAGGTGCGTCACGGCTGCTCACGGGCCGCGCAAGGGTGCGTCGCGCAGTGCGTCACGGGTGCGCGGTGACGCGGCTTGACGCACCCTCGCGTCGCGGCTGACGCACCGGTGACGCACCTGCCCTGCGGGGCGCCGGGAAGCGTCGGCCACTTGCCGGAGCCGGGAAGTGGTGCCGACTTTGCGGGCGTCCGCAAAGTTCGCCGTAGGGGTACGCATCTTGAGTCGGATAATATCCGAGTCATTCAGTCGAGCCATCGTGGCGGTACATCCAAGGACACCCCCCTTCTTCGGGGCTCCCCGAAGAAGGGGGGTGTCCGATTTCCCGGTGCCGGGAAGTGGTCGCGGGGGTGGGCGGGACAGTGCCCCGGTCGTCGGTGGAGGGTTTCCGGTGGCGGCGACGAAAACCTGCCGCTGAGACCCTTCTTCCCGGCGCCGGGAAAAAGGTCCCCCACACTGTGGGTACCCCTGCCCTCGTCAGTGGCGGCGGCAGTCACTGCCGTTACGGCAGTGCCTGGACCGTCGTAACGGCATTGCAGGTCCCGTCGTAACGACGGTGCCTGCACTGCGCTGACACCCGGACGCACGACGGCCCGCCAGTCGCGATCCTGGCGGGCCGTTCGGTGTGCTGGGTCAGGCGTCCCGTTGCACTCTCCGGACTCGGTTCCACGCGCGCCGGCCGATCCGTAGCCGCTTACCCGTCGACCGGCACCACCGGCACGGGCGGGACAACTTCGGGTTGCGCTTGGAGCGGTGGTGGGCCTTCCCGTCGCACACCCAGCAGTCGCGGAACGGCCGGATGATTGAAGTTCCACCCTGGGACCGGTCACCGGGGTTTCATGCCGCGAGGGCGTGGGCTTGACGGTAGCAGGCACGCGTTTCGTGGGGCGTGCGGTGGT
>NZ_JBFAHZ010000067.1:0-26720 GCF_040654415.1 Micromonospora sp. NPDC050695
CCGCACAGACCACCGCCTCGCCTGTGCTTAACCAACCAGCAGCACAAAGCTAAACAAAATCAAGAAAATGTCTCAGTTGACTTGACAGGCTCCGCACGTCCCCGACCAGACCGGCTCCTGGCAGAGCAGGCCGGGGTGCAGTCGTACCCATGAAGTGTGGGTAAGGGCGACCGACGGTCGGTTCCGTTCGGTGTCGTGGAGGAGCGCCACCAGTAGTCCGCGGTGGTGCGCCGGATCGTCCGTTCCCGCTCGGAGGTGTGATCGATCGCTGAGACCCGCGCGGCCGCCGGGGGTTGGCCGGTCCTGCTGTCACCGGAGCAGGTGCCGTGTTGAGCCGGCGGAGCGCGGCACGTTCCGGCGAACGATCAACCGGGGCGGATCAGCATCACTGCCTGATCCGGTCCCCGGTCCAGGCGGCTTCGAGGATCGCGGTCAGGCTGGCGGTGTCGGTCGGGCCTGGATGGTTCTGGATCAGACGGGTGACGCCGCTGGCCATCTCCGCGAAGCGCGGGAGGTCGGCGCGTGCCACGCCGATGTCCGCCAAGGTGGGCGGGATGCCGATGTCGGCTAGGAGCACGTCGAGCCAGGTGAGGAACGTGTCTGCGGCCTCGGCATCGGAGGCGCCGGTCACGTCGAGCCCGCACACCCCGGCGAGGATGGCCAGGCGGTCGCCGACGGCTTCCTTGGCCGCGTCCAGCGCGTAGGGGAGTAGCAGCCCGACGCCCACGCCGTGCGGCGTGTGCGTGGCGGCGCCGATGGGGTACTGGAGAGCGTGCGGAGCCGCGTTGCCCGCGTGGGAAAAGGCCAGCCCGGCGAGCATCGACCCGTAGGACATGTCGGCGCGCGCGTCCGTGTCGCCTCCGTCCCTGACCGCACGCGGCAAGCTGCGGGCGATCCGCTGCGCGGCCAGGAGCGCGTAGTGGTCGGTGATCGGGTTGCGGCCGAGGAACACCTGCTCCACCGGGTCGCGCGGTCCGTGGGCCCGGGGTCGCGCGGTGTAGCTCTCCACCGCGTGACAGAACGCGTCGATGCCGGAGTGGGCGGTGACGGTCGCCGGGCAGGTGTAGGTGAGTTCGGGGTCGACGATGGCGAAGTCGGGCACGAGGTGGACGCTGGAGACCCCCACCTTCAGCTCGCGGTCCGGGTCGGTCAACACGGAGACGGGTGTGAGCTCGGAGCCGGTGCCGGACGTCGTCGGGACCGCGACGAGGGGCATGGTCGGCCCCGGCACCCGCGACTCGCCGTAGAAGTCGCGCGGCGTCCCACCGTGGCGCCGGATCACGCCGACGATTTTGGCGAGGTCGATGACCGTGCCACCGCCGATGGCGAGGATCACGTCGGCGTCCACCTCGGCGGCGACCGAGACGGCCAGGGCGACATCGGTGAGTGGCACGTCCGGAGTCGCGTCGGAGAACACCTCGACGACGTCGACCTTCTCCCGCACGGCGGCCACGATCTCGGCCACGCCCGGCTGCCTGAGAAGAACCTGGTCGGTCACGATGAGGACTCGCGAGCCACTCTCGGCCACCACTCGTGGGATGTTCTGCGCGACCCCTTCGCCCACGATCAGCTGGCGTGGTCCGCGGACGGTCTCAAGCATGTCGGTGCCTCTCCGGAACGTCGGCGGCGATGAGCTGGGCGGGTGCCCGGAGCAGCAGGCCGGTCACGGCAGGTCGATCGCCGCGTAGGTGAGGTCGAGGTACTCGAGGATGCCCTCGTGCGACCCCTCCCTGCCGATCCCGGACTGCTTCACGCCTCCGAACGGAGCCGACGGATCCGATATCAGACCGCGGTTGATGCCGAGCATCCCCGTATCCAGCCCCTCGGTGAACCGGAGCGCCCGCTGGAGGTCACGGGTGAAGACGTATCCGACCAGGCCGTGCTCGGTGTCGTTGGCCTTCGCCAGCACCTCGTCGTCGGACGTGAACGAGATGATCGGTGCCACCGGGCCGAAGATCTCCGCCTTCAGCATCCGCGCATCGTCGGGTACGTCGACGAGGACCGTCGGCGGGTAGAAGTGGCCCGGTCCGGCCGGACGCTCGCCGCCCACCAGGACCCGGGCGCCGCGATCGACCGCGTCGGCGACGAGCTCGTCGATCCTGGTGACCGAGACCTCGTCGATCAACGCCCCGACGTCCACGCCGTCGTCGAGACCATGGCCCACCGACAGGGCACCCATCCGTTCGGCGAAGCGCGCCGTGAACTCCTCGCGCACCGGCTCCTCGACGTAGATGCGGTTGGCCGCGACGCAGGACTCCCCGATGTTGCGCATCTTGGCCACCATGGCGCCGTCGAGCGCGACGTCCAGGTCGGCGTCGGCACACACGATCAGGGCCGCGTTGCCGCCCAGTTCCATGGAGGTACGCAGCACGTTGTCCGCGGCCTGTCGGAGCAGCACGCGCCCGACCTCGGTCGACCCGGTGAACGAGAGCTTGCGGGTCCGACTGTCGGCCAGTAGTGCGGAGACCACGTCGCCGGCACGCTTGGTGGTCACCACGTTGACGACCCCCGGGGGAACGCCGACCTGCTCCATGATGCGGGCCAGCAGCAGCATGGTGAGTGGCGTCTGGGCCGCCGGCTTGCTGATCGTCGTGCAACCCGCAGCCAGCGCAGGAGCGATCTTGCGGGCGCCCATGGCCAACGGGAAGTTCCAGGGCGTCACGAAGACGCACGGTCCGACCGGTTTCGGCACGGTGAGGATGCGATATCCACCCGCGGGAGCGATGCTGTACCGCCCCTCGACGCGTACCGCCTCCTCGGCGAACCACCGGAAGAACTCGGCGCCGTACGCCACCTCTGCCCGAGCCTCGGCGAGCGGCTTGCCCATCTCGAGCGTTATCAGCCGGGCGACCTCCTCGGATCGCTCGGTCAGCGCCCGGTACGTCGCGGTCAACATCTCTGACCGTTTCCGCGCCGGGGTCGCCGCCCACTCCGACATCGCCCTGCTCGCCGCGTCCAGAGCGGCGAGCCCGTCAACGACGTCGGCGTCCGCCACCTCGGCGATGGTCTTGCCGGTGGCCGGATCCTCGACGGCGAAGGTGGCTCCGCCTGCGGCGTCGCGCCAGGCGTCGCCGATCCGGAGCCGCCGGTGCTCGGGGGTCAGGACGTTCATCGGGTCACTCATCGCGTCGCCTCCTGTGCTCTTCCTGGTGCTGTCGGGCATGCCTCAGCGGTCGCGCTGTCCGCCCAGCCGCACGGGTCACACGCCCTCGTCGCGGTGCCGTCGCCGCCCGTGCCCGGTTACCGCCCGGCCTCGGACAGCGACAGCCCGGTGCCGGCATCGAAAAGGTGCGCACGGTCCAGGTCGACCGTGACGCGCAGCCGCTCGCCCGGCGTGCCGGTGACGGTGGGTCGTGCCTTCACCTTGAGGATCTCCGTCCCCACTCGGACGTCGACCACCGTCCGGTCTCCGAGCGGCTCGAGCCCGTAGAGCTCCCCCGACAACGACGCGTCCCCACGCTGCTCGACGGACAGGTCCTCCGCGCGCAGGCCCAGGAGCAGCGCACGACCGTCCTCGGCCGTGCTCCAGCGGGGCCGAGGCAGCGTCCAGCCCGCCGCGCCGACCAGACGATCCCCCTCGGCGTGGCAGGCGAGCAGGCTGATCGGTGGACTTCCGACGAATCCGGCGACCCACTGGTTGGCGGGACGCTCGTACACCTCGGTCGGTGTGCCGACCTGTTGCACCTTCCCCTCCTTGAGGACCGCGACCTGGTCGGCCATGGACAGGGCCTCGACCTGGTCGTTGGTCACGTAGACGAAGGTCGCACCGAGGCTCTTGTGGATGCGGGTGAGCTCGGTGCGCATCTCGACGCGGAGCTTGAGGTCGAGGTTCGTCAGCGGCTCGTCCATGAGAAACGCGCGCGGGCGACGGACCAGCGCCCGGGCCAGGGCGACGCGCTGCATCTCACCGCCCGACAACTGCGCGGGACGACGCTGCAGCAGACGTTCGATGTGCAGCAGGCCCGACATCTGCTCGACGGCGGCGGCGATCTCGCTCGACGAACGTCGGCGTGCCCGCAGCGGCGAAGCGATGTTCTCGTACACCGTGTGTCGCGGGTAGAGGGCGTAGCTCTGGAAGACCATGGCCAGGTCGCGTGCGGCCGGGGCGTCACCGGTCGCGTCCCTCCCGTCCAGATGCACCGACCCGGCGTCGAGCGTCTCCAGGCCGGCGGTCGCTCGCAGGGTCGTCGTCTTGCCCGCCCCGGAGGGACCGAGTACGACGAAGAACGAGCCGTCGGGCACATCCAGCGTCACCCCGTCCAGGGCTTGGACCTTGCCGAAGGACTTGCACAGCCCGCGCACTGCCACGGTTCCCATCAGGCCACCAGCTCTTCCGTGCGCACGTCGTACACCACCGGGGTTCCGCCGGTGTGCCGCAGTCCGACCGCCGCGCCGGCGGCGTGGCGGACAGTCGGTGGCATCCGAACCCGGACGTCGCGCTGGCCACCGTGGTCGACGACGTAGATGATTTCGTCGCCCAGCCACTCCGCCGAGACCATACGGGCCGGGACCGACCGTTCCGCCCCTGCTTCGGTGACGGCAAGCGCCTCCGGCCGGACGCCCGCGACCAGGCGACGGTCGCGCGGTACGCCCGGCGGTGGCGTGAGGACCAGTCCGCCCTGACCGCGTAGCTGCCCGTCGGCCACCTCCACCTCGATCAGGTTCATCGGCGGGGAGCCGATGAACGCGGCGCAGAAGAGACTCGCCGGACGGTCGTAGACCTCCAGCGGTGTGCCGAGCTGCTCGACGCGGCCCTTGTTGAGGATGGCGATCCGGTGACCGAGCGACATCGCCTCGACCTGGTCGTGGGTGACGTAGACCATCGTCGCCCCCAGTTCCCCCTGTAGGTGTTTGATCTCCGTGCGCATGTCCGCCCTCAGCTCGGCGTCCAGATTGGTGAGAGGTTCGTCCATGAGGAATGCGCGCGGGCGTCGCACCAGGGCGCGAGCGAGCGCGACGCGCTGCTGCTCCCCGCCGGACAGTTGGCGCGGTCGCCGGTCCAGGAGCGGACCGAGCCGCATCAGCCGGGCGACCTCGTCGACCCGCCTGCGCACCTCCGCCTTGGGCAGCCCCTCGGCCCGCAGGGGGAACGCCAGGTTGTCGCGGGTCTTCAGATGCGGGTAGAGGGCGTAGAACTGGAACACCATGGCGATGTCGCGTTCGGCGGGCGGCAGGTCGTTGACCAGTGTGTCGCCGATGCGGATGTCGCCCGTCGTCTGCCTCTCCAGGCCGGCTATGGCCCGCAGTGTGGTCGTCTTGCCGCACCCCGAGGGGCCGAGCATCACGAACAGCTCGCCGTCGCCGATGGACAGGTCCACCTGATCGACGGCGACCGTCCCGTCCGGGTAGCGCTTGTGCAGGGCTTTCACCTCGATGTCCGCCATCAGCGTCGCACCGCCCCGAGCGTCACACCGGCGATGAGGTGCCTGCGCACCAGGTAGGCGAAGACGAGCACCGGTAGGGCGAACACCACGGAGGCGGCGGCCACGAGACCCCAGTCCGTGGTGGTGCCACCGATGAGACCGGCGATGGCGGGCGGCGCCGTCCGCACATCGTCGCTGGAGGTGAGGAAGATGGCGAACACGAACTCGTTCCAGGAGAAGATGAGTGCGAAGACCGCCGTCGCGGCGATGCCGGGTACGAGCAGGGGGAGGGTGTACCTCCAGAACGCCTGCAAACGGGTGTAGCCGTCGAGCATGGCGGCATCCTCGTACTCCGCGGGCACCTCGTCGACGAACCCCTTCATCATCCAGATCGTGAACGGGACGTTGAACGCGGCGTAGATGAGGATCAGACCTATCTTGCTGTCGATGAGCCCGACCTGGCGGTACATGAGGAAGATCGGGATCACGACCACCACGGGCGGCATGAAGCGGGTGGACAGGATGAAGAACAGTTGGTCCTTCTTGGCCTTCACCGCGAAGCGTGAGTAGGCCCAGGCCGCCGGAACACCCAGCACGGTGGCCAGCACCGTGGAGGCCCCGGCGACCAGGGCGGAGTTGAGGAACGCGACGGACAGGGCCGAGCGACCGCCGCCGGGAGCGACGAACACGTCCCTGAAATGCTCCAGGGTGACCCGGAAGCCGACGAACTTGGCCGGGATGGCGTAGACGTCCCGGTTGTCCTTGATGGACGTCTCGATCATCCACAGCACCGGAAAGAGCATCACGACGGCCAGCCCGGTCAGCAGCGCGACCTCCAGCACGGAACGGCCCCGGCCGCCGAGGCGGCGCCCGGGGGGCGTCCGATCACGGGCAGGGCCGGTGGACACGGCCTCGTCGACGGAGACGGCCATCAGCCCTCCTTGAGCTTGTTCAGGTAACGCAGGTAGAGCTGCGTGAGGACGATGACGACGAGGACCATGAGGATCCCGTACGCCGAGGCGGTTCCGGTGTTGAAGCCCAGGAACGCCACCTTGTAGACGTGGAACGACAACGTCTCGGTGGAGACACCCGGACCTCCGTTGGTGAGGATGTAGACGAGGTCGAACAGTCGGAAGGCCTCGATCGCCCTGAACATCACGGCGATGAGGAGCAGCGGCCACACCAGCGGAAGGGTGATGGTGCGGAACCGGAACCACTCGGACGCCCGGTCGATGGAGGCGGCCTCGTACAGGTACTTGGGGACCGCGGTCAGGCCGGCGAGCGCGATGAGCATGATGAACGGCGTCCACTGCCAGGTGTCGACCACGACCAGGGAGAGCAGTGCCGTGCGCTGCCGGGTGAGCCACTCCACCTGACCCAGGCCGAGCGAGCCGAGCATGCTGTTGACCACGCCGAACTGCGCGTCGAGCATGAATCGCCAGAACAGCCCGACCACGACCGGCGACAGCATCATCGGCACCAGGAACAGCGTGGTCAGCAGCCCTCGCCCGTGCGTGCGCCGGGAGATCAGGTAGGCGATGCCGAAACCGAGCACGGTCTGCAGGGCGACCGCGCCGACCACGTAGATCAACGTCGTCAGGGCCCGCTGGTGGACCTGCGCCGACGTCAGGATGGCGGTGTAGTTCCCGAACCCGATGAAATCAGCGGGCCCTCCGCGGGTGGCCGAGTAGTCGGTGAAGGACAGGTACAACGCCCACAGCAACGGGAACACCGACATCGCGAGCAACAGCAGCAGCGCGGGGGAGGTGAAGGCCACGGCGAGTACGCGGTCACTCAGCCGGCGGGACCGACCCGGTGCAGGTGGCGGCGCGGACGCCACCTGCCCGGGGTGATCGGTCGTCAGAGGGACGGGGTCGCTCACAGTCCGCCGCCGCCCTTGCGGCCACTGGAGTCGATGACGCCCTGCTGCTCCTTGGCGATGTCGTCGAGCGCGTCCTTCGGCTTCTTCGCGCCGTTGAGAGCCGCGTTGACGTTGGTGTTCTCGATGTCGACGAGGCGCGCGTACTCGGGCACGTTCCACATGTCCCGCATCCGCGGAACCGAGTCGGTGTACACCTGGTTGAACGGCCCTGCGGTGAGGAACTCGGGTGACTGCAGGGCGTCCGTACGCGACGGCACGCCACCGGCCGCGGCCCACTTCTTCTGGATGTCCGCCCGCTCGAACCACTTCATGAAGTTCAGGGCCTCCGCCTGGTTCGCCGCGGCGGAGTAGGCCGACACGTGCATTCCCATACCGCCGAGCGGGACCAGGTCGGTCTTCTGCCTGGGCAGGGTGGCAAAGCCGAGCTTGTCGAGAATCTGCTTCCGCGTGGTGCCCAGCGTCGACTGCTTCGGATCGAGCAGGCCGCCACTCGCGGCGATCCAGTTGAACGCGATGCATGCCTTGCCCTGGGCGACCGCCGCGTTCACCTCGTCGATGAACCAGTTGCCGGAGCCCTTGGCTGTCAACGGCTTCATCTTGTTGACCAGGACGTCCATCGCCTCCTGGCCCGCGGCGTCGTTGAGGACGCCCTCGATCTTGCGCGCCTTGGAGTCCCAGAGGTTGCCGCCGTAGACGCCGTTGACCGTGTTGTAGGTGACGGCTGCGGCGTCGGAGCCGTTGGCCTGGTGGAAGGCCAGCCCGCTGACGCCGGGGTGCTCCGCCTGACACTTCTGCGCGACCGAGATCATCTCGTCCCAGGTCTGCGGTGCCTTGTCGCCGATCAGGTCCTTGCGGTAGATCATCGTCCAGGTGTCGCCGAGCAGCGGCAGCCCGTACAGGCTGGCGTTTTCGTCGCGTTTGCCGGTCTCCGCCTGGGGGAACTGGCCGTAGGCCGCCAGGAGGTACGGGTTGTAGGCCGTGACGTCGATGTTGTTCTTGACGAAGTCGGTGATGTCGAGGATGTTGCCGTTCGTCACGGCCTCGCCGATGTGTTGCGAGTCGAGGATCGCGATGTCGAAGTCGGTCTTGCGCGCGGCGAACTGCGTGAACATGGCATCGTGCCAGTTGGCGTTCGGCACGGTGTTGACCTTGATGGTCGTGCTCGGGCGCTCCTTCTTGTACTCCGCGTTCGCGAAGGCTTCCAGTGCGTGGGCGGGGGGCCAGTCGAACCAGATGAAGCTGAGGGTCAACGGGTCCTTGGTGAGTTCCGGGATGGTCGCCGGCGCCTTGGGGGCGCTCGCCTTGGTGCCGTCGTCCTTGCCATCGCCGCACGCCGCCACGGTCGTGGCCACCAGCAGCATGGCAGCCGTCGCCAGCCGTACCTTGCGACCGGGAACGGACGATCGTCCTCTTCGCTTCGGATACCGCATCTTCTCGCCTGCCTTCTGGATGGGGACTTCTAGAGCCTCGCTATGTGCTTCGCCGAGCAGGTGCTGGGATGTTCAGGCGTGTTGCCGGGCTGTCGCGGGGCCGGCCCGCGGATCACCGTCCCGAGTACGCCGCGATGTACTCGGTCCTCATGCCGTCGATCGGAGTGCAGTGATCGCGGGCGGTTCCGCGATGGTGCCGGACGGCGGGCGTCCGTCACTTTTCCTATACGATCCGGTGGGGCGCCAGCATGTCGCAGCGTTGTGACCGATGTCAACAGGTTCCCGAAGGCGCAAGAAAGGACCTCACGTCACGATGGACGACGAAGCGATGATCGCGCGGGGCCGCAGGGCCGTGACGGGCAAGACGCCGCCGGGAAGATCCGGCGGCCGGCTTGCCGACGAGGTGTACGACACGCTGCTCGGACAGCTGATGTCGCTACGGATCGAGCCTGGCTCCCGCGTCACGATCGACGTCCTGGCGCGCGAGCTGGGGGTCTCGCAGACGCCGATCCGGGACGCTCTGAACCGCATGGAGGCCGAGGGTCTGGTCGTGCGGGTGCCGCACGCCGGCTACCGCATTCCTCCCCAGATAACCCGTCACCGATTCGAGGACATGCTCGAGGTTCGCCTGCTCCTTGAGCCGGCGGCGGCGCGCCGATCCGCCGAGCGCGCATCCTCTGAGCAGGTGGCCGGCCTGCGACGGATGCTGGAGGAGATGGCGGAACTGGAGGGGGGCGACGGCCCCACGGCCTATGGCGCCTTCGGGCTGCGCGACGCCGCTTTCCACGATCTCGTCGCGCTGAGCGCGGAGAACCAGGTCATCCGTGAGGCGCTCGCTCGCCTGCACAGTCACGTGCACCTCTTCCGGCTTCACCACGACACGCAGGTCACTCACCTGGCCATGGCCGAGCACGAGGACGTCGTGGCCGCCATCGCCGCGCGCGACCCCGACGCCGCCGCCTACGCGATGCGTCGGCACATCCTGCGGTCCGGCGAGCGTTTCCGGCGATTGTTCGACGAGGCCAGGGACGCGGGTGGGATGGCGGTGGAGGCTTGACGGGCGAGCGGGGCCGAGGAATGCTAACCCCCACCGGATCGGATCGGATCGGATCGGATTGGATCTACCTCACCCGTCCCAGATGCGAGGAGAAGCAGGTGCCCAGAGCGCTGCTCCTGACCGGCGACGCCGCCGAGGAACTCGACACCTTGTATCCCTACTATCGCGTGCAGGAGGGCGGCTGGGACGTCGACGTCTCGTCACGGACGTTGCGTGACGTGCAACTGGTCATCCACGAGTTCGACCCCAACTCCGATGCCTATGTGGAGAAGAACGGCCGGAAGTTGCCGGTCGACGTGCCGTGGGCCGAGGTCGACGTGGAGCGCTACGACGCTCTCATCATCCCCGGGGGCCGTGCCCCCGAGTGGATCCGGGTCGACGCCGACGTCAGGCGCATCACCGAGCACTTCTTCGCGCGCAACCTCCCCATCGCGCTGGTCTGCCACGGCGCACAGGTACCGGCGGTGTACGGGCTGCTGAAGGGCCGCAAGACGGCGTGCTTTCCCCCCATCACCGGTGACATGGAGAACGCGGGCGCGACGGTCATCGACGCTCCCGACGTCGTGGACGGCAACCTCGTCTCCTGCCGGGGATGGCCCGACATGCCGCAGTTCGGCCGGGCGATGATGGACGTCTTCTCCAAGTCCATCGACCCCGCAGCGGCATGAGCACACCCGACCTGCCCCGGTGACGGCACGTCGGACCGTCACCGTCGACGGCTCTCCCGTCCACGTCCTGGAGAGCGGCACCGGTCCTGCGGTGCTGATGCTGCACGGCTCCGGACCCGGCACGACCGGGTCCGGCGCCTGGGCAACGACGGCGCAGGCGCTGGGCCCGTCCTGGCACCTGGTGGCTCCGGACCAGGCCGGGTTCGGCCGTACCCCCCTCCCGGCGGGCTCCAGGGGCGGGCTCCGGCTGTGGACGGAGCAGGCCGCGGGCCTGATGGACGCTCTCGGTATCGAGTCCTACGCCGTGGTGGGTCACTCCATGGGCGGTGCCGTGGCGCTGGCGTTGGCGGCCGCGCGCCCCCGGCAGGTGACCCGTGTCGTGGCGGTCTCCACGATGGGCGCCCCCGGGGCGCCGCTGTCCGCCGCGCTCGACGCGGTCTGGGCCGCCCCCGCCGGCTCGCACGGGACCCGAGACATGTTGAGTCGCCTCGTCTTCGACCAGGCGCTCGTGACCGATCCGGCCGTCGACGCCCGGGCAGCCGCGATGCGAGCGGGGGCGGCCACCTACGCGTCGTTGTTCCCTCCACCCAGGGCACGATGGGTCGAGGAGCTCACCCTCTCGGCGCGGACGCTGGCCGCCGTCCGCACGCCCGTGCTGCTCGTGCACGGCGCCGAGGACCGCGTCACCCCACTCGGCACGGCAGCCCAGCCCCTGCTCGAACACCTGGCCGATGTCCGTCTCCACGTGTTCGGCCGGTGCGGGCACGTGCCGGCGATCGAGCACCCGCACGAGTTCAGGCAACTGCTGTCGTGCTTCCTCGGCCGGGACCGAGTTCACTGATGCTCATGCAGTGCCGCCTACCTCGTGGCGACGCACGGCTACCCTGCCTCGGAGATCTCGTCACGGGTCCGCGCGGCTCCGGTCATCGGGTGGGCCGTCGAAGGTCAGGGGTGCCGGGGATCGGGCGGTCAGGCGGATTGCCGGTGGCGGCCGAGCGACAGGAGCAGGCCGGCTGCGGCCACGGCGATCCCGGCCGCGGCGGCGTACGCGGGGAGTTGGGCGGGGATGCCGAGGTGGACGGTGATGCCGAGGATGCGGGACAGGCCCCAGGGCAGCAGCGCGAGCTGGTCATTCCACACCGTCAGCGCGCGTTCCAGGCCCACAATTGAGACCAGGGCGGACAGCACGCCGAGGGGCACACCCACGGCGGTGAGGGTCAGCGCGACGGCGCTTGCGCGCCGCAGACCGTACCGGTCCCGCAGGACCACGGCGACGACCACGAACAGCCAGCAGAACGCCGCGAACGCCACGGTGACGTAGGCCGCGCGCAGACCCGGCGCGGTCCAGAAGGCGAACCAGTAACCGCCCGGCCCGCGCCCGGCGAGCGCCGCCAGCAGCAGCACGCTGCGCAGCAGCGCGACGCCGCCGATGACGGCCCAGAGGTGGAACGGATCCCGGCGGCCGACGACGAGGCGTACGACGAGGGCGAACATCGCCCACCCACCCAGGGTGACCAGCAGGTGCGCCGGCGCGGCGAACCAGGTCAACACGAGCCGGCTCGCCACCAGCAGCACGGCCGGGACCAGCCACACCAGCACCCGGTCCGCCCGCGTCACGGGCACCGGCAGCGCGGCGACCCGCCACGGCCGGAGCGCGCCGAGCAGCAGCCCGCGCGCGGCGGCCGCGCCGAACCCGCGCCCGTAGAGGCCGAACAGCACCAGCAGCAGGATCGACGCGAGCAGTGCCCGCGCCGCCCAGGCCATCGCCGGGTCCCGGTCGGCGCCCCGCGCCCCGAGGCCGGCGGCGGTGAAGTTGTACGCGGGCAGGTCCAGGTCGGCGCCGTAGCGCTGCCGGTGCGCGTCGCGCGCGCCGCCGCAGCCGCCGGTACGCGGACAATGGGGTGATGATGCGAGAGGTACGTCGGATGCGGTTGAGCGGGACGCGCGCCAACGGCGCGGTGGCGACGGGCGCGCGGGCTGTGGGGGCGGCGTCGCTCGGCTCCCTCGCCCTGGGGGCGCTCGCCGTCGGGGCTGTGGCCGTCGGGGCGCTGGCCATCGGGCGGCTGGCTATCCGCCGGGCGGTCGTGCGGGAGCTGCGCGTCGGCCGGTTGGAGATCGATGAGCTGGTGTTTCACAGTCGATCCACTGCCGAGGGATAGACACCTTCCCCCGGCGGGCGAGACGCTACCGCCCGCCGCGGGAAGGCGGATCATGCCGACACGAGCCGTGGTGCCAGCCGTTCACGTGGAGCGGCATCCGTCTCACCGCGCGTCGTGGACCGCGCGGGCGATGTCCTGTCGCACCAGCGCCGCCTCCTCGTCCCCACCTGGTCGGCGTCGTGCCGCAGGGCCTCGCGCGCACGCTGTCTATGCCGTGGGCTGTCGTGCACTGTCGAGAACGCGGTAGTGGAGGTGTACGACGCCGTTGCGGAATCGGCGCTCTGCGAGAAGCTCAAGGTCGGTGCGCGTGCCGGTGGGCAGCCCAGGCTTGCCGCCGCCGACGACCACGGGCCAGACGAGCAGGTGGCACTCGTCGACCAGCCCGGCCGTGAATGCCTGCGTCGCGAGGTCCGCACCTCCCACGGTGAGATCGCTGCTGGCCGTGGCCTTCAATTCCTTGACCGCGGCGGGGTCGAAGCGGCGTTCGAGTCGGGTGTCGGCGGTTGACACCGTGGTGAGGGTCGTGGAGTACACGACCTTGCTCGCCGCCTGCCAGGTGCTCGCGAAGTCGGCCATGAGGTCGGACTGCGCGGCCAGAGCTGCGTCGGTCTCCCAGACGGCCATCGCCTCGTAGAGTCGCCGCCCGTAGAGAAACGTGCCCACCGGCCGAAGGAGGTCGGTGCAGAGCACAAACACCTCGTCGTCCATCGGCATCCAGGCGAACGCGCCGCGTTCGTCCTCAATGTAGCCGTCAAGCGACACGTTCGTCACGTAAATCAGGTTGGCCATGCCTCTCCCTCTCGGTGATCAGCTGCGTGCCTGGACATCTGTCAGCGTTGCGTCCAGCTTGGTGAACGCCTGGCGCCAACCCTCCTCGCTGGGGTTCGCCAGATGGTCGGGGAGCCACTGGCGGATCACCAGTCGCGTCCGTCCGTCCGCCTGGTCGTGGAACTCGAGCCGCAGCCTCGTCTCGAACGGCTCGATGCCATCCTGCAGCCGACCACCGACATGCATGACGCCTGCGAGCAGTTCACCGTCGGCGACGTCGGTGAGGTCGACGTGGATGCGCACGCGAAGGCCGGGGTCGGCGGCGTTGACCTCCGTCCACCGTTGATAGCCGCCGGGGCGTACGTCGAACTCGATCTCGTCGCGCGGCAGTGAGTTGCCGACGGGGCCCCACCACGCCGCCAGGTGGTCGGGGTCGGTGAAGGCTCGGTAGACGAGCTCCCGCGGCGCGTCGAACACACGCGAGATCACGAGCTGCGCAGTTTCCGCTGTCATTCGAGCTCCCTGGGATCGTCGACCATCCGGTCCGATGCCCGTCCGGCGGCCTGCACTGCGGCGAGGTGGGCATCGAGGCGGGTGAGGGACGAGTCCCAGAACCGCCGGTAGCGCTCGATCCAGTCGGCCGCCTCGCGCAACGGGGCAGCCTCGAGGCGGCTCGCGCGCCACTTGCCCGACCGGGACCGCGAGATGAGCGCGGCGCGCTCGAGCACCTTGAGGTGCCGTGACACCGCCGGCATCGAGATGGACAGAGGAGCGGTGAGCTCGGTGACCGTGGCGTCGCGTTCGGCCAGCTCGGCGATGATCGCCCGTCTGGTCGGGTCGGCGAGCGCCGAGAACACGGCGCTGAGCTGGTCGGTGCCAGCCATCGGAAGCCCCCTCATTTAACCAACATGTTAAGCGTATTGGGGCACGAGTGATGTTGTCAACGAACAGGGCGTGAGCCGCGCCGATGGTGCGGTCGGTCGCGCGTGGACAGTCCCGGGACGGCGACGTTCGCCCATCCCTACGGCGCTGCCTCCCGACGCCATGTCTCGGCGAGCAGGGCGTACGTGTAGCCGTCCAGCCAGCCCAGCTCGACGTGCCAGGAATCACCGATGCCGTGCTGCTCACGACGCATGCCGACCTTCTCGAGGATCCGCACCGAGGCGAGGTTGTCCGCGAAGCAGCCAGCGGTGATCCTTCGAATGCCCAGCCGCTCGAACGCGTGCGCCACCACCGCGGTTACCGCCTCGGTCGCGTAGCCACGGCCGCCGTAGGCCGGATCGAAGACGTAGCCGAGTCCGGCCTCCGTCCGCGGCGGCATGCCGGGCTGACCCATGCCGTCGACGACATCGAGCGAAACGGTTCCGATCACCACGCCATCAAGCGTGGCCGCCACGCTGTGGTCGTCGGGGTCTGCTGCCGCGCGCCGCCAGGCATCCCGGAAGGACGCCGGGTCGACCTCCGTGCGGAGGAGCCAACGCGTCACCTCCGGCAGATTGCGGTACTCCAGGATCCGGTCGACGTCCTCGTCGCGCACCGGCCGAAGCTCGAGGCGTTCGGTGCGTAGGGTCGCGTTCTCCATGAGGCGGCACGTTAGTGGACGCACCCCGGCGAGACGCCCGACTATCCGGCCGTCCGGCTGAGCTCGGAGTCGGGCATCCCGGCCGCTTGACCAGGTGGGCGTCATCCAGCTGCTGACGTCGCGATGGTCGCAGGTTGAGGTCGCCCGTGGACTCGTGGCAGGCTCATGGCCCATGATCGATGAGGTCGCGAAGACGTACCTGCACGGCGAGCTGCGGGAGTTGCGCGAGGCGATTCTGTGGAAGCTCGACGGGCTCGGCGAGTACGACATCCGCCGCCCCCTGACCACGACCGGCACCAACCTTCTCGGCCTGGTGAAGCACCTGTCGGCGTGGGAGGCCAGGTACTTCGGTGAGGTCTTCGGACGGCCGTTCCCCGAACCGCTGGCCCGCTGGGACGACGCCGAGGCGCAGGGCAGCGACATGTGGGCGACCGAGCACGAGACGCGCGAGGACGTCGTCGACCGTTACCGGCGCGTGTGGCAGCACTCGGACGCGACGATCACCGCCCTGGCCGTCGACGCACCCGGGTACGTGCCGTGGTGGCCGCGTCCGCAGGTCACGCTGTTCACCATCCTGGTCCACCTGCTCACCGAGACGAGCCGGCACGCCGGACACGCGGACATCCTGCGCGAACAACTCGACGGCTCGATCGGGGTGGCGGGCTGGGACACCGAGGCCCAGCGCGACGCGGCCTTCTGGCAAGCCAGGCGCGCGCACATCGAGCTGGCCGCCAGGGCGGCCGGTCAAGCCGGCGCCTGAGGCGCGTCGCTCACCTGGTGATCGTCGTGGGGGACGCCGGCGCTTGATTAGATGGGCATTCGTCAATAGATTGAGGTTGGGCGCCGCCGGGGTCCGGGTGACCGGGCCGTCGGCGACTGACAGGTCCACCCCGAGCCGGGCACACATCGGTCGTACGCACCGACCAGCCGCCGTGGCGCGCCGCCGCGCCGCACCAGGGCGCCTTGTCGCGCTACACCCCGGGCGCGTTGTCGCGCCGCGTCCGTCCAGGACGCGTCGCCGCGCCGCCACCGTCCCGCTCGATGACAGAAGGACCTCTCATGACGATTCTCCGCGCCCGCCCCGCCCCGACCCTGGCGGTCGTCGCCGCGCTGGCCGCCGCCGGTACCGTGACCGGAACGGCCCTGCTGACCAGCCCGGCCACGGCCGCCCAGGGCTGCCGGGTCGACTACACGCCCAACCAGTGGCCCGGCGGGTTCACCGCCGCCGTCAAGGTCTCACCCGGCGACACCGCCGTCTCCAGCTGGACCGTCACCTGGGCGTACGCGGGAGACGAGCGCGTCACGAACGGCTGGAACGCCACGGTCAGCCAGTCCGGATCGACGGTGACCGCCCGCAACATGTCGTACAACGGCAGCATCGCGGCCGGCGGCTCCACCGAGTTCGGCGTGCAGGGCACGTTCGGCTCCAGCGGCGGCGCGCCGACCGGGTTCAGCCTGAACGGCGTACCGTGCAACGGTGCCGGGCCAACCCCGACAACGGCGCCGCCCACCACCGTGCCACCCACGACGACCCCGCCGACGAGCGCGCCACCGACGACGACCCCGCCGACGAGCGCGCCACCGACGACGACCCCGCCGACCAGCGAACCACCGGTCGGCTGTGCCGGGGCGGTGCTCTGCGACGGGTTCGAGACCCAGACCGGCTCGACGCCGTCCGGCGACTGGGCCGTGGTCAGCCCGGACTGCTCCGGCGCCGGCACGGCCACCATCGACACGACCACCACGCACAGCGGTAGTCGGGCGGTCCGGATCAACGGCGCGGCCGGGTACTGCAATCACGTCTTCATCAGGTCCACGAAGAACCTCGGCGGCGTGGGCAGTGTCCGGTACGGCCGGATCTGGGTACGGCACACCACCGCCCAGCCCACCGAGCACACCACGATGATGGCCATGGTCGACGCGGCCGACGGCAACAAGGATCTGCGGTTGGGCGGTCAGAACGGTGCCCTGCAGTGGAACCGCGCCTCCGACGACGCGACCCTGCCCGAGCAGAGCCCGGCCGGGGTGGCGCAGAGCGTGCCACTGCCCACCAACCGGTGGGCGTGCGTGGAGTTCATGGTGGACGGTGCGGCCGGCCAGCTCCGGACCTGGTTGGACGGCACCGCCGTCACCGGGCTGACCGCGGACGGCGTACCGACGCACGACATCGACGGCCAGTGGCACAACCGCACCTGGCGGCCGCAGCTCACGGACCTGAAGCTGGGCTGGGAGAGCTACGGCGGCGGGGCCGACACTCTCTGGTACGACGACGTCGCGCTCGGGGCCAGCCGGATCGGCTGCTGATTGGGCCGGCCGTCGAGGGGGCATTGGCAGGCAGCGGCGACCACGTCCCGACGGGAGCACCCCGATGGACAGGGTCAACCGCCATCAACCCCGTGAACAAGGAGAGCCCATGTCGGTTCAGGCATTTCTCTACGTCATCGCCGTCATTCTGATCGTGCTCGCCGCCCTGCCACTGCCCACCCGTGGTGTGTCACTCACGCTTCTGGGTGCCGCCTGCGCCCTGCTCGCGTACGCCTGGCCGGTGATCACCAACTGACCTCGCACTGAGGGAATCGTCGGGGCCGGCAGCCACGTACCCACGTTGCTGCCGGCACCGCGTGCAGACGCACGGGCCCAGCCTCCTCCGCCTGTCCGGGTGGACGGATCGCGGTCAGCGGCTGCCTGCCGATCGCTCACCGGTGTCGGTGCGCCGATGTCCAGCCCTGCTGGTGCAGCCGTTCGATGCCGTCGAGCAGCAGGTCCAGTGCGAACTCGAACTCGAACTGGTCATCGCAGCCCGGCCCGACGACCGACTGGTCGTCGTGGGCGGCCGCCGTGGCGATCTCCGCCAGGTGGGGAAACCGGGCGGCGAATTCCGGCGGCAGTGCGGCCGGTGGTTCGGGATTGGTGGTGCCGGACCGTCCGGCGCGGCGGGAGGCGTCGAACAACTCCTGACTGAAGCCCAGGATCCGGCTGCCCATCGTGTGCATCACGTGGTGGGCGAGGTCCGCGGAGAATCCCCCGGCCTGGAAGGTCCCGACGACCGAGTCGAGGTAGGCGAGGACGGCCGGGGTCGCCATCGTCCGGGACTCGATCGCGAGCGGTGCCCAGGGGTGCCGGCGTAGCGCCTCGCGCGCCGAGAGGACGCGTCGACGAATCGCGTCCTTCCAGTGGGCGTCCGGCTCGGGCGCGTCGATCTGGCCGACGACCACGTCGATCATGCCGTCGAGCAGTTCGTCCTTGTTGGCCACGTGCTTGTAGAGGGCCATCGGCACGACGCCCAGATCATGGGCGAGGTTGCGCATGCTGAGGGATTCGATCCCCGTCTCGTCGGCGAGCGCGACGGCGGCACGCAGGATGCGGTCCCTGCTCAGGGGCGTCCGGCGCAGCGTCCCAGCCTGCTCAGCCATGTCGTCCTCGTCTTGTCCGGCGGTCGTTGAACCATAACCGCCTTGACAGGTATACGGCGTACACGTACCGTTGGTGTACGCCGTACACCCCTGAGGAGGGACCATGAAGGCGATCGTCCAGGACCGGTACGGCCCACCCGAAACGCTCGCGCTCGCCGACGTCCCCACCCCCGTGCCGGCACCCGACGAGGTGCTCGTCCGGGTGGAGGCCGCGGCCCTCAACGCGTACGACTGGCATGCCATGCGGGGTGATCCCCGGATGGCACGGTTGGCCATGGGCCGGTCACGGCCCCGGGCCCGCATCCGAGGCCGCGACTTCGCCGGCCGGGTCGAGGCCGTCGGCGCCCAGGTCCGCGAGGTACGTCCGGGCGACGCCGTCTTCGGCGACCTGGGCGACGCCAACGGCGCGTTCGCCGAGTATGTGTGCGTACCCGAGGCCCTGGTCGCGGCGATGCCGGCGAACCTGACGCCGCACCAGGCGGCGGCCCTGCCCCTGGCGGGCGTCACGGCGCTGCTGGGGCTGCGCGACGTCGGGCGGGTCGGGCCCGGTCACTCCGTCCTCATCAACGGCGCCTCCGGCGGGGTCGGCACCCTCGCGGTGCAACTGGCCAAGACGTTCGGGGCGACCGTGACGGGGGTGTGCAGCGGTCGCAACGTCGACCTGGTCCGCTCCCTCGGTGCCGACCACATCGTCGACTACACCCGGGACGACTTCGCCGACGGCACGCGCCGCCACGACGTCGTGTTCGACCTGGTCGGCAACCGCACCCTCGGCGAGCTGCGGCGGGCGCTGACACCGACCGGGACGCTGGTGCTCTCCGGCGGCGGCGTGTACCGCGGGGGCAGCCTCATCGGACCGGTCTGGCTCATCGCGCGCGGACGGCTGCTCGCGCCACTGGTCCGACACCGCATCGTCACGCTCACGACCGCACCCGGCCGGCACCACCTCGACACGCTCCGCGCCCACGTCGAGGCCGGCCGCCTCACACCGGTCATCGACCGTACCTATCCACTCCACGAGGTCCCCGAGGCCATCCGCTACCTCGAAGGCGAGCACGCGCGGGCGAAGGTCGTCATCACCCTCTGACGCACCCGAGACGGCCCGGCCGGCGCCACCCGCGCGAACGACCAGTGGGCGATCAGCGCAGGTGCCGCCGCACGTCCGTCAACCGCTCGCTGAGGAAGGCACGTTCGACGTCGTTGTCGGTGAGGGTCAGGGCCTCCTCGTAGGCCGTCACGGCCTGCGGCCACTGCCTCAACTGGCGCAGGAAGTCGCCCCGGGCGGCACTGAGATAGCCGTACGTGGCCAGGGCCGGATCGTCGAGCAAGGGTGTCAGCGCGTCGAGCCCGGCGCGGGGGCCGTCGCGCAGCCCGATGGCGACGGCACGGTTGAGGTCGACCACGGGTGAGGGCCACAGCCGGAACAGGGCGTCGTAGAGCCCGATGATCTCGGACCAGTCGGTGTCCTGCCAGGTCGGCGCCTCGGCGTGCACCGCGGCTATCGCGGCCTCCAGGGCGTACCGCGTCGGTGGCCGTCGGCGCAGCGCGTCGGTCAGCAACGCCTGCCCCTCGACGATGAGCTGCCTGTCCCAGCGTGAGCGGTCCTGCTCGGACAGGAGCACGAGGCGCCCGTCGGCGGACATCCGGGTGGCCTGACGTGACGCGTTGAGGAGGAGCAGCGCCAGCAGGGCGCTGATCTCGGCGTCGGTCGGCATGAGCAGGTGCAGCATGCGGGCCAGACTGATCGCGCTGTCGACCATGTCCTGGCGGACCAGGTGCGCGCCGATCGGTGCGGTGTGGCCGGTGGTGAAGATGAGATGGACGACGTCGAGTACCGCGCCGACCCGCTCCTCGAGTTGGTCCGGGCCCGGCACCCGGTAGGGGATCCGTGCCGCGGCGATCTTCTTCTTGGCCCGGGTGATCCGGGCGGCCATGGTGGCCGGCTGCACCAGGAACGCGCGCGCCACCTCGGGCGTGGACAGCCCGCACACCAGGCGCAGGGTCAGCGCGACCTGCGTCTCCCTGGACAACGCGGGGTGGGAGCAGGTGAAGATGAGTCGTAGTCGATCGTCGACGAGGCCGTCCTCCGGGCCGGGCACCGTATCGTCCGCGACGAGCAGCGGCATCTTGCGCCGGAACACCGACTCACGGCGCAGCACGTCCCGGGCCCGGTTGCGCGCGATGGTGGTGAGCCAGGCGCCCGGCCGGTCGGGGATGCCGGTCTCCGCCCAGGTCTCCAGGGCCTGTGCGAACGCGTCCTGGGTGCACTCCTCGGCGAGGTCAAGGTCTCGGGTCAGATGGGCGGTGGTGCTGAACACCTGGGCCCAGTCGCGGCGGTGCGCCCGGGCGACCGCCGCGACGACCTCATCGTTCATCCGTGGTCGACCACCGGACGGATCTCCACGCCGCTGTGCGACGCATGCACCTCGGGAAGCAGTGTCGCCAACGACAGGACCTCGTCAAGATCGGCCGCCTCGAGCAGGTAGTAGCCGCCGAGTGCTTCCTTGGTCTCCAGAAACGGCCCGTCCGTCGTCGTGACCTGGCCGAGTGCGCCCAGCCGCAGCGAGGTGGCCGTGGGCGCCAGCTCCAGCTGCTGCCCGTCGATGATCTGCGAGCCGGCCTTGGCCGCGAACGCCGCGTGGGCGGCGTCGTGGGCCTTCCACTGCTCGTCGGTCATGGCGTCCCACTGCTGAGCGTCGCCGTAGATGAGGACCATGTACTTGGCCATGTCCCATATCCCATCGTCTGCGGGCCCCTCGGTGGTGGGCCTCTACATTACGACGAGCCTGGACGGCGGCAGATCGACAGCCGCCGCGACATTCTGCTCCGACGGCGGAGTGCGGCCGGTGTCAGGTCACGAGCGGTGTCCCGTTGCCAGATAGAGCCGCGCCGCCTGCACGTCGGCGGCGTCGCCGAGACGCAGCAGGGTCACCCGGTCACCGGCCGCGGTGATCAGGGCGTCGTGCGCGGCCAGCAGCTCGGCGTAGGTGTGCTGGCAGGTTGCCGGGGACTCGAACCCCGAACCCTTCGATCCAGAAAGGAGAAGGAAGCACCCCCATCACCGCGCAGGCGGAGAGCGGACGGGCTACTTAGTCGAATGCTCTAGCCAGTCGAGCCAGCGACCCAGATGTCGATCATCGCACCGGCCGCGCCGGCACCGCCATCGAGATTCGGGGTCGCCGCCGCCGTCAGGAGCGCGCCGCCGGCAGCGGACGGTACAGCGGGCCTGACGCCACGACATTGGGCGTGTCCGCCGGTCAGGACGCTGTGGCGGACTGTCCACTGCGATCGCCCGGCCTGGTGTCGTGCCCGGGCCGGCGGGTCAGCACCTGCGGGCCGTCGGCGGTCACCGCGACGGTGTGCTCGGAGTGGGCCGTCCGCGAGCCGTCCGCGGATCGGATCGTCCACCCGTCCGCATCGTATTTGATCTTGTCGGTGCTGCGGCAGAGCCACGGCTCGATCGCGAGCGCCAGGCCGGGCTTGAGCTTCATGCCCCGGCCGGGCCGGCCGTCGTTGGACACGTGCGGGGCCTCGTGCATGGTCCGGCCGATGCCGTGCCCACCGAACTCGTTGTTGACCCGGTAGCCGTAGCGGCGGGCGACCTCGCCGATGGCGGCGGAGACGTCACCGAGCTGATTGCCCGGTCGTGCGGCGGCGATTCCGGCCTCCAGCGCGACCTCGGTGGCCTCGATCAGCTTCAGGTCCTCCGGGGCGGGGGTGCCGACGATGACGGACAGCGCGGAGTCGGCGACCCAGCCGTCGATCCCGACCGCCATGTCGATGCTCAGCAGGTCACCGTCGCGCAGGGCGTACCGGTGCGGCAGGCCGTGCAGCACGGCGTCGTTCACCGAGAGGCACAGGACGTTGCGAAACGGTCCACGGCCGAACGACGGCGTGTAGTCCCAGTAGCAGGACTCGGCTCCGCGCTCCTTGACTCGTCGGCGGGCGTGGTGTTCGAGGTCCATCAGGTTGACCCCGACGGCGGCGACGGCGCGCAGCTCCGCCAGCAACTCGCCGACGAACTGGCCGGTCACGGCCATCCGAGCGATCTCCTCGGTGGACTTCAGTTCGATCATGATCAACCCTCCCTCGCCGTTGCGGTATATTTATACCACGCTGTTCGGGGCTGCCGGCGGGTTGGCATTGCCGGTCCGCGAGGGCGGATCTATCCTGCTCACATGGTCCGCCCACCGCTCACACCCGAACAGATCGCCGCGGGGCAACGCCTCGGAGCGGCGCTTCGGGTCGCGCGCGGCAGCCGCAGCCCCGTCGAGGTGGCCCTGGCGGCCGGCATCTCACCGGAGACGCTGCGCAAGATCGAAGTAGGTCGGCTCCCGGCACCCGCGTTCGGCACCGTCGTCTGCCTCAGCGAGGTGCTCGGCGTCCCGCTCAGCGACCTGGCCGACGTGTGGCTGGCCGACCTGCGTGTCCGCGAAGCGTCCTGAGGGCTCCTTTCCAGGCGGACAACCACTGAAAGACCCGAATCCACCTCGGCGTACGGATCCCGACTCAACCCTGGACGCCGCCGATCGCGTCTCACCCTGCATCCGCACCTGAAGCGAGGCGGATGCGACCTGGAGGCGGCGTGAGTCGGTACGAGGACGACGAACAGTTCCGGCTGTTCGTACAACGGCAGTGGGGGTCGTTGCTCCGAACGGCCTACCTGCTGACCGGCGACCGGGGAACAGCCGAGGACCCGACACAGTCGGCGTTGGAGAAGACCCATCGGCGCTGGGGTCGGGTGCTGCGCAGGGACGCGCCCGAGGTCTACGTACGCCGGGTGATGGTCAACACGGCGATCTCCTGGCGGCGCCGGCGGCGGCCGGTGGAGGTGCCGCTGCTGACCTCCGACGCGCCGACGCCGGCCGCGCGCAGGGCCGCGGTACGGGCCGGGTCGGGTGACTCGGCGGCGACCGTACGCTCCGGAAGCTCGACGTCCGCGACGTTCTCCGACGGTGGCCAGGCCCGCCAGGTCGTCTTCAACACCCAGGCGGGCCCGAGGTTGGCGTGGGAGGTGATCGCCATGGACCAGGGCCAGTTCAGCGTGGTGGACGCCGCCGACGGCGCGGTCCTCTTCCGGCGGAGCCTGGTCGCCAACCACCACGCGACGACGTGGGAGAACTATCCGGGTGCCCCGGTCGGCGGCAGGCAGCACACGGTCAACCTGAACAGGTGGTTGCCACCGAACGCGGGGACCTTGGCGGGCAACGTCGGGCACGTCTACTCCGACGTCAACGCCGACAACGTGGCGCAGCCGTCGGAGGAGGTCCTCCCGGACGCCCGGCGCAGCTTCGACTTCCCGTTCACCGACTTCTCGGGCCAGGTCGGCGCCCCGTGTTCCGCGCAGCGGCAATGCTCGTGGGATCCGGCGGTGCCGTACTCCTGGCAGAGCAACCGGGAGCAGAACGCCGCGCAATTCTTCTCCTACCTGGGGACCTGGCACGACCATCTCGCCGCCAGCCCGATCGGGTTCACCCGGGCGGCCGGCAACTTCGAGGCCGTCGACGGCGACGCGGTCGTCGCCGAGTCGATGGACGGCGCCGACACGGCGAACGGCCTGCCGGACGACCGCCACGCCAACAACGCCAACATGACGACGCCGCCGGACGGCATGGCGCCGCGCATGCAGATGTACCTGTTCGTCAAGTCCGCCAGTGTGCTCGCCGGCAACTCCGGTGACACGGCGGACATCGTCTTCCACGAGTACACCCACGGCCTGTCCGATCGCCTGGTGGTCGACGCCAACGGCAACTCCACGCTGATCAGCGCGCAGGCACTGGCGATGTACGAGGCCTGGAGCGACTGGTACGGCCTGGACTATCTGGTCGACAGCGGTCTGGAGCGCGACGACGCCGTCGACGGTGACGTCCGCGAGGGCGACTACATCCTGGCCGGCCGCTCGGTGCGTAGTGCGGCGATCGACTGTCCGGTGCACAGCGCCGAGGCGATCTGTGCCGGCAACCCCGCCGCCGGCGTCGGCGGTTACACGTATGGTGACTACGGCAAGATTCGCAATTCGCGGACCGTGCCGGGGACCACCGAACCGGAGATCCACGCCGACGGCGAGATCTGGGCGCAGACACTCTGGGACCTGCGTGGCGCGATCGGCAGCCACACGGCCCGCTCGCTGATCACCCGGGCGATGGAACTCTCGCCCGCGGATCCGTCCTATCTCGACATGCGTGACGCGATCCTGCTGGCCGACCGGGTCGTCAACCACGGCCGGGGGCAGCGGGACATCTGGCGGGTCTTCGCCGCACGCGGCATGGGCTTCCACGCGAGCACGGACGGCGCGACGGACACCTCGCCGACCGAGGACTTCTCGCTGCCCTGGAGCTGACGAGCCGGGTGCGGGCCGGCGGGACGTCGCGACTGTCGACGTCCCGCCGGCCTTTCCGTGTTCACGGTGCCGCGTGCCGCGTACCCGCCTTGACAGCGTCCGTGCTGGTTAGGTTAGCCTAACCTCTATCGGGTCTGCGCCGTCGGCGTGATCGGCTTCGTCGGTCTGGTGGCGCCGCACCTGGCCCGCGTGCTCGTCGACCCGAGAGGCAGCATGACCGAGACCCTGCCCATCGCCCCGTGGCGTCTGTTCGCCGTCGAGGTCCGGGCGGTACGCCAGCTCAGTCCCTCCTTCACGCGGGTGACCTTCACCGGGCCCGACCTCATCCGATTCGCCGACAACGGCTACGACCAGCGGATCAAGCTGGCCCTGCCGCTGCCCGGCCAGCGCGGGGTGCACCTGCCCGAGGGGCCGGACTGGTACGCGAAGTGGCGAGCCCTGCCGGAGCACGAGCGCAACCCGGTGCGTACCTACACTGTCCGCGCGGTTCGCCCGCACGCGTCCGAGGTCGACGTCGACCTTGTCCTGCACGGCGACGGCGGCCCAGCCACCCGCTGGGCGCGGCGGGTGCGCCCCGGCGACGAGATCGCCCTGCTCGGGCCGGACGCCGGCTACGACGGTGACCACGGCGGGGTCGAGTTCCGCCCCCCGTCGACCGGAGCCCTGCTGCTGGCCGGTGACGAGACGGCCGTCCCGGCGATCAGCGGCATCTGTGAACGCCTGCCCCTCGACGCGTACGGCATGGTCCTGCTGGAGGTGCCCGACGCCGGCGACGTGTTGCCGCTGGCGGCGCCCCCCGGGATCGAGGTGCGGTGGCTGCCCCGGGGCGAGGGCGCGCACGGCTGTCGACTGGTGCCGGCCGTGGCGGCCGCGGCGGGCGAGCTGCTGGCCGGTGGAACGCCGGTGCCCGCCCAGCCCATCAGTGACGTGGACGTGGACAGCGAGATCCTCTGGGAGGTGCCCGAGGAGGTGTCCCCGTCACGGCTGTACGCGTGGCTGGCGGGGGAGGCGGGCGTCATCCGGACCCTGCGTCGACATCTCGTCGTCGAGCGTGGCCTCGATCGCCGGGCGGTGGCCTTCATGGGCTACTGGCGACTCGGCCGCGCCGACCCCGTCTGAGCCCCAGGCGTCGAAGCCTGCCGACGGTTCGACGTTTCCCGGTCGTACGACGGGTAATCAGCCGCGCCCACGCGGACGGACGGGCTGCGCACGCGACCCGTCCCGGAGCCAAGGAGCGGATGGCCGTGTCAGACCAACAGCTCACCGTCGTCCTCGTGCACGGCGCGTTCGCCGAGTCGGCGAGTTGGAACGGTGTGATCGAGCGGCTCGGCCCCGCCTACTCCGTGGTGGCCGCCGCAAACCCGCTGCGCAGCGTCGCGGGCGACGCCGCGTACCTGCGCGACGTGGTGCGGGGGATCGGCGGTCCCGTCCTGCTCGTCGCTCACTCGTACGGCGGCATGGTCATCACGGAGGCGGCGGCGGGTGACCCGACGGTGCGTGGCCTGGTCTACGTGAACGCGTTCGCCCCGCAGACGGGTGAGTCCGCGCTGGCGCTGTCCGGCAAGTTCCCGGGCAGCACGCTCGCCGACACCCTGGTCTCCTATCCGGTGTCGACCGGCGGCAACGAGGTGGCGATCGGCCAGGACGCCTACCACGCGCAGTTCGCCGCGGACGTGTCCGACGACCAGGCGGCGTTGATGGCCCGGACGCAACGGCCGGCGACCGAGCAGGCGCTCGGCGAGGCGCTGGCGACGGACACCCCGGCGTGGCAGTCGTTGCCCAGCTGGTTCGTGCTCGGTGACGCGGACCGCAACATCCCGGTCGCCGTACACCGCTTCATGGCCGAACGTGCCGGCGCACGCGGAGTTCGGGAGATCGCCGGTGCCTCCCACGCGATGGCGGTGTCCCGGCCCGGCGAGGTCGCCGAGTCCATCATCGAGGCGGCACGGGGCGTCGGGGCCGCCTAGTGCAGCAGGTCGCAAGTCCTGTTCGGGTTGAGTGTCCTGTGTTTGGTTACGCTTCGTAGTCGGCGAGGTGGACGAGGGCGGCCGTGTCGAA
>NZ_JBFAHZ010000068.1:0-25524 GCF_040654415.1 Micromonospora sp. NPDC050695
GGACGGCGTGGCCGCAGGCGTGCTGGGCGTTCGGGCAGAGCCGGTTGCGGTGTGCGCCGTGCGCCGTGCTGTATCGGGGTGACTGACATGTTTAGGAGGTGTTCGAGGTTGGGGTGTGGAAGCGACGGCCGGTCGTGCATGTCGATGTGTTTATCCTTGCCTGTTTGGGCATGTTCACTCGTACGTCGACGTCAGGGTTGGTAGTCGTCGTGGACGGTGACGCGGGACATCTCGTAGGTGTCGCCGGTGCGCCAGTAGTGCAGGCGTCGTGCGGCGGGCGTGCCGCGTTGCAGGGCGACGCGCCAGCAGGTCGCGCCGTCGGTGCGCGTGACGTAGGAGCTGCCGGCCGGGCCGGTGCGGAGTTGGTGTGTGTCTCGGCCGGGTAGCTGGTGGACCTGGCCGGTGAGGATCTCCACGACCACGGCGATCACCTTCGCGCGGCTGATGCCCTCGATCATGTCCACCGAGGGCAGGAAAGCCCTGGCGAGCCGGTAGGTGGCGAGGGGCCGTTGTGCCTTTTCGCCGGCGGGCACGCGGCGGGCCCATTCGGTGTAGACGTCGTGGCGGAACTGCTGCTCCGCGTCGAGGAACAGCGGCTGGTCGGGTTCAGGTTGGTCGCGGCGTTCGGCGCGCAGCTGCCGCTGGGCCTGCTGGCGGGCCAGATCGGCGCGGCGGTACCGGGTTTGGAGGTCCTGCACCGTCCGATGCGCGCGTCGCAGATCGGCGCCGAGTTCCGCGGTGTGCGCGCGTAGCGCGGCGAGGTCCTGCTCGAGCGCCTCGCGGGCCGCGCGTTCGGCGGCGAGCCCCGCCTGGGCCGGAGGTCGGTGTGCCAGCAGCGCCGGTGTGGCGCTGCGCGGTTGCGGCACGTCCGTCACCGGGGTTGCTGATCCGACGGGAGCCGCCGCGTTGGTTGCCAGTGCCGGCCGTTGCTGCGCGATCGATGCCGGTGGTGCCGCGGGCGGTGGTCGCGCGGTGTCGGGGGCGCTGAGCCACGGCGGCCCGCCGGGCAGCAGACTCGGCGCGGCGACGGCCTGCTCGTCGCCCGTGACGTCCAGGTCCAGGTGCGGCTCGCCGGAGCTGCGGATGTCGACGCGGGCCGCGACGACTTCCCCGATGGTGAACAGGTCGTGCAGAAGGTCATCGGGATTGGCGGTCACGTCGGCGCGGGTGACATCAACGGTGACGCCGGGCAGCAGCCGCAGCGTGACCGTGTCGGCGTCAACCGCGGTGACGTCGGTTAGCGCGATGTCACCCGGCCGGTAGGTGGCGGCGAGCGCGGTGCGTGCCGCCTGCGGATCGCTATCGGGCAGCGCGGCGCGCAGGTCCAGCCGCCGCGATGCCGGGTCGTAGGCGCCGCTGACGTGTTGTCCGATGCGGAGAACGCGTTCCAGTGGCACGCCGGGCACGGTCAGCTCTTCCCAGACAGACGCGACCTCGCCGTCGTCGAGTCGCACGAGCGCCCGCGATCCGATCAGCGCCTGCACCACGCCTCGTCCAGGCCGCATCCGCTCGACGTCCTGCGGTTCGTCTGCTGCCGCGGCCCGGAAGGCGTCGCGGACCAAGTGGTCCGTGACTCTGTCGCGATCGGCGGCGGAGTAGGCGAACCGTAGTCGCGCGAGCTGTGGGTCCGCCTCCCAGGCGTCGCCGACCGGATAGACCCGCGCGGCGCCTCCATACACCTGTGTCCCTGCGGGCATCGCCGCCGAGAACACCCACGACAGGCGGCTGGTCGGCAGAATCACCACCGTCGCCAGCCCGTCGACCGCCTCGACGATCGCGTCCGTGTCGGCGAACGGCGCGTAGTGCCCGGCCGGCACCGTCACCAGCACCACCGGCCGATCCCGGGCCGGGTCGCGCAACCAGAGGGCCAACGCGCGCGCGTCGTCCTCAGATCCGATGCGGCGACCTCCCGTGGGCGGCCGCGGCACCGGCACGGCCCCGCTCACCGCACAGCCCGTCCAGGTGCACGCGCTGCCGCGACGCCACCGGTACTCGACGACAACCTATCGCGGCAGCATCGGCACGTACCCACAGCCCGGGCTTCGGTCACCAGCGCCCATTCCACCGTCCGACGCCTCCCGACTATCGAGTCCGGCGCTGCAGGGCCAGCGCATCTATGGTGGGCACGGCGGTGTAGTACCGCAGCGTTCGCCAGACCCGTTCCGGCCGCGACCGCCCTTGCGGTGCCGCTGGTCCGCGGATGCCGCGCGGTGTGGCGATCTTGGCGACGCCGGTCAGGGCCGCCACGGGGGAGCCGCCCTGACCGACCCCCGCCACCGTACGTGCATCGATGGTTACAGAGAAGGGAACATCCGGGTGGCATCGGCACGCCCAACAGATGAACGCACGCGCTCGCCCGACGAATCACGGGGAGACCGATCGGGCACCAGCGGATCTGACAATTGACGGCGAGCCGGGGTGCGTCCCCTCACTGTCACGCTGATGTGAGACAGCGCCGACGAGTTGGCGAGGACGCCGCTGGCACCGAGGCAGGCACCCTCGCCGTCGTCTACGGATTCGCCGACCCGGTCGACACCCGGCAGCCGACTACAACCCGCCTGCTGGGCTGTGCTTTGTCGCCTACGTGATCAGCATCCAGTCGTCTACGGCGGCTGGCGCTGGATTAGCGCCAGCGAGCCGAGATCAAATGGACGTACGGCCACCCCGACCTACGGGGTCGTGGGCTGGGACACCAAACTGCTACGGCGACTCGAATAGGAGAAGCCCTGACATTCGGCGTACGGCACCTCCGGCTCGAGACCGGCCGACACAACCACCGCGCCCTGCGGCTCTACACCGCAGCCGGATACGAACCCACCCCGCCCTACTTCCTGGCAGAAACCCGGCTATCAACCGGGCTTTCGACAAGCGCCTCCAGCCGTATGCGCCGGCGACGAAGCGCTGCGCGAGCACCCGCCCGCAGGCGTGGCCGAACAGGCCGGGGAGTGGGCGGACTGCCAGGCGGCCGACGCGGCGGGCGAGGTTGGTGAGCACGACGGTGACGCCAGTCGAGCCACTCAACCCACAGATCCCCAGCTCACCGCACGCGTCGCCCACTACGAAACGGCCCTGCCCGGCGGGCAAGGGCAGCACAGGCGGCCGCCCGGCCTTGATCACATCCTCGGTGGTGCTTCTATACCGAGTAGGTTGAGGCCGGTGGCGAGGGTACGGCCAGTGAACTGGCACAGCGCAATTCGGTTGTCGCGCTGAGCGGGGGTGTCTGCGCGCAGCACAGGACAGGACTCGTAGAACTCGGTATACGCCTTGGCGAGTTCGAACATGTAGCCGCACAGCCGGTGTGGTTCGAGAGTGGTGGCGACCTCGGTGAGGATTTCCTCGCACTCGTCGAGGGAAAGGATGAGTGCGCGCTCGGTGGGGTGTAGCGGCAGGGTCGCGTCGACCTGCCCAACGGTCTTGCTTCCAGGGACCTTGCGAAGGATTGATTGGATCCGGGCGTGGGCGTACTGGAGGTAGACGCCGGTGTTGCCGGAGAGCGCGACCATTCGGCCGATGTCGAACGTGTAATCCTTGGTGCGGGAGGTGGACAGGTCGGCGTACTTGACCGCGCCGATGCCGGCGGCCTGCACAACGTGGTCGAGGGTCGCGGCGTCCAGGCCGTGCGCCTTCTCGGCGATGACGGTGCGCGCGCCGTCGACAGCGGCGTCGAGTAGTTCGCTGAGGCGAACGGTGCCGCCGGAGCGGGTCTTGAACGGTCGCCCATCAGGGCCGAGCACGGTGCCGAAGGGAACGTGTACGGCGTCGACGTCGTGGGTCAGCCATCCGGCCCGCCGTGCGGTAGCGAAGATCATGCGGAAGTGCAGGGCCTGGCGGGCGTCGACGACGTAGAGGATGCGGGTGGCCTTCAGATCGCGGATGCGGTATCGGATCGTGGCCAGATCGGTCGCGGCGTAGCCGAAGCCGCCGTCGTTCTTACGCACGATCAATGGGACCGGATCACCGTCTGGGCCGATGATGTCTTCGAAGAAGACGCACAGCGCGCCCTCGCTGGGCACCGCGATGCCGGCGGCGGTCAACTCGTTCACGACATCGCCGAGGTAGGGGTTGTAGGTGGACTCGCCTGCCGAGTCTGCAGGGGTGAGTAGCACTCCGAGGCGGTCGTAGATGGCCTGGAAGGCGTGCTGGGATTCACCGACAAGATCGCGCCAGACGGCGAGGGTGTCCAGGTCGCCGGACTGGAGGGCGACGACCCTGGATCGAGCTCGGTCGGCGAAGGCCGTATCGGCGTCGAACTGCGCACGGGCGGCGCGGTAGAGCCCGTCGAGCGTGGACACCGTGTTGGTGGCGTCCACAAGCGTGTCCTGCTGTCGCCAGGGCAGTTCGGGGTGCTCGTCGAGATACTGAATGAGCATGCCGAACTGGGTTCCCCAGTCACCGAGGTGGTTCTGGCGAACCACCTCGGCACCGAGAAAGTCCAGGACGCGAGCGAGGGCATCGCCGATGATCGTGGTCCGCAGGTGCCCGACGTGCATTTCCTTGGCGATGTTAGGCGCCGAGTAGTCGATTACGACACGCTCGCCGGTCGCCGGCGTGCCGATACCGAGCCGCTCGTCGCTCATTCGATCGTTGACCCGGTCCCAGATCGCCCCGTCCCTCACCTGCAGGTTGAGGAAGCCGGGTCCAGACACTGTCGCGGAGACGGTCTGGTCGTTGATCGCTTCGGCCAGGGACTGGGCCAGTTCACGGGGTGACCGGCGGGCCTGCTTGGCTAGCGCGAGGGCGACGTTGGACTGGAAGTCGGCGTGGTCGGATCGTCGCACCAGGGGGTCGCCGCCGGCCAGATCGGCTGGCAGGACCTGGGTCATGGCCGCGGACACTGCGGACTCCACCAGGTTTTTGGTTGCGACGGCGTCGGTCACTCGGGCGTCTTCCTTCTCGTCCATCACAAGCTGTGATTGTTTGGCACGCAACTGACATCGGCAGCCTACCGGCCGAGCCGCTTGACTCCGTCATGGTTTGCCGCCCCCACGGCGTGCGACGAGTGATCTTCGTATCTGTGCACGCTGTTCCACGAGCACCCCGTCAACGGCGCGGGTCGCGTCGGCAGTGTTCAAGCCAGCCAAGCCGCACTGGACCAGACCATGCAGAGCGGCTGTGTCCGAGGAGGCGTAGCCAAGGTAGTCCTTGCCATGGCTGCCGCTACCGGGATCACTGATCAGCATGTGGACGAGGTGGGTTATGGAGATCCGTTCGGTTTCATCGACCATTGACAGGGCCAGCAGTGCCACCGCGTTGCTCGCCTGCGCTTGGTGTTCGCGGTAGCGCTCGACGTTTCCGCCCAGGAAGATGTGAGGGCTGGTGAGCGCGTTGAGGATCAGGCGGAGCTTGAACGGTGTCGAGTTCAAGAACCCCGGTTCTGCGACTACCGGCGGAATCGACAGCCGGCCCGAAGGGTCGATGACGAAGCCGCCGAGCGCGATGGCTTGAATCACCTCATCGGTACGGGCGAAGAGCTTGACCTCGTACGCCACCTCCTCGTCAAGGTCCAATCCGTGCCGGGCGTGCAGGCTCCGCACCTCGCTGACGAGCGCTGCGGTATCGATCCGGTCGGGCCCTTCATCGGTGATGAGGAGAAGGTCCAGGTCTGACTGAGGGCTGGCGGTGCCACGGGCATGGGAGCCGTAGACGAGGCCGTAGCCGGCGGTGCCAACAAGCTTGTGCAGAACCCGGCTCGCGTCGGCGAGCAGCTCATTGATCATCGGAGCCTCCGCGTCAGCGACGCCGACGCCGACCCCGCCACATGCGCGCGGCTCTCGATCTTCCAGAAGTCGATGAGATGGACTCCCGAGGGGATAAGGACCTCGCCCGATGGCTGCTCGTGCTCCCTGGCGAAGCGTTCAACCGCGGCTCGGGTCGTGGGGTCGGAGACCAGTGCGGGGAACGACTTGAGGTGCACGATCTCAAACCACCGGCGCGCCGCGTCCGGAGTCGGAGCTGCGGCGACACCGCCACGACGGGTGTGGACCAGGCGGCCCTCGCCGCGTGACTCGGCGTCCCGTAGTCCCTCGATGACAATCTCACGGGCGTATCCGCGGCCAGTGCCGGGAAATGGGGCGATCTGCTCCCAGAGTTGGGTGACGAGTCGCTGCTCGGGCGTTTCGGAGTCGAAGAACATGACGATCAGGCGGCCATTCGGGGCGACCAGGCTCAGGACGTCGCGCACAAATCCGTCGGCTCGCCTGCGGGCATCCGCCGCGTCGGCTCGCGGGCGGATGCCTTCGGATGTCATCTCCTCGAACAGATCGAGGATGGGGTAGCTCAAGGACCAGAACGCGCCGACTACGTCGAACGTGCCTGCCAGGCCCTTGGCATGCATCGCCTCGACCGCCTCCCGGATGTCCAGGCACGCGGCCTGGGCGTCCGGGAACCGCTGGCGGAAGGCTGCGATCATCGGTCCGCCGCTATCGATGCCGTACAGCGTTGCGGCGTATGGGGCCAGAACGGTGGTGACCCGCCCGGTCCCGCAACCGAGATCCAGGACGTTGAGCCGTCGGTCGTTGCCAGGCTGCCCGTAGTGCTCAAGCATGAGCCGTGCCACCAGGTCGACATCCTCCACACCGTCGAAGAAGTGTGGCAGCAGTACCTGCTCGTAGATGCCGGGCGCGTGGTAGACCGCGCGGAATTTTTCGGATTGAATATCCATCATCTGCCTCCCAGGGTGAGTGACGACGGGGATCCGGTTAGCAGGACTCTTCGATGTCGGCACCAAGCGCCTGCACATGTCCGAGGATGCCGCCGATGTGGCGCTCCTCGATACGTAGATTCGCGCCCATGAATCGGAGTGGATGCAGGATTTCGCCGGTTCGCAGTACCCCGGGGTCGGGGATGCTGAACTGGTGCAGGTGCCACTGGCCAACCTCGAGAAGGCGGCGGTGGATCTCCTTGTTCACGGTGTTGACGCGATCGATGTCCGGCCGGGTGGGGTCGACGTCCGTGGGGAGGTAGAGAAACGCCACGGCCGTGAGGTCTGGATCGTGTAGCCGCAGGAAGCGGGGCCGCTGGTCAACCGCCTCGACGAACGCCCGCGTGATCTCCATCCGGCGCTCGATCATTGCGGCGAGCCCGGCGCGTCCGTGGGCGCGCATCATCATCCACAGCTTGAGCGACGCCCACGGTTTGGTTCCAATGAATGGTGTGATCTGTCCGAAGGCAAAGTCCTCCTGCATGATGAGGTCGGAATAGCTGGTGATCATGCGAAGGTGCTCGGGTACTTTGACGAGCAGAGCGCTGACGCTGTACGGCACCGCCATGACCTTGTGTGGATCGACCGTCACGCTGTCGTACTCGGCAATGCCGTCGACGCGGGGCCGCAGGGCCTCGCTAAAGGTACACACGAAGCCCCAGCAAGCGTCCGCGTGCAGCCAGATTGACTCGTCCGTAGAGCGCACCACGTCGTGCACGGCGCGCAGGTTTTCGATTGTCTGCGTTCGGCTGTCTCCGGCGTACGCGACCACCGACATGACGCGGCCCTTGTGCTCGTGCAGGGTCCGCTTGAGCGCCTGCAAGTCGTAACGGAAGTCGATGGTGTCAACCTCGATGATCTGAGCGCCGCAGCCGATCCAGGTCAGCGCGCTCCTCACGCTGTAGTGCCCGATGCCACGGGGGACGATGACGCCGAACTGGCCCGGGTCGGACACGCCCCGGACCATGCAGCCCGGCGCCCGCTGCTCCCTCGCCAACATCATGGCCACCGTGTTGCTCGACGTGCCGCCCGTCGTGACCAGGCCACCGACATTCCATACGCAGGTGAGATCAGGTACCGGGAGGTTCGTGTATCCGAGTAGTTCGCGCAGCCACCGCAAGGTGGCGATCTCGACGAAGGTCGCGCTGGGCGAGTCGAAGCTTTGGTTGATCAGGTTTTGCTGGGTAAACAGCGCCAGTAGCCCGCCCGCCAGCGCGGCCGGATCGTCGCCGGTGTCGCCGAACCCGAGGAAGTATGGGCTGTTCTCGTTCTTGCACAGCGGCAGCACCGAGTGCCGGAAGTCGTCGATGATCTCGGCCAGGTCGGTAGGGTGCTCAGGCAGTTCACGGACGAGGATGTCCCGGATCTGCTCGGGACTCCTCCGTTGCCGGTAGATCTGGTCTTGCAACTTGAAGTCGACGCAGACGTCGATCAAGTGTTTGAAGACCTCGGTGTGGGATTCTCTATTTTCACTGGTAAGAGCAGTTGGAGATACGCCAGGGTTGATCGTTTGCACCAGGGAACCTTCCTTGTCGATCGGGCGGGCCTCGGCCTCTGGGGATCCCGGCTGTTGTCGCCGATTCCGGTGGTTGATGGACCTGGTGCCATCACTTCGTGTGCCCAGGATCACCCCTCACGAGGGGGCTGGGAATACCGACTTATGGTCCGACCTTGTGTACCGACCTATGGTCCGACCAGGTGCTGAGCTGGGCAAACCAGCCCGCACAGAGGATCCTCGCGCCGCCTGTCGTGGCACCGCTTCGGATGCAGCCGCGCACGGTCGTCAGCGGCCGGCTTGGGTGCCACGACGTCGGTTCGGGGCGCTGCCAGAGCCGGCGGGGGAAGGCGTCAGTCGATGCCTCACGCCGAGCGCCCCCGTTGCTCACCTGACAGGCCACTCAGGCGAGGAGGAGCTCCAGGCGGCCAGGTCAGTACTGGCCATTGCGAGGGGATCGGCGTGGTCCGCGTTTTGTGTGAGGCGGCATGAGACGCATGAGACGCCGGCGAACCTGTTCATTGGCGAAGCGTCGGAGGGGCGCTGGGGTGCTACTTCATGTTGTGCGCGGAGCGCCGCAGGTGGACCCTTAACGAGTCCGCAGCTGTGGTCATTGCAACGAGGTGGAAGTCGTTGGGTATGAGGCCGGGGTCGACGATGTTAAGCGCCTTGGACGGATCAGCTCGCGATACAGAGATGATGACCTCGTCGATGGCGTGCAGCTGCGATCGCAGTGCTTCGGCGTACTCATGTCCGACGACGAGCACGCTACGTGCGCCGACTGCGTAGGCGGCCGACAACCACCGCAGCGGGCCGACGTCAATATCGGCTTCCCCCGGCAGTGCGAAATGCTCTGCGGCGTGACCGCCGGGGATGCCCTCGTAGAGGGTCTTGTCCGCCACGACGAGATCCGCGCCACCGCGAAGATCGAGCAGAAGATGCCCCTCCGCCGCCTGTTGACGCCCGTCGTCGGGGGCGTACGCCCATGTCAGGTAGGGTCTCCGGCGCGTGGTTGCGGTCAGCCAGGTGCGAAGCACCGTGAGGGCTTCGTCGTGCAGCACGTCGGTTTCGACCTCGACGCCTGCGGCAGCGAGCGTTGCGGCACCGCCTTCGCCGCGGGAGGTTGGGTCGATGACGCCGATGATGACGCGGGAAACGCCGGCGTCGAGCAGCGCTTGGCGGCACGCCGGTGTGACACCGACATGGTTACATGGCTCAAGCGTGACGACGGCTGTCCCGCCATGAGCCGCGTTTCCAGCGGCGGTGAGGGCGTGCACTTCGGCGTGCGGCTCGCCCTTGCGGCGGTGAAACCCTGCACCCACGATCGTTCCATCCTGGCTCAGGATGACGCATCCGACGGGCGGGTTCGGGCTCGTGGTGCCCAGCCCAAGGGCCGACAGCGTGATGGCGTGCCGCATCGCGGCCAGCTCTACGTCTGATGCCATCGGGGGGTCTCCACAAGGTCGTCGAGGAACGCGCGAACGTCGGCCAGGTGACGGTGTTCGTCTACCGCCGATCCGATCTGAGCGAGTTGGTGCAAAATGCGTCGCGATCCAGCGCGACGGGCGACCGGCAGCGCGATACGCGCGGTGGCGGCGGCCTGGTCGGGCTGGTCGGCCGCGACATGCGCTGCGGCCTTGGTCAGCAGGGCTGAGGTGAAGTCCTGGCGATGAAGCGACGGGATCGACGGCAGCGCCGCGTCCAGCACCGCGATGGCCTCCTCGGGACGCTGCCCGAGCCGGAGACAGGTCCCGCGGTGAACTTCGATGTACCCACTCGTGCAGTAAGAGCCGTGCTCCCCTTCGGGCTTACCTGGGCCACGGTCGGCGGCCCAACGATGCGCGTCGTCAAGGAGCTGCATCGCTTCACGATTCTCCCCAACTGCGGCGAGCGCATGAGCATGCTGAACGCGAAGCGCCGCCCGCACCGGGTTGGGCACCTTCGTGTCATTGACCATGGCGGCACCGGCCCGTTCGACAGCACGATGCGGCTTCCCGGCGATGAGCCAGTACTGGCTGCTGCGATACATCGCCCACGCCGTCATGACCGGATCAGCGATCTGATCGGTCCAGGAGAGCGCCTTCCCGGTCCAGCGATGAGCGGCTGGGGCGTCGTCGAGCGACTGGTTCAACCATGCTGCGGACTCGGCGTACTGGGCGGCGAGGCGGACGAGGCTGGGGCGGAATGACGTTGGCACCTCAACGAGCAGCCGATCGACAAGCGTGAGCTGGGCAGTGACGCCGATGAGCGCGTACTGCGGTCCGAACAGCTTGTCGTTCTGAACCAGCAGGTGCCACTGGGCGCGCAGCTCATAGATTGTCTCGTCCCAACTCCCCGGCGACGGCTGACCGGTGAAATGGCCGGTGCCACTGGTGATATCGGTCCGTCGTGGGATGTAGAGGTCGAGTTGAGTGTCGGTGACGGCGCCGAGGACATAGCGGAGGGCAGCGCGGCGTTCTTCGCTGGGCCAGCGGTGTTCGCCGCGTTCGAGCTTGCCGATCCAGCGGGAGTCGACGTAGTGGGCGGTGAGGTTGCGCCTGGGGTAGAGCCGGTCGAGGGCGGTGTTGACGGCGTCGGCCAGTTCGCTGCGCGACACGCACTGGCCTGCCCGCCGGGGTGATGGCAGTCGCTGGCGGGCGTCGCTGAGTAGGGTGTTCGGCGTGATCACCGTGTCCGGATGGCGAGGCAACTACAGGTCCCGGCACATCGGTCGATGAACACCGAGGTCCTCGTCGGTGGTGGCGTCGAGGACGTGGCGCAGGGCGGTGCGGCGCTCCTCGCTGGGCCAACGGACCTCGCCGCGTTCGAGCTTGGCGAGCCAGCGAACATCGACGACGATGGCCGCCTGGTTGCGTCCAGGAGCGTGGTCACGGAGCCTCGCATTGATCGCATCGACCAGTTCGCTGCGGGACATGCCCTCTGCGGAACTTGTGGGCGAAGCTGTTCTTCGGCGAGCTTCGCTGAGCTGAGTGTTGGGCACCACATCGGTGTCCAGATAGCGTCGCACTGGCCCTCCCTTTCACATTCGCGCGCGCCCGCCTGCCCGGACGCCTTGCTGTTGACGGTGATTATTCGAATTCGCTCGACGACAGTGCGGATTCGATATCCAACAGCTCAATAATTCGACCCAAGGGTCACCATTGCCCCGCTGAGGACTGTCGTTCGACGCCCATGGCTGACAAGTGGCGACCGAAGGCTTCGGTCAAACTGTGGAGCAGCGCGTGTCCTTTCTCCCTAGTCGCGGCCGATGGCTGGCCGATGACGCCTGTCTGCGTGTACGCACCCATGCCGTGCACAAGGAGCATGGAGCGTTCGTCAGCGAGGTGGTCGCCTTGCGCAACGCCGGGGCGGACGGCGTCCGGGCAGCTGTGCAGCAGGATGGAGACCTCCAATTCGCCGGCGTGCATATCGCGATGCGCGTCAGTCTCTAGATCGGCGGCTGCCCGTGCCTGGTCCCAGTCAGCCCGGGTCGGGAACAGCGTCATCACGCCCGGCTTTGACGCGTTGGCGGTCTGGACGATGTTGCTGAGCACGTAGTTGCCGCCGTGGCCGTTGACGATGGCCAACCGCGTGATCCCGTTGTTGGCGAGTGACTCCCGGATGTCCTCGACGATGGCCGAGAGAGTCTTATGGCTGATGCTGACGGTTCCTGGCCACGCGGCGTGCTCGTGCGAGCACGACACGGTGATCGGCGGCAGAACGAGAACGTTGTACCGTGCGGCGATTGACGTGGCGATCGCCGCGGCGATGATTGTGTCTGTGGCCAGCGGCAGGTGCGATCCGTGCTGCTCGAAGCTGCCGACTGGCAGCACCGCGACCGTCGGAGTGCGGGCGGCGATCTCGGTGCTGGTGGTCATGGGGATTAAATCCACTCGGTTATCTTGTCACCGGCTGAGCACCGCAGCGCGGTGAGCATCGACGAAGGCTCGCACGGGGGCGAGGGTGGTGTGGCGGCGCAGCGCGATGGCGAGCGGCTGTGACGCTCGGATGGCGCGGTACGAGCCCGTCTCGTTGGCGAGCCGCAGGGCGTTCATGCCGTGGCCCGCTGCCCGCTCTGGGTCGTCGGGCAGGTAGCACTCGCCGAGGTGTGCGTACCAAATTCCGGCGTCGAGCAGGGGTACCGGGTTGTCGCCGTCTAGGAGCTCGTTGAATATCGCACCGGCGGAGAGCGTGTCTCCGAGCAGTTGCCGGCAACGCGCGTCGACCGCGGTGACGTAGCGCAGGTCGCAGTGGCTGGCGAACTCGTCCTCGGCGTCGTTGGTGGCGCTCTGCAGCCCTCGGCGGGCAGCGGTGATCACGCTGTCGGTGTCGTCGTCGCCGTTGCTGGCCAGCGCTTCAGCCAATCGCGTCAGGCACAGGGTGCGTGTGCGGGGCGGCACCGGGCCGTGGGTGAGTGATCGGCGGGACAGCGTGATCGCGGCGCGGACGGCGCCGTCGTCGAGGGCGCGTTGGCTTTGGCGCATGAGGATGTATGCGCCGAGCAGCTGGTCACCGGCTTCGTTCGCCCGGCGGTGCGATCGGTCCAGCCATGAACCACCATCCGAGGCCCCACTGTTGTCGGCGACCCAGCTCATGTATTCCGACCACCGGGCGTCGACGCTCGCCAGGTGCGGTCGGCCGCCGTTGCTTTGCAGGTGGTCGAGGACGTCGAGGTGTTGGCGGACCTGGGTACCAAGGTGCGGGGTTACGTAGGGGCCGGCCTGCTGTGTGAGGCGGTGGAGTTCGGCCAGCCACACTTCGACCGCGTCTGGCTGGCCGGCGATGAGCGAGTCGTCGACGCGGATGCGGCTCACCGATGCGGTTGGCGCTGCTGGCTGCGGACCGGAGTACTCGGGTGGGGCGTCGGGCGAGCGGCGTGGGCTGTAGAGGCCGAGCCGGGCATCGTCGGTGACGGTCAGCACGTGGCGGAGAGCGACACGTCGCTCGACACTGGGCCAGCGGTGCTCCCCGCGTTCGAGTTTGCCGATCCACCGGAAGTCGACGTACTGCGCCGTCATATCCCGGCCAGGGTGAAGCCGATCGAGGCTGCTGTTCACCGCATCGGCAAGCTCGGTGCGCGACATCTGCTGGTCACGCCGGTGCGGCGACGACCGGGACTTGCGGGCCTCACTGAGCAGGACATTCGGCTCAATGATCGCTTCAGGGTGACGCGGCACAAGCTACCTCCACGGCACATGAACCTTCCATCAGCGCGATGACGCGCGACGCTTCGGCGGCCATGAATAGTATTTCAGCACCAGCAAGCGTCGCGCGCCCCCGCCGTCGACTGCCCTGATCTTGTGGCCGCCAATTTCTGAGGCGGGTGCCCCTGACCGGGCGCCGGGCGATCAGCCTCACAGCCGCGCCGCTCGCATTCGCGTCACCGAGCGTGCCGCCCTGCTGTGGCCAGAGACAGGGATCAACGGTTGAACGTGCCAGCTCGGACGCTCCCGGTGAACGCGCTCCAAGCGGCGGGCTCGAATGCCAGGACGGGGCCGGCGCTGTTCTTCGAGTCGCGCACGCCGATGGTGCCATCGGCGGCGCTGGCGACCTCGACGCAGTTGCCATCGTCGCTGCGGGTGGACTTACGCCATCCCGTGAATTGTGCGGTCATGCGGAAACTCCTTCGATGGGTGACAGGCCCTGCGCCGCGTCGCGGAGCAGGCGAATGCTGAGGTCAGGTGCGAGCGAGGCGGCCTTCAACCGGCTGTGCAGGCTCAGGTAGGGCTGGACCTCATCCATCTCGGTGTAAATCACATCATTCGTGAGGGTGTCGACTGCGACGGCCAGGGAGTTCGGCGTGTCGCGGTAGCGGTAGATCGAGTACGCCGATTTATAGGCGCTGTGGCCCTTGATCGATATGCCGATCGGCAGCACCTGGATGGTCACGGTGGGGTGCGTCGCGCAGACGTCGATGATGTGCCGGAGCTGGTCGGCGACGATGTGCGCTTCGGCGGCGCAGCGTCGGATCGCGATCTCGTCGAGGACGAGGTCGTAGCGCGGCCCATCGGCGGCGAGCAGTAGTTGCTGCCGGTGCGCCCTGGCGGCGACCGCCGCGGCGGGGTCGAAGGTCTCGGTGTGACGGGCAGGTTCGCTGCGCAGCCGAGCGTCGGCGAACGCGGTCGTCTGGAGCAGGCCGGGAAACAGCGCCAAGGCGTACTCGGTGATGGACTCGGCCCCGCTTTCCAGGTCGGCGTAGGTGGCCTGACGGAGGCCCATTCGTTGCGCGTCGGCCATCCACCATCCGCGCGCCCAGCCATCGGTCGCCGCGTCCATGATCGCTGTTCGCCGCTTAACGCCGACAGCCAGATAGTCACAGATCACGCTGACCAGATCGATATCAGGGCCGAGATGACCGTTCTCCAAGGCACTGAGCTGTTGACGCGGAAACCCGACGGCGCGTGCGAGTTTTTCAGCCGGCATCGCGTGCTCGTCACGCAGTCGCTTGATCTCGCGTCCTAGCCATCGTCGGCGAACGTACGGACTGGGGCGGGTCACCGGCTGCCTCCAGCAGTCTGTGTCAACCCGGTCGACAATCGCGGCCGGCTGGGTGCGCTCAATGTACCTCCGAGAGTCGCCGAAACGATCTTGCTGAGGCTCAAGGTCCATCCTGAATGCCCAGCTCAGGGGGTGGTCGGACCAAAGGTCGGTACACAAGGTCGGACCAAAGGTCGGTATTCCCAGCCGTGGACGGCTCCGTGATCGTTGATGTGCAACGAGCAAATCATCAATGGGCCGACGCGGCGCTGGCTGGCACGGCTCCGCGAGGCGGGAACCTCGATATGGCATCGGGGCCGGATCGCGACTAGGTCGGCTGCGCCGACTGCGAGTCCAGGCGATGACGACGGCGATGCCGCTGTGCAGAAGGAGGTCGAACAAGATGCGCGATGTACTCGCCGCAGGCGCGGCACCGATCGCCGTGTGCCAATCGGGTGTGGCCTTCGTCCAGGGACTGGGCCGAAGGCGAGGGCTGGCCGCGACGTCACCAAAGCGGCCTCATGGTGACTCGCTGGGTCTGCGGACTGCCCCTGCGCTCGGGTCTGGGGCGCCGGGTGTGAGTGCCGCCGGTGTGTGCGGGCAGGGGGCGTTGGTGGCGCGCCGCCGCACGATCAAGGAGGCGCTGTGAGACGACGAGCCGTTGCGGAGCCTTTGGCGTTCAAGCTGCCTCGGTGGCGGGACAGGCGGATCCGCACGAAGTTGACGCTGTTGTTGGTGCTGCCCTTGGTGGCGACGCTGGCGTTGACGGGCGTCTTGGCGGCTGGTGCGGCTACCGCTGCGTCGCAGGCCGGGCAGGCACGGCGGTTGGTGGCGCTGGGTGGTGCGGCGAGTCAGTTCGCGGCGCAGTTGCAGCGGGAGCGGGTGGCGGCGGCTCTGGTTCTTGCCCGGGGCAGCAGTGCGGCGACGCTTGAGGAGTACCGCAGGCGAATCGCGCTCACCGATCTGGTTGCCCGGCAGTTCGACGGGGCGCGGGAGGGGGTGCGGGTTCCGCAGGGTCTTCAGGGGCCGCTACGTCGCCTCACCGACCAGCTGGCCAGCTTGGCGAAGCTGCGTCGGCAGGTGCAAGCGGAGCCGGATGCCATCGCCAGTCTGGTGGTGTTCCGCTACCGGGCGGTCGTGGCCGATCTCGTCGCCTACCGGCAGGGCCTGTCTCAGGTAGGGGTGGACTCGGGGACGGGTAACGATCTGCGTGCCAGTGCCTCGCTGTCGCAGGCCATTGAGGCGCTTGGGCTGATGCAGGTCGCTGTCGTGCGGTCTGCTGGTGCGGGGCGGTTGACGCCGGCGGGTCAGCAGGAGATCGTCAGCGCGGATGTCGGCTTCACCGAGGCGATGCAGGCGTTTCGCACGCTCGCGCCAGAGTCGTGGCAGGCCCGGGTCAACGCCCGTGTGAACGGTAAAGATGTCCTCGCGGCCGAGCGTTTGCAGGGTGTGGTCGCGCGCGCCGCGCCGGGCGAATCATTGCGGTTGGGAGCCAGCGCGTCCAGTTGGGCAGCGGCCGTGGATGCCCGCATGGATCTTCTGCACGCCGCCGAGCGGGAGCTGGACGGCGAGTTGCTGGGCGCGGTGACTCGGCAGCGTGATCAGCAGCGGCGCACGATCGTCACGCTGTCGGTGACCATGTTGGTGTGCCTGGGCGTGATGGCGGCGGTCGGCTGGTGGGTGACCCGCTCGTTGACGGGTTCGCTGCACCGGCTGCGTACGGGAGCGATCGCGGTCGCGACGGACAGGCTGCCTCGCATGGTCGCCCAGCTGGCCGGTGACAATCCCAGCCAGTCGACCATCGATGAGGTGATGGCCGAGGCCGCGATGCCGATCCCCGTGCACGGCCGGGATGAGGTGGGCGAGCTCACGAACGCATTCAACACCGTTGTCCAAGCGGCGGTGCGGATCGCGGGCGAGCAGGTTGCGCTTCGCGGCACCGTGGCGGCGTTCATCCTGTCGCTGTCGCGTCGGCTGCAGTCACGCGCGGATCGGATGATGGTCAGCCTGGACGCATTGGAGCGTGACGAGGAGGACCCGGATCGGCTGGAGAAGCTGTTCGACCTTGATCACGTCGCGACGCTGATCCGTCGGATGGTGGCCAATCTGCAGGTTCTCGCGGGCGGTCGTGCGGGCCGATCACGACCGGAGGCTCTCGCGCTGCCGGATCTGTTGCGCGCCGCCGGTGGGGAGGTCGACGACTACAAGCGGGTGCACCTCGGGTTCGTCGACAACGCCGTTCTGGTGGGTCGAGACGTGGCCGAGGAACTCACGCACCTGCTCGCCGAGGTGATCGACAACGCTGCCAGGTATTCCCCGCCGGACACACCGGTCATGGTGGAGGGCGGTCGTGTCGGAGATCTGCTGCACATCCAGGTCCGCGATGTTGGCATCGGTATGCGGGAGGCGGCTCTGCGGGCCGCCCGGGATCGGTTGGCGTATCCGCATCGGATGGATAGCGCGACGACCGAGCAGATGGGCCTGCCGGTGGTGGGCCGGATCGCCGAGCGCCTCGGCATCACGGTCACGCTGCGCTCCGACGTCGGCGAGGGCACCCGTGTTGATCTCACCGTCCCGTCGTGTCACTTCAGCACCGCCGGAGCGAATGACCCGGCGGTGGCAGCACCGCCACGCGCGGTGGTCGATGAGCGGACCCGGGAGCTTCCGGCGTTGTCGTCTCGCTCGACGCCGCCGGTGGCCCTACCGCCGCCTCCGGCGTGGCCTCTCGCGGTCGAGGCGCTGCCCTTGACGCCGGCGCCAGCGGTAGGGCCGCCACCGCCGTTGGCGGTCTTTGAGCAGGTGCTGCGGGAGCCGGCTCATTCCTGGTTCGCCACGGCCGAGGACACCTCGGTCGGGGGTCGGCCTGTGGTGCCGGAGCAGTGGCGGGTGGCCGCGGAGGCCGCCCTCCATCAGCCGGCGAGTGAGGTGACCTCGCACGGGCTGCCGGTGCGCCGCCCCGGACGAAGGGTCATCCCGACCATCCCGACGCAGACCCGTCGGACGCTTCGGCCGCTACGCGACCCGGAGGCGTTGCGACGGCGAATGGCGGCAGTCGATCACGCGCTCGGCGCGGCCGGGCGACGTACTCATCACCCACTCGCGGAGGAGCCCCCACGATGACACGCCCGATTACCCCCACGACTGCTTCGAAGCGCGACCAGTGGGACTTCCTCCTCGATCAACTCTGTGGCACGCAGGGGGTCGCGCACGCCGTTGCGGTGTCCACCGACGGGCTGTTGATCGCCAAGAGCGCGACGCTGTCGAAGGACAACGCCGACCAGCTCGCCGCCTGCACCGCCGGTATGGCCAGCCTGACCAGCGGGATGGCCACGCTGATGGCGGGCGGCACGGTGGAGCAGACGGTCGTCGACATGGCCGATGGGCGGGTGGCCATAATGTCGATCGGTGATGGCTCCGTGCTGACCGTCCTTGCCGGCAAGGACGCGGACATGGGCCAGGTCGTCTACGAGATGGCCATGTTGATCAACCGGGTCGGTGCGGCTCTGACGCCGGACCAGCGACCCGTACTGCAGGCATGACGAGTCCTTATCAGCCGGTGGGAGCGGTTGCGCTCCACCATCCGCGCTCGTCGTCCGTCGCCACGGCGGAGCGGCCCACGGCTGGCGGTGGGCGGCGGGTCAGCTCGGCGAAGATCGTGGTGGCGGGCGGGTTCGGCGCCGGCAAGACCACCTTCGTCGGCGCGATCTCCGAGATCACACCTCTGCGCACCGAAGCGGTCATGACGAGCGCCGGCGTGGGGGTGGATGATACCGCTGGGGTGCCGGGGAAGACGACGACGACCGTCGCGATGGACTTCGGCCGGATCACCATCGACGACGCGCTGATCCTCTACCTGTTCGGCACTCCCGGCCAGGACCGGTTCTGGTTCATGTGGGACGAGGTGTGCCGGGGTGCTCTCGGCGCGATCGTCCTGACCGACACCCGCCGCCTGGATGACTGCTACGCCGCCATCGACTACTTCGACGAGCGGCGGCTGCCCTACGCCGTTGTGATCAACGCGTTCCCCGAGGCGCCCCGGTTCGGTGACGTCGAGTTGCGCCAGGCGCTCAACGTGGCGGACACGGTCCCGCTGCTGCACTGCGACGCCCTCGACCGGGCGCAGGTCCGCCAGACGCTGATCGTCCTGGTCGAGCACGTCATCGCCCTGCGGCATGCCCGCGCCGACACCCATCCCCAACCCCGATGAGGAGCCCCGTGAACCGTCGACGACACCCCACCCGTCTGCTCGCCACCGTCACCGCCCTGAGCATGCTCGCCGCGCTGGCCGGTTGTTCCGGCTCGAGCCTCGACTCCGGCAGCACTGCCGGCGACACGATCAGGATCGGTCTGATGGTGCCGCAGTCGGGCCCCTACAAGGCGATCGGCGATGACCTGGCCATGGGTTGGCAGCTCTACCTCGACTCCCACGGCGGGCAACTCGGCGGCCACCGGGTGCAGGTCATCACCGCTGACGAGGCGGAGGGCAAGCAGTCAGCGCTCAACGCCGCACGCAAGTTGCTCGACAAGGACAAGGTCGCGGTCATCGCCGGGACCGGCAGCGCCGACGCCGTCGAGTCCATCAAGACCCTGGTCACCGAACGCAAAATCCCGTTCGTGGGCACCGGTGGCCGGCCCTCAACGTTGACCGACGTCTCCTACATCTGGCACACCTCGTGGTTGTCCCGGGAGACCGGGGAGGCGATCGCCGGGCACGTGCGCACCACGGTTCCCGGGCCGGTCTACGTCATCGGCCCGGACTACCAGGGCGGCTACGACCAGATCGGCGGATTCGTCGACGCGTTCGAGAAGGCGGGCGGGAAACTCGCCAACGACGGTGGGAAACCGGCCTGGACGCCGTGGCCGGCCACGACGAACTTCCTGCCGTACCTCAACAAGATCGCCGACACGGACGCGAAGGCCGTGTACTGCTTCTACGCCGGCACCGCCGCGGTGCAGTTCGTGCAGCAGTACGCGCAGGCCGGACTCAAGGGCAAGGTCCCGCTGTACGCGGCGGGTTTCCTCACCGAGGGCAGCGTCCTCGCGGCCGAGGGTGCCGCCGCTGACGGGGTGCAGACGGTGCTGAACTACGCCGCGAACCTCGACAACGCCGCCAACCGGGCGTTCGCCCCGGCCTACCAGCAGAAGCACCAGGCCGCCCCGAACCTCTACAACCTCACCGGCTACGACGCCGCGCTCGTCCTCGACCAGGCCATCGCCGCGGCCGGTGAGAGGCCGACAAGCCAGTCGATCAACATGGCGATCGGGCGCCTCGGCGCGATCGACAGCCCTCGCGGGCAGTGGCGCTTCGGCGCCAACCACAGCCCGATCCAGCCCTGGTACCTGCGCAGAGTCGAGAACGACGGACGCGCCCGCGCCAACGTCGTCGTGCAGAACTTGACCACCCTCGGCAGCTAGGAGCCCTCTCATGACCGCAGCACCCGACACCGACACGACGGCCGCCGACGGCCGGTACACCTTCGACAACGCCACCATCGACGCCGCCCGGCAGGTGCGGTTGCTCGCCGAGATCCTCGACGGGCACTCCACCGACGTGCTCGCCCGCGCGGGGGTGGAGTCCGGGTGGCGGTGCCTCGATCTGGGCACCGGCGCTGGCAGCGTCGCGCGGTGGCTCGCCGACCAGGTCAGCCCGGCCGGGCGGGTCGTCGCCATCGACGCCGACCCCCGCCACGTGCCCACCCATGAGCTGATCGATGTGCGCACCGGCGACGTCACCACCCTCGACCTCGGTGAGGGCGAGTACGACCTCGTGCACGCCCGGCTGCTGCTGATGCACCTGCCGCAGCGCGAGCAGGTGTTGCGGCGTGCTGTCGCGGCGCTCAAGCCCGGTGGGGTGCTGGTGGTCTCCGACTGGGACTGCACCCACCTCGACGAGATGCTGCTGCGCGGTGCCGCCGGCCTGGCCGAGGCGTTCGTGACGTTCCAGACGGCGCTGGTCGGCCTGGCTGTCGACAACGGCGCCTCCGCGAGCTGGGCTCATCGGGTGCCGGTGGCCATGCGCGACGCCGGCCTGGTCGACGTCGAGGCCGAGGTGCACAACCGACTGTGGACGGGAGGTGAAGCCGGCTGCCTGCTGCATGCCAGCAACAGCCGCCAGATGCAGGCCGCGGTGCTCGCACGCGGTGTGAGTGTCGAACAGTTGGCGACGCTGCGCGCCGCAATGGAGGACCCGGGCACCCTCGCGTGGTCGTACCCGATGGTCACCAGCGTCGGCCGCCGGGCCGAGGACTGAACCAGACCACCAGTGAGGGGAAAGGGGAGCGTGCCGTGGGACAGGTAGCAACGTACGGGGTGACCGCGCTGGACGGGGTGGCCTTCGGGCTGCTGCTGTTCGTCGTGGCCGCCGGCCTGGCGCTGGTCTTCGGCGTCATGGACGTACTCAACATGGCCCACGGCACGCTCTACCTCCTCGGCGCCTACCTCGCCTACCTCCTCACCGACGGCAGCCTGATCGCCCTGATCGCCGCCCTCACCGCCGGCGTAGCAGCAGGCGCCCTCGGTGGTGCCGTCTTGGCCGCCGCGCTGCGCCCGCTGGCCGGACGGGGTCACCTCGACCAAGCCCTCGCCACCCTCGGCATCGCGTTCCTCGCCGCGGACGGCCTCGCCGGCGTGTTCGGTGCGGCTCCGCTGGCGGCCGACCCGCCGATGGTCCTCGCTGGCCGCGTCGACATCGCCGGGCACGGCTACCCGGTCTATCGGCTGGTGTTCATCGCCGTCGCCGCCGCGGTGGCGGTCGCCCTGCAGTGGGTGGTGCGGCGCACCACGGCGGGCCTGATGCTGCGCGCCACCGTCTCCGACCCCGCCATGGCCGCCGCCGCCGGTATCCGCACGGGCCGGGTGCGGGTGGTGGCCCTCGCCGTCGGCGGGGCGCTCGCCGTCACCGCCGGGGTCCTCGGTGCGCCCCTGCTCGGCCCCGCCCCCGGAGTCGACACCAGCGTGCTGGTGTTATCGCTGATCGTCGTCGTCCTCGGCGGCGCCGGCTCGATCCCCGCGACTCTTGCGGCGGCGCTGCTGGTCGGACAGGTGCAAACCCTCGGTGTGCTCGTTGCACCCTCCGTGGCCCCGTTCGCCCTGTTCAGCGCCCTGTTCGCAGTCCTCGTGCTTCGCGGCCAGGCCGCCGCACCGACCATGGCGAGGCCAGCATGACCACCACCACTGCCACCACTGCCACCGCTACCGCCAGCGCGCCGGCGCACCCGACGGCGCCGCCGGAGGCCGGGCGCCCGCGGCGTGGGGTCCGGGCAGGTGGTGCCGTGTGCGTGGGGCTGGGCGCGCTGCTGCTGCCGGCCCTGACCGACGCGTACACCGTGTCCCTGGCCAGCACGGCCCTGGTCCTCGCGGTGCTGGCCCTGAGCACCCAACTGCTCGTCGGCGTCGCCGGCCTGCCGTCGTTCGGCCAGGCCGCGTACTTCGGCGTCGGCGCCTACACCGCGGCCCTGCTCGCCGACGCGGGCCTCACCGCCGGGCCGGTGCAACTCGCCGCTGCGGCCTTCGTCGGCGCGGTCACGGCCGCCGCCACGGCCCCGCTTGTGCTGCGGACCCGCGCGACCGCATTCCTCATGGTGACCTTCGCGGTGCAGAGCCTCGCCGCGACCACCGCCGCGCAATGGAGCACCGTCACTGGCGGCGACGAAGGGATCCACACCCCACCGGTCACCGTCTGGCCCGGCACCGCGCCGCTGACCGGCCCTGGGTATGTCTACTGGTACACGCTGGGCTGCTTCACCCTGCTGGCCGGCGCCGTGGCGGTGCTGATGCGTTCCCGCCTCACCCTGATCCTGCGCGGCTGCGCCGACCACGAAGCCCGCATGGCCGCCCTCGGCCACCACGTCAGCGTCGAACTCGCCGCCGGGTACACGGCCGCCGGGGCGCTCGCGGGAGCCGGCGGGGCGCTCCTCGTCGCGGTCAACCGGTACGTGTCTCCGGCCGACCTGGGCTTCGAGATCGCCGCCGTCACCCTCCTGGCCGCCGCGATCGGCGCCGGCACCATGACCGGCGCGGTCGCCGGGGCGATCGCCGTGGTCACCGCCCGCGACCTGCTCGGCGGCGCCACCGGCGGCCATGCTCCCGCCCTGCTCGGCGTGTTGTTCCTCGCCGTCGCCTACGGCCGGCCACTCGCCCGGCATCGGCGGTGGTGGTCGTGACGCTCCTGCGCCTCGACGCAGTGGGCCGCTGCTACGGCGGACTGCGGGCCCTGCACGATGTCAGCCTCACCCTGCCAGCCGGTGCCCGCCACGCCGTCATCGGCGCCAACGGCGCGGGCAAGAGCACCCTGTTCGGGATCATCGCCGGCAGCGTGCGCCCCACCAGCGGCAGGGTTCTCCTCGATGGTCACGACGTGACCCGCCTCGGCCCGGCGGCCCGTGCCCGCCGGGGCGTCGGCCGGACCTTCCAGCACCCGGCTGTGTTCGGTCGGCTCTCCGCCGCCGCGAACGTCGCCCTAGCCATCAGCCGCCGCACCCCGCCCGGCGCCCGATCCGGTCGCATCCGCTGCGGCGCTGTCACCGACCACGCCCACGCGGTCCTGGACACGGCCGGACTCGCCGAATACACCCACCGGCCCGCCGCCACGCTGCCGTACGGGGTGCGCCGACGACTGGAACTGGTGGTCGCGCTCGCCACCGCGCCGCGGTTGCTGCTGCTCGACGAGCCGTCGGCCGGTCTCGACCCCGGTGACCTCGCGCAGCTCGTGCAGACGATCCGGGCACTGCCCCCAGACGTCACGGTCCTGCTGATCGATCACCACCTCGACCTCGTGTGGGACGTCGCGGACACCGTCACCGTCCTGCACCACGGCCACCACATCGCCACCGGAACCCCGGACGCGATCCGCGCTGACTCCGCCGTCCAAGCCGCCTACCTCACCACCACCCCCGAAGCGCCGGCCCCGCCCACAGCCAGGCCGCACAGCGATGGCCGGCGACCACTGCTGCGTGTTCGCGGACTACGGGCCGGCTACCACGGTGCGCCCGCAGTGCACGACGTCGACCTTGACCTATCGGAGGGGCAGATCCTGGCGCTGCTGGGCCGCAACGGCGCCGGCAAGACCACCGTGCTTAACGCCCTGGCCGGACTCGTGCCGTTCGCACCGCCCACCACCGTCACGCTCGGCGGACGCCCGCTGCCCGCCGACGTGCACCGGATCGCCCAGGCCAGATTGAACCTCGTGCCGCAGGGCCGGCGACTGTTCAACCTGAGCGTCGCCGAGCACCTCACCGTCGCGCGGGCGGCGGCCGGCAAGGGCAGCGATACCGGCCACCGGTGGAGCCAGGACGACGTCCTCGCCCTCCTACCCGCGCTGCGGGCCCGCCTTGGCCACCACGCCGCGCACCTGTCCGGCGGCGAACAACAGATGCTCGCGCTCGCCCGAGCCCTGCTGGCCCACCCCCGCGTGCTGCTCCTGGACGAACCGTCCGAAGGCCTCGCGCCGGCCGTCGTGCGGCAGATCGCTGCCGCGATCACTGCGGTCGCCGCCCACGGTGTCGGTGTCGTGATCGCCGAGCAGAACCTCCCATTCGTCCTGCCCCTCGCCGACCACGTTGTCGTCCTCGAACACGGACAGGTTGCCCTCACCACCACCGCCACCGCGCACTCCGAGCCTCTTGGTCGCCACCTCGGCGAATTGCTCGGCGTCACCCCAACCGGAGCCGGACATGAGCACTGACACAGACGCGACACCGTTCCCGAGCCGCTTCGCGCTTCTCGCCTACCCCGACGACGAGGAAGGCCCCGCGACGATCGTGGGCTGGGGACTGGCTCTGCCCGACGGGACCGCCTTCGGCTTCAGCCTGCACCGGGGGAACAACCTGCTCACCCTCTGCGCCAGCGCCGACGGTGTCGCCCGCCTACACAACGCCGACCCGGAGTGGATCGACGACGAACCCGGCCGCCCAGCCCAGCCGCAGAGCCCATGAACCCCACCCACTCCACGAGGAGGAAAGCAATGGCCGCTCATCCGCCCGCAGTGCTACCAGTTCCGCAGCAGCGCCCGCGTGAGCTGGGCCCGCTGCAGGAGATGGTGGACCCGATCATCCTCGCCGAGCTGACCCGCCTCGGCGTCTCGGCAGGGGAGACCGCCCTCGACGTGGGCACCGGCACCGGCTCGATCACCAGGCACCTGTGTGACCTCGTCGGCTGCGGCGGGAAGGTCATCGCCGTCGACGCTGACCCGCCGATCCTCGACCCCACCGGTGTGCTCGACGTCTTCCAGCGGGACCTGCGCACCGAAGAGCTGCCGGTCCAGCCGGACAGCATCCACGTCGCCGCCGCCCGCTGCGTCCTGGCGCACCTGCCGAATCGGCACCAGCTTCTCAACGAACTGATCACCGCGCTGCGGCCCAGCGGGCACCTCACCCTCATCGACATCGTTGCCGCCCCGGTATCCGTATACGCGCCCGCCGACGCCGACAGCGCACTCATCGGCTTCGTCATCGGCACCATCCTCGACGGTCTCGCGGCCCGAGGCATCGACCTGAACTGGGGCAACACGACTCCGTCGTGGCTGCTCGCCAACGGCTTCGAAACCGTCCACACACGCTGGCTCGCCGACACCTGGGCCGGCGGCACCGCCGGCTGCCAGCTCTACGCCGAACACGCGACCCAACTGGCCAGTCATCTTCTCGCCAAGGGCCTGTCCGCCGGGGAACTGGAGCGATTCGGCGACCTAATGACCGACCCAAGTGTCCTCGTGCGTGGCTACACATTCGCCTCCACCACCGCCCGCAAACCCCGGCAACAGCGGGCCACCTGAACCGGTCGCCCCCAGGGCGTTCGCAAGGTAGAGATATGTCCGTTCTAGGTGATTCCTGGTAGTTGTAGGGATCGGCGCGGGTTTCGGCTGTTCTTTCGTAGGGCT
>NZ_JBFAHZ010000069.1:0-25086 GCF_040654415.1 Micromonospora sp. NPDC050695
CCCGCACAGACCACCGCCTCGCCTGTGCTTAACCAACCAGCAGCACAAAGCTAAACAAAATCAAGAAAATGTCTCAGTTGACTTGACAGGCTCCGTCGGGCGACCGAAGACGCGCGAGACGGTCGTGGATGCCATCGACCGGTTCTGCCGCCGCAACAAGGCTTACCCGAGTGTGCCGAAGGTCATCGTCACGACAAGACCCAGCACCAATGAGCTCCCCGAACCGTCAGCTGACCTCTTCGAAGTACTCGTCTTGAAGCCGCTTGACACCAAGCAGCGCGACGAGTACCTGCGGAAGTGGTGCACGGTCCGCGGCATCCACGGGAGCGAAGGGCGGGCCCTGCGCGGGAACTTCAGGGCCAAAAGCGCCGAACCCTACATCGGGGAACTCGCCGGGAACCCGATGCAGCTGACCATCCTGCTCGACCTCCTGCACAAGCACGGAGAAGCCACGCCCACTCAACGCACGGAACTGTACGACTCTTACGTGGATTTGCTACTGGCTCGAGAGGCCAACAAGCACCCCGAGTCCGTGAGGAAGCATCAGAAGCAGCTACGTGAGATCGTCCCGTTTCTCGGCTGGTACCTTCAGTCTCGAAGCGAAGAGGCCAGCGTGAACACACGGATGTCGGTCGCCGACTTGAAGGCCGCCATCCGCCACTTCCAGTACACCTACGGCAAGCCCGAGTCGGTCGTGGACGAGATGTTCGAAGCGACGAGTGATCGGCTTTGGGCACTGACAAGCAAGGACGAAGGGACCTTCGAATTCGAGGTGCTGTCGCTGCGCGAGTACTTCGCCGCCCGCTTCCTGTACCGGTACGCCGGAGAGGACACCAGGGGATTTGATAGGAACAGCGTCTTTCGTGAGCTCTTACGGCGTCCATACTGGCTTAACACGGCGCGGTTCTACGGCGGGAGCGCCGAGGGTGGGGACGTCTACATCCTCGCCGAAGGCATACGTGACGAGATCACCGAAAATGGCGCCCCGCCATCCGTGGTAGCGGCGTGGACGCTCCTGACCGACGGGGTGTTCGCCAGCCGTCCTCGCCAGGCCCGCGATGTCCTGAGCAGCCTATGCGCCGAGCAGAACCTTAACGTCCTTCTCGATGCCCTGGCACGCCGGGAGATCGTCCCGCTGCCAGAGATTCCTCAACTTCCGTCTTCAGACGGCCCCGATCCCACGTGGATCCGGCTGACGGGCCAGATCACCGCCGATCCCACCAAGCCGGACATTACTCGCCTTGTGCGTGCGCTTCGAGAACTGCTCAACCAGCGAACCGATTTCACCAAGTGGTGGGCCCAACACATGCAAACCGCCGTCAGCGGCCCCAACGAGGATGCCTGGCTGGAGATGGCCGCCCGGTGTGAGGGGGCCGCCGGCTTCAGCCTGGATCTCGACGGCGTCGACCTGTCTCGTCCGCTCGTCGCCCAATTCGTGCTCGACACCGGCCTCGTACCGCCCGCCGGCAGCAAGTTCGAAGCCAACCTCATCCAGGCCGTACTCGATGGTCTCTGCCCGAATGTCAGCTCGATACGTTCGCTACCCGCACAGATCGCGGTCGCATTCGCAGCCGAGGGCTTCCTCGCCACCTCGGCGACGGGCTTCACCGACGACGACGTCGCTCGACGGCGTCGCCAGGAGGCCATCAACTACTTGCGCCGGTCCGGCTCACCACTTGCCGCCGCTGCCGCGCTGCGCAAGTTCAGGGCCGGCGAGAAGGGGAGCACGTTCCCGTGGTCGAACACGGCTTCGGCGCTGTTCGAGCACACCGGTCGCTGCTGGCTGGCCTCCCAAATTGCCATCATCGGCGCAGCGTCGCCCCACAGGCCAGCCTTCACCCGCCACCCGGGAACGACACCGTTCGGGCCGAACAGCCATCCGGCGACCCTCCTCGCCGAGACCCGCGCCAACGCCACCGACCAACAATGGTGGCGCGAACAACTGAAGACCATCGAGAGCGCGGACGGCGACACGACCATGGACGGCGACCTCGCCCGCGCCGAATGGGTCCTCGCGCTGTGGTGCGTTGCAACAGAACCCGTGATCACCTCTCTGTTCACCGAGTGGCAGTCGGTGTTCGCTCAGCTGCCCGAGCTCCGACGCCTCGGGGTCACAGATGTGGCGCTGCGTGTCGGCGCTCGCGGCTGGCTCGAAAGACTGTCCACCCCCGCGGCCCCAGCCGACGAAACTATCCGCGCCCTTTGGGACTCTCGAGGCCTAGAACGCCGGCGGCGCTTCCCGCCAAGCACCTTCTCGCCGAACCCTTCCCCCACATCGCCGCCGCCACTCCTGACCGTCGCACGCGCACAGAGGTGGCTCAAAGTCGACACTGTCGGTACCTACCGCTGAACGCCGGCTACCCCGAACCCGTTGCCCACACCCTCACCGGACTCTGCACCACCCGCACCCCACACCCCGTCCTCCGCCGCGCACCCACCGACCTACCCCACCGGGCCACCCGACTCGCCGGCCTGCGCACCGGCCACCTTCCACAAGGCGCGCCGACCTCACCCGTGCTGGCCAACCTGTGCGCCTACCGACTCGACCGACGCCTCACCGGTCTCGCCGACGTCTTCGAAACCACCTACACCCGGTACGCCGACGACCTCGCCTTCTCCGGCGCCCTCACCACCCGCCGCATCGACGACTTGATCGCCGCCGTGACCGACATCGCCCGCGACGAGGGGTTCCGAGTCCGTCCAGCCAAGACCCGCGTCCGTGGCCGGGCCGACCGGCAACTCCTCGCCGGACTCGTCGTCAACCAACACCCCGCCACACCACGCGACGAATACGACCAGCTCCGCGCCATCCTCCACAAAGCTGCCCGCACCGGCCTTGCCGCGCAGAACCGGAACGGCCACCCCGACTTCGCTCAATACCTCATCGGACGAGTTCTCTGGGTCGGTCATCACCACCCGGCACGCACAGCCAAACTCGCCACGCTGCTGGCCCACGCTCTCGCGGCACCGTAGACTGGCCCAGCACGGCAACTTCACCGGATCTCGGCAGGGGCACGTCGGACCGCCCGAAGCGAGGCCTCAGCAGGACTTACACCCGCTCTGCTGATCTTCCGCAGGCGAGCACAGCGACGCACGTGTGCGACCCACTTACACGAAAACAAAATAGGAACCCGCAGGTAGTCAGCCTCTGGGTACAGATAGAGCGTCGTCTTAGGAGTCTCCATGTGACTCCGGTGGATCTTGGTGCGCAGGGTGGCATGGCCGGCGGGACCGGGGTCACTTCGGCGGGGCCGCGATTTGGATCAGGCTGCGACGCGGACCGCTGGTGCCCGCCGGGCGAAGGTCTTGCCGTCGCGGATGAGTGCCCAGAGGACGTCGACGCGTCGCCGGGCGAGAGCGAGAATGGCTTGCCGGTGGTTCTTTCCTTCGGCGCGTTTCTTCTCGTAGTACGCGCGGGAGACAGGGCATTCCCTGGCGGCGGTGAAGGCGGCCATCCACAAGATGTGACGCAGCCGACGGTGAAAGCGGCGAGGCTGGCGATGATTCCCGGAAACCGTTCCGGAGTCGCGGGAAACAGGTGCCAAGCCGGCGTGGGCAGCGAGTTTCGCCGGGCTGTCGTACTCGCTCATGCCAGCGGTGTGGACGAGCAGTTCGGCGGTCAGCAGGGGGCCCATGCCCGGCATGCTCCCCACGATCGGCGCCAAGGGGTGCTGGTCGAGCTGCTCGGCGATGAGGTCGTCGACGGCGGCGATGCGCTGCTCCAGGGCGAGGATCTCGGTGGCCATCTGCCCCACCACCACGGCCGCGGCGCGCTGCCCGGGCAGCGTGACGGTCTGCTGCCGGGCGGCGGCGACCATCGCCTCGGCGACCTGGATGGCGTTCTTGACGTGGCCGCGTCGGAGCAGGGCGGTGATCCGGTCGACGCCGGCGTGCCGGATCGCGGCCGGGGTCTGCCAGCACGCGAGGACCATCATCGGGGCCTTCCGGTTGAGGTCCACGGCGCGTTCCAGCACGGGGCTGATCCCGGTGAGCAACTCCTGCAACCGGAACAGAGTGGCGACGCGCTGGCCGACGAGGTCAGCGCGGTAGCTCGTGAGCACGGTGAGGTCGGCGAGGAGCCGGTCGGACGGTTCCAGGACGGGGATGTCCGGACGCATGCGAATGGTCTGCGCGATGACCACCGCGTCGCGGGCGTCGGTCTTGTTCTCCCCGGCGAACGCAGCAGCCATGTGGAACGCGACGGTGCCGGAAACGTAACGGACCTGAACCTGCCGGCGCCACAGCAGGGTCAGCAGCAGCGCGGACAGGCCGGTGGTGACGTCGACCGCCCAGCAGACCGCACGGCCGTGCGTCGACACCTCGGCCATCACCGTCAGGAGCGCGGTCTCGTCGTTGGCGACCCGCCGGGAGTAGACCAACCGGCCATCGCCGTCGACGGCGGCGACATGGTGGTGGGTCTTGCCGATGTCCACGCCGATCCACAACTTCGCCACCCTCGCACTCCTTCATCTGAACGGATCTCTGTCGGTCCCTCGTCTGCGGGTTCGGGTTTGCCGGCACCTTCTAACGATGCGAACGCACGTCGCGGATCTCCATCAGCGGTCTACCGAATCTCGCAGACGACGAAGCGGCGGGTGGCATCTCCTACCGTCAGCCAAACGATCTCGACGAAACACACGCAGCCATACCCACCGCCTCCGGGCATCAGGGATTACGGCCACCAGGGTCGTGCCCGTTCAACCAACGCGTCCGCGAGAACGGAAGCGGGCGGCACCTCGAAGTCAGCCACGATCACGGCGGAACACACACAGCCATCCCCACCCCGGCCCCGCGGGCACGGCGACCCCAGCCTCCCGCCGTCGCTGGCCGGCGCCTCGGACAGGATGTGCGAGAGCCGGGGATCGATCGAGCGCGGGGAAGACGCACGGCGTGACTGCCCATAACGGGGGGCCGCCGTTCCTTGACCGGCCTGATTCCTACGCCAACCGTCGCTGCAGCGGCTTGAATGGCGGTGTGCAGGTCAACAAGGACGGGCGGGGCTGGCGCATCGGCGCCGCCCCCGACGTGAGTTGGATCGCTGGTCACACCACTGCCGGCGTCTCGATCACCACCGCCATCCCACCGGTCTTCGACGCCTACGCCACCACCTACCAGGCCGACCACGTCAGCACCACCGCCTACGAGCAGACCCTGATCGAGGACCTCACCACGCACACCCCCGACCAGCCGTGGTGGCTGGCCTACCTCGACACCGGCGCCCACGACATCGTCTTCCCCCGCGCCCCCAGGGTGTTCCTCTACTGGAACTGGCCCTACGTGCTGGTCCAGGCTGGCCCCGAGCAAGCCCTCACCTGGCGCACCGGTGGGCACATCCGCGACCCGTACGGCGCGCTACCCGACCTGTTCTTCCCCGCCGACCGGTCATGGCTGGTCTCCGCGCTGTGGGACGACACCTGGACCTGCCTCGGCGGCCCGGCACCATTGATCCGCACCCTGGAGCGCGACCCCGTGGCCAACGCCCGCCAGGTCCAACCCGACGAGGACGCGCTGCCACCGGGGCTGACCCGCGAGTGACGACCCTCGCCCCGGGCAGCGGTCAGCCTCCGATCATGGCTAACGCCCCCACTTCTCGGCAGGACGGCAGCCGCTGGTCGGTTTGCCGTAGATCCGCTTCCCGTTCGGGCCCGTATAGCAGTGCTCGAGTTGGTCTTCGGCCTGGAACAGCGGGCGCCTGTCGATCTCCGTCCCGTGGGCGTCGTAGCTGACCAGTTCAGGGTCGTTGTCGGCCTTGAGTGGGGAGTCGCTGGTCATCAGGCCGAACGCGCCTTCGGAGAGTCGTGCTGTGGTGGTGTGGCCGTCGCCGTGATCGAGCACGAGCCGGTGGACGCGGCTGCTGACCCGGCCGCTGACGCTGACGTCCCCGCCGTCGGCCTCGGTGGAGGTCAGCAGCAGCCGCTGCACCGGCCCGGGCAGCCATTCACCGTGTAGCCACGGCTCGGTGGCGCCTCCGCCGGACTCCCGGGCCGTTCCCGCCCCTTCCACGTCGCAGGTGGCGTAGCCGATGTCGTTCATGAACAACACCAGCGCGCGGTCACCTCGTTCCGTGGCCACCGCGAGGTCGGCCAGGGACACTGGGACGGGTCGCTTTTCCGGGTCTTGGCGGGTCTGCCGTTGCGGGGAGTTCCATTGCAGGCACCGCTCGGCCGCATCCTGCAGCGTCGGCGACAGCTCCCCGGCCCCCATGGCCAACACCTGCACGGTCGAGCGCTCCGGCCGGTCCCACACCACCGCCGCGGCACCAGATGCCACGGCCAGCAGTACCGCCACGGCCACGGCGATCCTCAGTCGGGGAGTACGCGCCGGAGGCGGGGTCGCGAAGCCGAGGATCCGGGCCCGCATCGCGTGCGCCGCCTCCGGCGGCAGGTCCCGCTCCGCGGGCAGGTCGAGAATGTTGTTCACCGGTTCTCCTCCAGAAGCTCCTCGGGCAGCAGGCGGGTCAGGCGGCTGCGCGCGCGACTCACCCTCGACCGCACCGCCACCTCGCTGATGCCCAACACGGATGCCGCGTCCGGGTACGACACGCCGGACCACAGACACAACGCCACCGCCTCCCGCTCCGCCGGTGACAGCCGGCGGACCACCGAGAGGACCTCGGTCATCCGCCGCTCGTCATCGAGCCGCGCGGAAACCTCCTCGGCGAGGTCGCCCTCGGCGTACCGCTCCGCCGGTAGACGTCGTAGCAGCGCCAACCACCGGCGCGCCGACCGCCACTCGGAGCGGACCGCGTTGGTGGCGACGACCAGCAACCACGGCAACGCCGAGCCGTCCACCAGTCGGGCGTCGTGCCGGCGGCGCCACGCGACGAGGAACGTCGCCTGGGTGACGTCCTCAGCCGTCGACCACGACCCGGTCAGCCGGAACGCGTGGTTGTAGACCGGACGGGAGTACCGGTCAAAGAGCCGACCGAACGCCAACTCGTCACCGGCGGCGATCGAGGACCAGAGATCCTCGTCCGACGGTCGTACCTGATGCCTCACACCACACTATGGCCGCTCACGCCGACTCTGTTGCAGATCACGGCGCACCTCCCGAACGGAAGCGGCGGACGGCCGGGGCGCGAGACCCGGCGTGCACGTATCCCGCCGCACCGACGATGAAGATCGTGGCAGCGGTCAACCAGGATGCGGTGATGGTGGAGGGCTGAATCGGCCAAGCCCAAGCCGCAACGACGACGCCGGTCTGACGCGGAGCGGCGGCGTAGACGGCGCACACGTAGACGGAGGCGGGCAGCCACGCCAGCCGCGCGCCGAGCAGCACCGCCCCGCCGGCGACCAGTCCGACACAGCCGAGAGCATTGCGCACCAGCGCATGTGCACCGTACGTGTCGGGTGCCCGCAGTCCGGCCACACTGAGCGCCATGGCGGTAACGAGGGCGGCGACGAGAAGGTGTCCGGCTCGCCAGGCCCGCCACGGCAGGGGTGTGCTGCGTTCGAGGTCCTCATCGGCGCCGGCGAGGGTGGGCCCGAGCAGGAGTGCGGCCAGCAGCGGGGCGAGTGCGACCACGGGGACGCGGGCGGCGGGTCCGTCGAAGTAGGGCCTGCTGGCGAGCCACGTTCCGGCGGCCCAGGCCAACAGAGCGATGACACCGACACCGACCAGGAACGTGGGAGCGCCCCGGGAGCGCAGGTGCAGCGTGAGCAGGCGGCCGGTCACTGCGGCTCGCCGAGGCGAATCAGTGCCGAGGTGTCACACCGGTGGGCGGCGTCGAGGTAGGCGGCGAACCAGGCGCGCTGCGCTGGCTCTGGTAGTGAGCGGAGCCTGGTGAGGGGCACGTCGTCCGGGGTGGCTGCCTCGTCGAGCATCCAGTCGGTGGCCAGGGTGCCGGTCCGGTAGACCCGCTGGTCGATCTCGCGAACCCCGGAGGGGTCTTCGCATCTGGCGCGGGTCACCTGCCCGAAGTCCGCCCGCAGGCTCTTCCGGCTGGCCAGGCCGCCCAGCACGGTGGACTGATAGTCGAGGTTGAGCCAGACCGTGCCGTCATCCCGTTCAATGGACTGGCCAGCCGACTGGTCAGCCTGGTCAGCGGCTCGTCGGGGCGCTCCGGGTATCCCGTCGAGACGGGCCAGGATGGGCTGCACAACCTCGGTGACGTCGTCGATCAGGAAGGCGTTGATCCTGGACAGGCACACCTGCGGGCCGCTGCTCGTGCACACCAGCTCCACCGCGGCCGGGTCGGCCGGGAGGCGATAGGTGCCCGGTCCGGTGATGATCGGCACGATGACGGCGACGGCGAGTCCGCCAGCCAGCAGGGCTGCTCGCCGCTGCCGCGCGGCAGCGGCGAGCAGCAGGACCGTCAGGGCCACCAGCCAGGCGGCCTGCAACGCGGTGACCCGGTCGGGGACGAGTGAATACACCGCCCAGCCGCCGTAGACCGGCGAGAGCCACGCGGCGGACGTGCCGTCCCAGTAGACGACGATGGCCAGGCCCAGGTAGGTGGCGAGGCCGGCGATCGGGGCGGCCACGCGCAGCGGCACGAGCCGGCCGACGGCGACGCCGACCGCGGTGGCGGCGGCCAGGGCGAGGACACCGACGGCCAGGGTCCACCACCAGCCTCCGCCGGTGTACGTCGCGACCCGCGCTACCAGCACCGCCGCCCCGGCGAACGCGACCAGCAATCCGGCGGCACCGGCCACGGTCACGGCGAGCCAGGCCACCACCAGTGGTTGCCAGCCCGGGCGGGGGGTCGAGGCGATCAGCTCGTCGATGTCGCGCCGCCGTTCCCGCCCGGACTGCCACGCCCCGGCCGCGATCATGAGAGCGCATAGGATCAACATCGACACCCGCAGATAGTTCGCCAGACCCGCCCACCGGCCGCCCCAGTCGTCCGGGTGCACGGCCAGCATCCACACTCCGGCGCCGAACATTGCCGCAGCGGCGAGAGGCGCCGTACCGCGGCGTAGCTCCACCCTCAGCGCGCGCCTCACCGCGGTGCCGTCCGCGCGTCGCGCAGCACCGCCGTATAGCCCCGCTCGATCGGGGAGTCGCCGCTGTCACCGTCCCCACCGGCGGCGATCAATTCGTCGGGCAGGCCGGTGAAGACCAGCCGCCCGCCGTCAACCAGGTTGACCCGGGTGCACGCCGCCACGACGTCCTCCACCAGGTGCGTGCTGACCAGCACCACGGCATCCAGGCCCAGCTCCCGCAGCAGAGCCCGGAACTGCACCCGCTGCTCCGGGTCCAAGCCGGCGGTCGGCTCGTCCAACAGCAGTAGCCGAGGGTCGCTCACGATGGCCTGGGCGATGCCGGCGCGGCGCAGCATCCCGCCGGAGAGGTGCTTCAACCGATCATCGGCGCGCTCCAGCAGACCGACCCGCTCGATCGCCCGGTCCACCGCCAGCGCAATCCGCGCCGGCGGCATCTCCTTCAGCCAGGCGAAGTACTCGACAAACTCGCGCACGGTGAAGCGCGGGTAGAACCCGAACGCCTGCGGCAGGTAACCCAACTGGCGGCGCGCCTGCCGCAACGCCGGGGGGTTCCCGATGTGGTGGCCCAGCAGCCGGACCTCACCTCGGTCGGGGCGAAGCACCGTGGCCAGGACCCGCATCAGGGTGGTCTTGCCGGCGCCGTTCGGGCCGAGCAACCCATGCACCCCCACCCCCAGCTCGAGGTCCAGGTCGTCGAAGACGACTCGCTTGCCGTAGCTGACCCGCAGGCCGTCGACGCTCACCGTCGTCATGCCGGTTGCCTTCCCACCCGTTCCCGACGCACATACACCACCACCGCGGCCACCGCGGTGACGACCAGCCAGCCCGAACCGCTTGACACCAGGACCGCCACACCGCCGACCGGCGGCGCCAGCACCACCACCGCCCACGCCCCTGCCACCGCGAGCGCGGCGTACGCGGGCTCGACCAACGAGCCGAGCGCCAACGTCAGCACGGTCAACGCGACGCAGGGAAGCAGCCACAGCCCCGGCGTACCGATGCCCGTCACCGCGCCGGCCAAGACCGCGACGGGCGCCGCGACCGCGAGCACGGCAAGCGTGCGCCACAGCACGATCCGCAGGCCGCCCTGCGGCGTCCCCGCCACCAGCTCGTGCAGCGGATCGGTCCGCGGCCCGTACGACAGGGCCGTACCGACAGCGGGCAGCGCCGGCGCAATGAGCAGGAGCAGCCACGGCGGGACCACCGTCGGACTGACCGCCAACCCCGCGGTGAGCACCCCGGTGACGGCCACCGACAGCAACCACGCCGCACGCGCCGCAGGCCCCGCACCCACCAACACCCTGACCCGCCGCCACCCGGTCGCCCGCCGCACCCGCCCCTGCCGCGGCAACCGGCCGCCCAGCGACACCGCGACCGCCTCCACCACCGAAGCCGTCGACGCGTCCGATGCGATGCTCGTCCGGCAGGCCACACAGCGGTCGAGGTGCGCCTCCACCGACCACGCGTCAACATCAGCGAGGCCGCCTTCGGCGTACGCCGCCAGCACCCCGGCGTCAACGTGGAACCCGGTCATGACAGGGCCGCCCTCAACTCGCGGCGCGCCCGCATCGCCCGGGTCTTCACCGTGCCCTCCGGCACACCCAGCAACACCGCGGCCTCCCGCACCGTCAGGCCGTCCAGCACCGTCGCCTGCAACACCGCCCGCAACTCCGGCGCCAACCGGTGCAGCGCACGCTCCAACTCGGCGTCGTACGCGCCGGCCAAGGCCTCGTCCTCCGCCGACGGAGACCACGCCAACACGTCGTCACCCGGCGCCCCCACACTCTGCGGACGAACCAACGCACGACGCCGCGCGTCGATCAGCCGACCGGCGGCCACCGCCCACAGCCAACCCACCGCCGCACCGTCCCCGCGGTAGCCGGCCGCAGCCCGCCACACCGTCAGGAACGTCTCCTGCACCACCTCCCGGACCAACTCCGGATCCCGGCACCGGCGGCGCAGACGCAACACCAACCACGGCGCGTTACGCGCGTACAGCACGTCGAACGCCCCGCGGTCACCCCTCCCGACGAGGCGCAACAGCTCCTCGTCGTCCACATCCATCACGCAAGGTTAGGACGCAGCACTCGACGAAACGGTTCTCTCCGCCGCGCCACACCCATCGCGGACACCGATGACGGTCTCCGTTCTCTACGCTGCTCCCATGGCAGCGTGTCCCGAGCTGGCCAGGCCGCTCCCCCACGCGGGGTCCGGTCACGGTCTCTCCGGGGCAACCCCGGGGACGGACCACTCACCTCGGCACCACACCACAGGTGCGTCGGCACGCTCCGCGAGCCTGTGCACCCGCACGACCGGGCATCGTCGGGGCACGCTGCCACCATCGGCCCGATCGTGACCACCATTCACGCCCTGGCCATTGCGCTCGCCGACGCGTTCCTCGCCGGTGACGGCTGGCGCCGCGCCGATCTCGTCGACCAGGGCGGACTCGTCCTCGGGGTCCGGCGGCGATGGCTGTGGCCGGTCGCCGATGCGGCGCTGGTCGCCTACCCGCGCCCACCCACCGACCGGCCACGCGAGCTGGCCACGTTCCTGAGCACCCTCGACCCGCTCCGCGCGGCAGTCACCGCCGCCCGCCAGCACCAGCGACCGATCGTCATCCGCGCGCGGCCCGTGACGCCGACCCGCACCGTCCGCCGCCCCTGGCACACCCCCGTCGTCGACACCGTCGGCGACTTGGCCTCGATGCTCGACCTGAGCATCGAGCACCTCGACTGGTACGCCGACCGACGGGCCATGAACCGCCGCGCCACCGCCCACCGGCTGCACCACTACCACTACCGGTGGACCGACCACGGCCGGCTGATCGAGGCACCGAAGTCCCGGCTGCGCGCCCTGCAACGCCGGCTCCTCACGGAGATCCTCGGCCGAATCCCGGTCCATCCCGCCGCCCACGGCTTCGTACCCGGCCGCTCCGCACACACCTTCGCAGCCGCCCACACCGCACAACCGGTCGTCGTCCGGATCGACCTGCTCGCCTTCTTCACCCACATCCCCGCCACCCGCGTTCACGGCCTGTTCCGCACCGCCGGCTACCCCGAACCCGTCGCCCACACCCTCACCGGACTCTGCACCACCCGCACGCCGCACCCCGTCCTCCGCCGCGCACCCACCGACCTGGCGCACCGGGCCACCCGGCTCGCCGCGCTGCGCACCGGCCATCTGCCCCAAGGCGCGCCCACCTCACCGGCACTGGCCAACCTGTGCGCCTATCGACTCGACCGACGCCTCACCGGCCTCGCCGACGCCTTCGAGATCACCTACACCCGGTACGCCGACGACCTCGCCTTCTCCGGCGACCTCACCACCCGCCGCATCGACGACCTGATCGCCGCCGTCACCGACATCGCCCGCGGCGAGGGCTTCCAAGTCCACACAGGTAAGACCCGCGTCCGTGGCCAGGCCGACCGGCAACTCCTCGCCGGACTCGTCGTCAACCACCACCTCGCCACACCCCGCGACGAGTACGACCAACTCCGCGCCATCCTCCACAACGCCGCCCGCACCGGCCTCGCCGCGCAAAACCGGACCGGCCACCCCGACTTCGCCCAGTACCTCATCGGACGAGTTACCTGGGTCGGTCATCACCACCCGGCACGCGCAGCCAAACTCGCCACGCTGCTGGCCCGAGCTCTCGCGGCACCGTAAACTGACGCGGCACGGCAACTTCACCGGATCACGGCAAGGACGAATCGCACGACCGAAGCAGGTCCTAAGCAGGACTTACGCCCGCCCTGCTGATCTTCAGCAAGCGAGCACAGCAACACCCGCGTGCGACGCACTAATGTGAACACGGAATAGGAACCCGCAGGTCATCAGCCTATGGGTACAGATAGAGCGTCGTCTTAGGAAACCGATGCTCTATCCCCTGAGCTACGAGGGCGCGAGGGCCTAGTCTAGCGACCTGGGGGTTCACCTGGGGTGGCAGGGAGTGGCCCACGTTCCCCGGACCGCCGTTCTCCCAGCCCAGGACCACACGCCGAGCACACGATCCCCGGTTTGCGACCGGCGGTCGGCTGCAGTGACCCGCGTTGGCACCGGTTCGCCCCGGTTGGCATCCGCTGGAGAGCACACACCGCGCACATCATCGATGATCAAAGACGTTCCGTCCATACACGCCTTCAGCGTCGCCGCGTCCCCGTCTGGCGCGAGAGCCAAGAGTTCGTGCTGCACCACGACCTGACCAACGTCATCCGTGTTGGCGACCTCACCGTCCTCGACCGTGACGGCTGGGCCTGGCTCCGCGAGATCAAGACCAATCAGCGGTATCGGCTTCCTGCCCAGGAGCGGCTGCTGGCCGACACCTCGCAGGTCCTCGCCGACGAGACCGGCACGTTGCCCAGCGGCTACGTACCAGTACGCACCACCATCGATTACCGCACCGACTTGGCGGGCCTGCGTGACATCCTCGCCTTGGCGCATGCGCGGACGGGTATCGCCGGAGGCGTGGTCTCGTCCGGTCGCGCGGTCGTGGCGGCCAGTCAATTCACCGCCGCCGGCCGGTACACCGCTGAGGAGTTCGGCAGTCGGTTCAGCGCCGAACTCGCTCGGGTCTGCCGCCGCATCGGCGCCGACCACCCTGGGCACACGCTGACGCTGCTGAGCATCGACCAGGCTGGTCGTACTCTCGTGCGCCCACCCTGGGCGATTTACCCGATCGAGGCCGTGGTTGCGGCCAGCCTCATCGCCGACGGCATGTTCTTCGCCGTCTGCATGAATCCGAACAAGATCATCGACTCGCTGGCCAAGGCCGGTGTCGAAGCGTCCTGGCTGCAGCTTCTCGACGGCACCGAAGATCCCTCGAAGCCGTTGTTAAACGTGGCCGCACGGTCGGGCGGCCGGCTCTCGTCGACGTCCCTGAACTTCGCCGCAATCGCGGAGCTGATGCTCGAGCTGATTGATCTCGGCACCTGGAGCCGGCAGGTCGCCGCGATGCTCAGCGGTGAGTTCGCTGCCGGCACGCGGCCCTGGCCGTGCTTTGCCAGGGAGGCCAGAGTCTGGGCCTGATTGCCCGGACGCCGGCTGTCTGGCTCGGTGCCATCGCCCGGCGCATTAGGCCGTTGTGATCAATGTTGAGCGTCTGTTCTCGGCGCTGCCGGTCAGCAGGGTGAACTCGTACTCTCCCTCGCCGTCGGACGTCATCGCGTAGCCGGAGTACGCGCCGGTGAGCGCGGGTGGGGTCGTCATAGCGGTGTGACGCGAGATGCACGTCCAGGCGTTGTCGACCAGCCGTACGCACGCGATGCCGTGGGCCTTGGCGAAGTCAAGGGCACCACTCTGGAATCCGCTGGCGGCCACGCCCGGACGCCGTGATCGGAGTCGAGGATCTGGGGCTCAGGCGCGGGAACGGTCGCGGTTCCTCCAGATCTCCCGGGCAACGATCAAGAAGAAATCCGCGTACGTGCGTTGCACGTGAAGGCCCAGCTCTCGGGCCTCGCCGTGGCGTTCCCGGAGCCGGCTAATGGGCACGTTCATCGCGGCGTGGTGCTCGATGTGCAGGTTGTTGCCGTTGGTGAACCAGGTGGTCAGCGGGCTGCCGGTGATCGAGCGGGTGTTGCGCAGTACGTCGATGCTCTCGGTGTCGCACAGGATGTGCTCGGGCAGTTCGACCAGGAAATGCATCGGCATGGCGACGACGAGGGGGAGTAGCCACAGCCGAAGTACCCATTCGCCACCGCCGAGGGCGCAGGCAACCAGCAGCAGGACGGCGGCCGCGGCAAGCAGCCGGTATTCGGTGACGATCGCCTTGCGGCTGCGCGGGGAGATCTGGCCCATGTCGTACTCCCAGCAGCCGGCGACGCACTGGGCCGTGTCTCGGGCGACGGCGGCGAGGCGACGCAGGTCGATGAAGCCGCGCACGAGGGTGCCGGCGGTGAGCGGCTGCCGGGTGTCGAAGCCAAAGAACTCGGTGTCGTCGGGCGTGCCGAGGGCGCGGTGGTGCTGCAGGTGGCGTACCCGGTAGTGGCTGTAGGCGACCATCAGGGGCAGACCGAGCGGCACGCCGACGATCCGGTGCAGCCGGGAGCGGCGAAACGCCGAGTGGTGCAGGCACTGGTGCTGCAGCCCCACGGCATGGGTGTAGGCGAGTCCGAGCAGCACCACGCCGGCCACCGTCACCGCGACCGTCGGCTGCAGGGCGCACCAGGCACCGGCGGCGGTGAGCACGGCGAGGACCAGCAGCTTGACGATGAAGACGGCCTCGTCCCGGGGTCGTACGGTGGCTCGCTGGAACAGCAGCCGTGGCGAGATCGCGGTCTGTGACATGTGGTTTTTCCCCCGGGAATGCGTGTTGCGGGCCGGAAAATGGGCAAGCGGGTAGACAACCCGGTTCTAAAATCGGTCGGGCGGTCCTGGGAAATGGATTTCGGGTAGCCCCGGGAAACGCGTTCCGGGGCCGGCATCGTCAGGCTGCGAGCACCTCGGCGGGCTGCGAGCGCCTCAGTCCATCGACGAGCGCCGCGACGACGAGCAGCGACATCACGGCCATCGCCGCCATCGCCAACCCGACGCCGCGCATACCGGCCAGCGCCTCGGCCAAGGCTCCGGCGACCAAGGCACCGATGGCCTGGCCGACCTGCAGGCCAGTGGTGGACAGGCCGAACGCCTGGCCGCGTACGTCGTCGCGGGTGGCGTGGACGAGTCGCTCCTGCAGGGGCAGCGACGCCGAGTATCCGAAGGCGGAGAGCCCGACGAGCACTGCCGCCAGCGGCACCGGCGGCGACAGCGGGAACACGAGGAACGGCACCGCTAGCAGTAGGCGCATCGGCAGGATGAGCCGGTCGCGGCGGTGTTCGGGGACGAAGCGGCCCACGATGACGTCGCCGGCCAGCATGCCGACGGCTCCGGCGGCGAAGAGGTATCCGGCCCGGTCGGTGGCGTACGGGATGAACAGCGCCTCGCAGCCCACGACCAGCCCGTTGGGCACCCACATCATGAGGAACAGCGGCCTCAGCGACGGCGAGGTGAGCAGTTCGCGGTTGACGGCGCGGCTACGGGCGACGACCTTGCCCGAGGCGCGTGCCGGCAGGTCGGGCAGCCCGAGTCGGGCCGTCCCGCCCGCGACGATGCTGACCAGGGCCGCGATCCGGAACAGCCAGGTCGTCGACGCCGCCGCGAGCAGGACGGCCCCGATGCCGTACCCGATGATCTGCATGCCGCCGACGGTGATGTTCAGGGTGGCCCGGGCCAGGATGAACGACTGCTTGGGCACGATGTCCGACAGCAGCGCGATGACCGCGCCCGAGGTCGCGGACAGCGCCACGTAGCCGCCGGCAAGGATCAGGAAGCGGGCCCACCAGGTCAGGCCCGGGATCATCTGCAGCGACGCCATGGCCAGTGCCACGCACGCCATGAAGACCATCGCCGTCCGCGGGCGCAGCAGGTCGGAGGAGGCCAGCAGGTAGCGGGCCGACAGGAGTTGCACCAGCGGGCCGCCGAAGAGCGAGACCGCCGTCAGGAACGGCGAACCCGTCTCGTCGTACATGACGGTGCCCAGCGCCAGCCCGGAGACGACGACGGCGGTCATGGCGAAGAGCCGGACGACGAACAGGACCCGGAACTCGCGTACGGCGAAGAGCGCTCGGTAGGTCGTCATCCGGCCCGGAATTCCTCGATCCGGGCGCGCCACTGTTCGGCCTCGCGGGCGACGCACTCGGGTGAGGTGCCGCCGTAGCTGCGGCGGGAGACGACCGAGTCCTCGACGCCGAGGACGGTGAAGACCGCGTCGGTGATGCGGGCGTCGACCGAGTGCATGTCCTGCAGCGACAGCCCGGCCAGGTCGCTGCCGTGCTCGTCGGCCAGGCGCACGAGGCGTCCGGTGATGTGGTGGGCCTCCCGGAACGGCAGACCCAGCTCCCGGACCAGCCAGTCGGCGAGGTCGGTCGCCGTCGAGTGGGCGCTGCCGGCCGCAGCCAGCATGGCCTCGGGCTTAGGGCGCAGGTCCCGCAGCATGCCGATCATGGCCTTGAGGCAGAGTTCCAGGGTGTCGGCGGCGTCGAAGGTCTGCTCCTTGTCCTCCTGCATGTCCTTGGAGAACGTCAGCGGCAGCGCCTTCATGACCCCGAGCAGGCCGGTCAGCGAGCCGTGCACCCGGCCGGTCTTGCCCCGGACTAACTCGGCGGCGTCCGGGTTCCGCTTCTGCGGCATGATTGACGAGCCGGTCGTCCACCGGTCCGACATCGTGATGAAGCCAAACTGCGGCGACATCCACAGCACGATCTCCTCGGCGAGCCGGGATAGGTGCGTCATGCACAGCGCGGCCGCCGACAGGTATTCGATGGCGAAGTCGCGGTCCGAGACCGCGTCCAGGGAGTTGCGCATCGGCCGGGCGAAGTCGAGCAGGTCCGCGGTCAGGTCACGGTCGATCGGGAAGGACGTGCCGGCCAGGGCGGCCGCCCCCAGCGGGGACTCGTTCATGCGGGTACGGGCGTCACTGAGCCGTCCGTGGTCACGCCCGAACATCTCGACGTACGCCATCAGGTGGTGACCGAACGACACGGGCTGCGCGCTCTGCAGGTGGGTGTAGCCGGGCATGATCGTGCCGGCGTTCTGTGCGGCCTGCTCGACCAGCACCTCGATGAGGGTGCGGACCAGCTCCAGCGCCCGGTCGTGGGCGTCGCGCACCCAGAGCCGGAAGCTCGTGGCCACCTGGTCGTTGCGGCTACGGGCGGTGTGCAGCCGGCCGGCGGCGGCGCCTATCAGCTCGCCGAGGCGGGCCTCGACGTTCATGTGGATGTCCTCGAGCTCCACGGAATAGGTGAAGCGGCCCGAGGCGATCTCCTCGCGGATCGTCGTCAGCCCGGCCTTGATAGCGTCGGCGTCCTCCACAGAGATGATCTTCTGGGCGTTGAGCATCGTGACGTGGGCGGCGGAGCCGTCGATGTCCTGCGAGGCCATCCGGCGGTCGAACCCGATGGAGGCGTTGATTTTCGCCATCACGTCGTCGAGGCCCTCGTCGAACCGACCCCGGATCAGTCCGCCGCCCTTGTTTGTTTCGTCCTGCACCGTTATGCCGCCTGTCGTGAATTGGTATTGAAAATCCGGGGGCACGTTACCCGACCTCGATCGTGATCCCGGTGATGACCTTTCGGCATAGGGCAACGGCCCGGTCGGTGTCCGGGGCTACCGCGATCACGTATCCGGCCCGGCTCCGGGAGTCCTTGACGGCCGGGATTGTGTCGCCGGGCCGCAGGGGCAGGTGCACCTTCAGGACGCCCGGCAACCCTTGGCGGCGTTGCAGCCCGTGGACTGCGGTAACCCGGCCGGGAGGCGGCGTGAAGTAGCGGATCGCGGCGGCACCGGGTGCCCCCGGCGAGGGCTCGCCCGGCCCGGACCGGCGCAGCGTCCAGTCCACCAGCATGTCGAGCAGGTCGTGGCCGGTGGCCTGCCGGACGAGCGTGGGGATCGAATCGCCGCCGACGCGCGTGTGCGTCTCGATGACCTGCGGTCCGGTCGGGGTCAGGCGTACCTCGGTGTGGGTGCAGCCGTCGGCGATCCCCATGGTGTCGAGGAACGCGCTCACGTACGCCTCGATCGTCGCCGCGGCCGCCGCCGGGAGCGGCGCCGGAACCACGTGGCCGATCTCGACGAACGGGTTGTCGGGGTCGTCGTCCTGGGTGAGCTTGCCGGTGATCGCGACGATGCGGTGCTCGCCGGCGTGGCTGAACGCCTCGACCGAGTACTCCGGGCCGGCGAAGTACGGCTCGGCGAGGTAGTCGTCGGCACCGGGGGGCGGCATGACGATGTCGCCGGGGCCCCGGAAGCACGCCACGTTCTCGCTGCCCTGCCCATGCCGCGGCTTCACGATCACCGGGTAGCCGTGCTCGTCGCCGAACGCGCGGACGGCGGCGGCGTCGGCCACGACCGTCGCGGGGGCGTCCGAGAAGCCCGCCTCCCGCAGCCGGTGGCGCATGGCGAGCTTGTCGCGCGTACGGCCGACGACCTCCGGCGGTACGGCCTCGATCCCGAGGGCCGCCGCGATCCGGGCCGCGGGCAGCAGCCCCGGCTCGGTCAACGACAACACGGCGGTGAACGGGTCGTCGCGGTGGATCGCCGCCAGTGCCGGGATCAGCGCCGGGTCGTCGTACCCGGTCAGGATGGTACGGCGGGCGATGCGGAGCAGTGCCGGGTCGTGCCCGGCCGGGGTGTCGACCAGCGTGATCTGCGCCCTCGCCTGTCGGAGGCGGTCGCACAGGCCGGGGCCGCCGCCCACGACGACGACCCGGGGCTCATTGGGCACCGAGGTATCCGTCCAGCTCATCCAGCGACGAGCCGCGCAGCACCGAGTAGCCGGTGCGGCGGTTGACCGAGAACGGCTCCGCGCCGGGTACGACGCCCTCCGCGTCCTCGGTGACCCGGACGACCTCGACGCTGTCCGGGCGCGGCACGGCGGTGCGCTCGTCGAAGTGGAAGCGGATCCCGTGCCATGTCCCGGCCGGTTGCGCCGGCGTGCCCTTCCACGGCCGGCCGGCGCGGGCGAACAGGTAGGCCTCCTCCAGCGACAGCCCGTGCTGCAGCTCGACGATCTCCGGCACGTGCCCGCCGGCCGGCCGGGCGGCGGCCTCGATGACGGCCAGCCGCTCGTCGGTCATCTTCAGCTCCACGTGCATCACCCCCTGCGGCATACCCCAGCCTGCGGCGATGCGCTCGGCCGCCCCCAGCAGCGGGTCCCGGTGCCGCTGCGGGATCTCGGTGCCGGACCGGTGACCGATCTCGTAGCAGGCCGGCAGCGCGGACACGAACTTGCGGGTGAGCGCATGCGTCACCACTCGGCCGTCCTGCACGACACATTCGAGGCTGAACTCGGGCCCGTCCACGAACTCCTCGACGAGCGCGCCCGCAGTGAACTCGTAGTTCGTCAGCCGCGACGTCGTGAAGGCCGCCATCCGCGTCAGCGTCTCGTCGACCTCCTCCCGAGAGTCGCACTTGCGGACGAACAGGCTCATGGCCATGTCGACCGGCTTCACGATCACCGGGAAGGTCACCGAAGACCAGTCCAGCCCGGCGCTCTCGGCCGGCGAGGCGAGCCGGGCGACAGTGGCCGGCTGCGGCACGCCCTGCCGGGCGAACATCTCCCGCATGAGTGACTTGTTGCGGGAGGCGCGGATCCCGGCCACGTCGTTGTGCGGAACGCCCAACTCCCGAGCCAGCACGTCGGCCGCGATCACCGCGAACTCGTTGCCGGCGGCGACCGCGCCGAACTGCCGGTCCCCCATCTGCGCCAGCAGCACCTCGGGGGAATCGGACAAGGCAGGCACTCTGATCCACTCGTGCACCGGCGTCGTGTCGGCGACGGTCGAGCTCTCGATCGTCACGATCGTCAGCGGCCAGCCTTCGCGGCCGCACACTGCGGCGACGCGGCCGAGCGACCACGTTGCCACGGGGTGGAGCAACAGGACATGCATGTCAGAACGCCTCGCTGCGCGCGAAGTACCGCTCGAAGCCGACCAACTCCTCGCAGCGCCGTACGATCTCGCGCTTGTAGTACTTGTCGTAGAGCCCGGACTCGTCGGTCACGCAGTAGCTCGGCAGCAGGATGGTCCGCGGGCGGTCGTTGTCGTTGCGGCTGCTGAAGTGCGGGGCCAGCGAGTGGAAGACCAGGACGTCGCCGGCGTCCAGCGCGGGGACCTCGACGGTGGACGGGTCGAGCCGGGCCGGGTCGCAGTCAGCCTCGGTGTCGCCGCCGGGCCCGGGGATCAGTTCGTGGTGGGCACCGCGGTAGAATCCGATCCCGCCGGAGCGCTCGTCGCTCGGATAGAGGTTGATGGCCACCGTGAACAGCGTCTCCGGGTGCTTGTCGAGCCAGCGCCAATACAGGAAATCCTGGTGTGCGGCGTAGCCGTTCGTGCCCGGTTCCTTGCGGATGAGCTTGCACTTCACCAGCTTGGCGGCGCCGCCGAGGACGGCCTGAAGCGCCCCGAGCAGCGCCGGGTGCGTCGCCGCGCGGCTCAGCGCCGGCGAGATGTCGAGGACCGGGTCGAGACGGTCGAAGATGTATCTGCCGTCGGGACCGCGCCGGAACTCCGTACGCAGGTTCAGGTCGTCGTCGAGCCCGTCGAGGGTCCAGAGCCGGGCGCACTCCTGCCGGAAGCCCTCGATCTCGTCCGCGGTATAGAGGCCTGTCAGCACGGTGTAGCCGGCCGTACGGTACTGCTCCCGGCTGGCCGCCAGATCGTTCGTGGTCACTTCCCGGTCTCTCCTTCGTACACGATGACGCAGTGTTCGTCGATGCGCTGGGCGAGTTCGGCCCGGCGGGAGCGCAGCGCGGCCGCAGCCTCGGCGACCCGCTTCGGCGCGGTACCGCCCGGGCTGTCGCGGGCGGCGACCGAGGCCTCCACGGAGAGGTCGGGCCAGTCGCCCGCCAGCCGCGGGTCGACGCCGAGCCGGTCCTCGGGTGAGAGCCCGGTGAGCGTGGTTCCCCGTTGCGTGGCCAGGCGGACCAGCGCCGCGACCAGGTGATGGGCTTCGCGGAAGGGGACGCCGCGCTCGCGGGTCAGCCAGTCGGCGAGGTCGCTGGAGGTGAGGAAGGCGACGTCGACGGCCCGGCGCATCGCCGCGGCGTCCGGTTCCAGCAGCGTGACCAGCGCGAGCGCCGTGTCCAGCGCCGTCGCCAGGGTGTCGGCGCTGTCGAACAGCGGCTCCTTGTCCTCCTGCAGGTCCCGGAAGTAGCTCAGCGGCAGTCCCTTGACCACTGTCTGCAGGGTGTGCTGGTTGCCGAGGACCCGGCCGCTCTTGCCGCGCAGCAACTCGGCCGCGTCGGGGTTGCGCTTGTGCGGCAGCGCCGACGAGCTGGTCACCAGCTCGTCGGGGAGGCGGACCAGCCCGACCGGCTGCGACGACCAGAAGACCAGCTCCGCGCCGAGCCGGGACAGGTCCAGCGCCAGACAGGAGCCGGCGTTCAGGAAGTCGAGGGCGAACCCCCGGTCGCCGACGCTGTCCAGCGAGTTCAACGTCGGGGATCGGAACCCGAGTGCCTCCGCCACCGCCTTCCGGTCGATCGGGAAGCCGGTGCCGGCCAGGGCCGCGGAACCCAGCGGGCACTCGTCCTGCGCGGCGCGGGCGGTGAGCATCCGCTCCGCGTCGCGCAGCAAGGCCGCGGCGTACGCCAGGCACACGTGGCCGAACGTCAGCGGCTGGGCGACCTGCAGGTGCGAGAAGCCCGGCATGACGGTCGCGGCGTGCCGCTCGGCCTGCGTGACAAGCGCGTCCACCACCGCGAGGATCTTCGCGCCGAGCTCGGTCGTCCGGTCGCGCAGCCAGAGCCGCAGCGCGGTGACGGCGAGATCGTTGCGGGCGCGGGCGGTCCCCAGCCAACCCGCGCCGGGGCCGATCCGCGCCTCCAGGTACTCCTCGACCGCCGTGTGGACGTCCTCGGCGCCAGGGTCGAGCGGACTGCCGCCCGCCCGGAGCAGGTCGTCCAGTTCGGTGAGGGTCGCCAGCAGCGTGGTGCCGATCTCGGACTCGACGATGCCCTGCCGGAGCAGCATCGTGACGTGGGCCCGGGAGACGAGTACGTCGTATCGGGCGAGCCGGCCGTCGTAGTGGGCACTGGCACCGATCGCCGCCATGCTGCGTACGGCGGCAGCCCTGGCCTCAGTGGTCATGCGGACACCTTCATACCCGGAAGCTCTGTCAGCTCGGACAGCAGGCGGGCGAGGGTCCCGGGACCGGCCTCGGCCGCCGCCACGATCCCGAACCAGTCTGGGTGCAGCAACGAGAGCAGCAGCGCCCGGGCGACATGGAGCCGGGCGACCGCCTCGGGGTAGATCATCGACTGCGGTCCGTCGATCACCTCCGGCACGACCTCGTCACCCCGGTACGCGGGAAGGTTGTGCAGGAAGATCGCCTCCGGCCGGGCCAGCGCCATGAGATCCGGCGTCACCCGGTACGGCGCCAGGACCGCCCGGCGTTCCTCGGCCTCGTGCGCCTTGTTCATCGGGATCCACGCGTCGGCGACCACTACGTGGGCCCCGGCCATGGCGGTCCGCGCGTCGGTCGTGGCGGTGAAGCCGGCCAGGCGTGCGGTCTGCTCCACCGGCAGCGCGAACTCGGCCGGCGTGGCACAGGTGAAGCGCATCCCGACCTTCGCGGCGGACTGCGCGAGCGAGAGGGCGATGTTCGTCCCGTCGCCGACGAACACGACGGAGATCCCCTCCAGCCGTCCGAAGTGCCGCTTCACGGTCAGCAGATCGCACAGGGCCTGGGTCGGGTGGTGCTTGTCGCACATACCGTTGATGAACGGCACCGGTGACAATTCACAGATCCGTTCCTGGGTGTCGAAGTCGTAGATCCGGCTCAGCAGGACGTCATTGAAACGGCCCGCGACGTTCACGAAATCGGGCAGGTGCTCGGTCTTCTTCGCGTGCTGTCCGACACGCGCCTCGGCCCCGTTGTAATGAATTGCCTGACCGCCGAGATCACCCATCGCGCGTTCGAATGCGGTCCGGGTCCGCAGCGACGTCTCGTCGAAAATCATTCCGAGGCATTTTCCGCGCAGCAGCGGCGGCAGATATCCGATGTCGCGGGCCTGATTCTCCAAGGCGTCGGCGACCTCGACGATCGTCAGGATCTCGTACGCCGTCAGATCGTCGATCGTCAATAGTTGGCGCTTGGTCACGGCCATCATCGGGCGCCGCCGCGTACCTCGCCGAGCCGGCGCAGCCGCAGGGAACTGATGTTGATGAAACCCGTGGCGTCGTGCTGGCGGTAGTCACCGCCAGCCTCGAAGCTGACCAGGTCCTGATTGTAGAGCGAGTTCGGGCTGCGGCGCCCCTCGACGATGACGTTGCCCTTGTAGAGCTTGAGCCGCACCACCCCGTCGACCCTCTCCTGGCTCTTATCGACGAGCGCCTGCAGCATCTCGCGCTCGGGGGCGAACCAGTAGCCGTTGTAGACCAGCTCCGCGTAGCGCGGCATCAGCTCGTCCTTGAGGTGCGACTCGCCCCGGTCCAGCGTGATCGACTCCACGGCGCGGTGGGCGACCTGCCAGATCGTGCCGCCGGGGTTCTCGAACAGGCCACGGCACTTGATGCCGACGTACCGGGTGTCGACGATGTCGATGCGGCCGATGCCGTTCGCCGCGCCGAGCTCGTTGAGCCGGGTGAGCAGCGTCACCGGGTCCAGCTTCTCTCCGTCGATCGCGACCGGGTCACCCTGGGCGAACTCCACCTCGATCGTGGTCGGCTCGTCGGGGGCGTCCTCCGGCGAAGTAACCCGCACCCACGCGTCGTCGTCGGGGGTGAGCCAGGGATCCTCTAGGGTCTTGCCCTCGCAGGAGATGTGCAGCATGTTCGCGTCGGCGGAGTACGGTGCCTCGCCGCGCTTGTCCTTCGCGACCTCGATACCGTGCCGGTCGGCGAACGCGATCAGGTCGGCTCTCCCGGCCATGCCCCACTCCCGCCACGGCGCGACCACCTGAATGTCCGGCGCGAGGGCGTAGTAGCCGAGCTCGAAGCGCAGCTGGTCGTTGCCCTTGCCGGTCGCACCGTGGGCCACTGCGTCGGCGCCGACCTCCCGGGCAATCTCGATCTGCCGCTTCGCCACGAGCGGCCGGGCGATCGGGGTGCCCATCAGGTAGTAGCCCTCGTAGGCGGCGTTCGCCCGGTACATCGGGAAGGCGAAGTCGCGGACCAGTTCGTCGCGGAGGTCCTCGATGTAGATGTTCTCCGGCTTGACCCCGAGGGCCAGGGCTCGCTGCCGAGCGATCTCGACCTCTTCACCCTGGCCGAGGTCCGCGGTGAAGGTGACGATCTCGGCGTCGTACTCCATCTGCAGCCACTTGAGGATGACCGAGGTGTCGAGCCCTCCGGAGAACGCCAGCACGATCTTGCGCGGCTTGTTCTTGCCCATGCGTGAGCCAATCTTCTCTGATAACTGTGTCGACTCTGACAAATTTGTCGACGAAGCGACCGGCGGCCGCCAGATCCCGACCGGACAGAAAGGATTCGATCGGCATATCACGGTCCGTTGCGGGATTGATGCTGCCACAACGATCCGGGCCTCGACATCCCATTATCGGTGACCTAAATCATCACGGCCGTTTCATGATCACGATGTGAGGCCGAGGATGGTGAATGGCCTGGTCATGTTGCGGGCTGCCCAGCGGGTGGCTTCGGTGATGTCGGGT
>NZ_JBFAHZ010000070.1:0-24907 GCF_040654415.1 Micromonospora sp. NPDC050695
CCTGTTGCGGGTCGAGGAGCTCCCCGCCGTCCACCTCACACCTTACACGCCCAGCGAGCAGCGACCCTCCGCCTCACCCCCCACCCCCCACCCCCCACCCCTCGCCCTGACCCGTGTCGATCATGAGGTTGACGGGGGCATCCCGGGCATTCCGTCTCGCCAACCTCATGATCGACGCGGGGGTGCGGGCAAGATCGCGCTCGATCCTGGATCGAGTGGCCTCCCGTCGACCGGACACCACTACATCCAGGATCGAGCGTGATCTTGAAGGTCGGGGGCAGGCGTGCGGCGCGAGGTGGGGGCGCGAGGTGGGGGCGTGTGGGTGGGGGCGTGTGGGTGCGGCGTGGGGTGGGGGCGTGCGGGCCGGGTGGGGGTGGGGGTGGGGGTCAGGCCGGGGGTGGGGTCCAGCGGCGGAGTTCTCGCTTGGCGAGTGAGTTGCGGTGGACCTCGTCGGGGCCGTCGGCGAGGCGCAGGGTGCGGGTCTGCGCCCAGAGGGCGGCGAGTGGAGTGTCCTGGCTGACGCCCGCGCCGCCGTACCCCTGGATGGCCTTGTCGATCACCCACTCCGCCATCGCCGGCGTGCCGATCTTGATGGCCTGGATCTCGGTGTGCGCGCCCTTGTTGCCGACGGTGTCCATCAGCCAGGCCGTCTTGAGCACCAGCAACCGGGCCTGCTCGATGCGCACCCGGGACTCGGCGATCCACTCCCGGACCACGCCCTGCTCGGCGAGCGGCCGGCCGAACGCGATCCGGCCGAGCGCCCGCTTGCAGAGCAGTTCCAATGCCCGCTCAGCCATTCCGATCAATCGCATGCAGTGGTGGATGCGGCCCGGACCCAGCCGGGCCTGGGCGATGGCGAACCCGCCGCCCTCGGCGCCGATCAGGTTCTCCGCCGGCACCCGCACGTCGGTGAAGTCGATCTCGGCGTGCCCGCCGTGCGACCCGTCGGTGTAGCCGAAGACGGTCATGCCCCGACGGACGTTCACCCCCGGGGTGTCGCGGGGGACCAGCACCATGCTCTGCTGGCGGTGCCGGTCGGCGGCCGGGTCGGTCTTACCCATCACGATGAAGATCTCGCAGCGCGGGTCCATCGCGCCGGACGACCACCACTTGCGCCCGTTGATGACGTACTCGTCGCCGTCGCGGGTGATGCTGGTGGCGATGTTGGTGGCGTCGGAGGAGGCCACGTCCGGTTCGGTCATGCAGAACGCGGAGCGGATCTCGCCCTCCAGCAGCGGCAGGAGCCAGCGCTCCCGCTGCGCGTCCGACCCGAACTCGGCCAGCAGCTCCATGTTGCCGGTGTCCGGTGCGGCGCAGTTGACGGCCTCCGGCGCCAGGTGCGGGCTGCGCCCGGTCAACTCGGCGAGCGGGGCGTACTGCAGGTTGGTGAGGCCGGCGCCGTAGCGCGGGTCGGGCAGGAAGAGGTTCCACAGGCCGCGCTTGCGGGCCTCCGCCTTCAGCTCGGCCAGCACCGGGGTACGCGACCACGGGTCGCCGGCGGCGACCTGCTCGGCGTGCACCGGCTCGGCCGGGTAGACGTGCTCGGTCAGGAACCGGGTCAGCTCGTCGCGCAGCTCCTCGGTCCGGGTGTCGTACGCGAAGTCCATCACCGCTCCCTGGCGGCGGTCAGACCGTGCGCGACCAGCGGTGCCACCATGTCGCCGATCCGGTCGAAGCCCGCACCGAGGGTCTGCCCCAGGGTGTGGCGGTAGTGGATGCCCTCGCAGATGACCGCGAGCTTGAAACAGCCGAGCGCCACGTGCCAGTGCAGCGGCCCGACGTCGACGTCGCTGCGCCCGGCGTACCGGTCGATCAGCTCGGTGCCGGTGGGGAAGCCGGCGCGCGGGCCGAGACCGTCGGCGACCGGGTTGCCGGCGGCCGTCTCGCTGCCACCCAGCACGTCCCAGTACGTCAGGAGCAGCCCCAGATCGGCGAGGGGGTCGCCGAGGGTGGCCATCTCCCAGTCGAGCACCGCGTGCACGGCCACCGGGTCGGCCGAGGCGAGGAGGTTGTCGAGCCGGTAGTCGCCGTGCACGATCCGGCCGGCGTTCGCCCCCTCCGGCGCGGTCGCGGCGAGCAGGTCGCGCAGCTCGTCGATGCCGGGCAGCGGGCGGCTGCGGGAGCGGTCGAGCTGCCCGGCCCAGCGGCGTACCTGCCGGGCGAGGTAGCCCTCGGGGCGGCCGAAGTCGCTCAGCCCGACCGCCGCCGGGTCGACGGTGTGCAGGGCGGCGAGGGTGTCCATCATCGCCAGGGCGAGGGCGCGGCGACGCTCGTCGCCCAGCGGGTCGGTCTGCGCGCGGGTGCGGAACACCTCCCCGGGTGCCCGTTCCATCAGGTAGAACGGGGCGCCGATCACCTCCGGGTCGGCGCAGAGCAGCAGCGCGTCCGGGACCGGCACCTCGGTCGGCGCCAGGGCCGAGATGACCCGGAACTCGCGGGCCATGTCGTGCGCGGTCGCCAGCACGTGCCCCAACGGTGGCCGGCGCAGCACGACCTCCCGGTCGCCGAGGCGCAGCAGGTAGGTGAGGTTGGACTTGCCGCCGGCGATCAGCTCGGCCCGCAGTGGCCCCACGGCCAGCCCGGGCCGGTGCCGCGTCAGATAGCCGGCGAGCCGATCGAGGTCGACGCCGGCGGGGGAGGCCGTAACCGGGTCCGGCCGCAGCGCGTCGGCGGCCGGATCGGTCATCCGACTAGTTGATGGCAGCCTGTTCACGTTGTCAAGGTCGGATTTTCCTCTCGGGACATGCCTCTGCAACAGGGACGAAATGGTCAAGGACCAGGCTGGGACCAGCCTGCCGGCCGTCGCCGGCCCGCCGAGCGGAGGGACAGACATGTTGCTGCGAGTTCGGGTCACCCTGCCGGACCGTCCGGGCACCCTCGGCCAGGTGGCTCGCACGCTGGGCGTGTCCGGCGCAGACATCGTGCAGGTGGTGGTCCTGGAGCGGCTCGGCGGGCGCGCGGTGGACGACTTCACGGTGGTCTGGCCGGGTGCGGCCCGGGTCGAGCGGCTGCTGGCCGGTCTCGCGGCGATCCCCGGTGTGCGGGTCGACGGCGTGTGGCGGGCGATCGGCGCGCCCACCACCACCGGTCAGGACGCGGAGCTGCTGGCCCAGGTCGCGGCGAACCCGGCCGACGGGCTGGCCACCCTGGTCGACGCGGTACCCGGGCTGCTGGCGGCCGACTGGGCCGTCGCCGCGGTGGTCCCGGTGGACTGGGCGTCCCGCAACGGAGGTGGTGGCGCCACCGTCGGGCACGCCAGCTGGCGTGCTCCCGTACCGCCGCGGTTGCCGGAGGTGACCCCGCTGCGCGGCCGGTCGATGACCACCCCCGACGGCACCCACCACGCGATAGTGCCGTTCGGTCGGGCCGGCCTGGTGCTGGTGGTGGCCCGCGAGCACAGCGAGACGCTCTGCGCCGCCGGGTTCCACAGCACCGAGGTGGACCGGCTCAGCCAGCTCGTCCGGGCCAGCGCGGTGATCCTCGGTGACCGACTGGACCTGGTCGGCGCGCCCCCGGTGAACGCCGGTCCCTGACCTGCACGAGGAGTTCCCGGGCCGACACCGGTGAGCAACCGGCCGGCAACAGCCGGGGGCGAGGCTCTTGGGTGGGGAAGGGAGCCAACCATGACGTTGTGGCGGATCCGAGCAACGGTGGACGACCGGCCGGGTTACCTGTCGGTCCTCACGGCGAGCCTCGCGCTGCGCGGGGTCAACATCCTCACCGTGCAGGTGCAGCCCACCGAGCAGGGCGCGGTGGACGATTTCCTGGTCGACGCGCCGGACGCGCTCGACGAGACCGAGCTGATCGCCGCCGTCGAGCGCGGGCGTGGACGGGACTGCTGGGTGGCGCGCAGCGAGGCGCGCGGCCTGGCCGACCAGCCCACCCGGGTGCTCGGGCTGGCCAACCGACTGGTCCGTGACCCGGACGCGACGGGCGAGGCGCTTCGGACGCTGCTCGGCACCGACTCGGTCAGCTGGCGGCCCGCGTCGACCGGCTTCGACCGGGGCATCACCGGCACCAGCATGCTGTTGGCCGACCCGGCGGGCGGCTCGTTCGCGCTGCGCCGGGCCGCGCCCGCCTTCACCCCGGCGGAGTACGCCCGGGCGCAGGCCCTGGTCGAGCTGGCCGCCACCGTGGCGCGCCGGGCCGCCGAGCAGGTCACCCTGGTGCTGCCCGACGGTGCCGAGGTGGCCGTGCGGCCGGCGTGCGTGGACGACCTGTCGGGTGTGCTGGAGCTGCACGAGGCGTGCTCTCCGCGCAGCCGGCACCGGCGCTACTTGGGCGGGGCGGCGTTGCCGCAGCAGGCTCGGCTGCGGCGACTGCTGGAGCCGCCCCGAGGGTTGACGCTGGTCGCCACGGCCACCGGCCCCGACGGTGCCGCGGAGTCGGTGGTGGCGATGGCGAACCTGCTCGGCGAGGGCGACGAGGCCGAGGTGGCGCTGCTGGTACGCGACGACTGGCAGCGGCGTGGGCTCGGCTCGGCGTTGCTGCGCCGGCTGGCCCGGCACGCCGACGCCGCCGGGTACGCGGCGCTGGTGCTGCACGTCCAGGCCGAGAACACCCCGATGCTGCGGACGCTGCGCCGGCTCGACCGGCCCAGCTTGACGGAGCGCGACGGGCCTCTGCTCACTCTCACCGTCCCGCTCGCCTCCCCGGTCCCGGTCGGTCGGACGAACACCGCCCTGTCGTCCGGCGCGTAGGTAGGGCCGTACGCCGTTCCCCGGTCCCCGCCACCGTGGCGGGGACCGGGGGTGTCGATCAGGTGGCGGGGTAGCTGTTGTAGTCGGGGAAGTTGCCGTAGAGCCGGTCGTCGCCGCCGACGGTGACGGCCTGCACCAGCAGGTCGCCGCCGACGAACGCGCCCTTCCACGAGGCGCCCCGGCCGCCGAACGCCTCGTCGCGGTCACCCCGCGAGCGCGGCTTGTTGATGCCCACCTTGAACGCCTGCAGGTCCACCGCGAGCTTGCCGGCCACCTCCTCGTCGTCGCAGGCCAGGGACGCGACCAGCGCGCCGTTGGAGGCGTTCATGGCGGCCAGCAGTTCGTCGGTGGTGTCCACCACGACGATCGTGTCGACCGGCCCGAACGGTTCGGCGTGCATCAGCCGGGACCGGCCGGGCGGTGCGAGCAGCACCGACGGCGCCACGTACGCCGAGGTGTCCTGTCCGGGCAGGAACGGGGCGCCGGTCAGCTTGCCGCGGTGCAGCGGCACCGCGCCGCCACGGGCCGCCTCGTCGACCTTGCGGTGCAGCTCGTCGGCCTTCGCGGCGCTGATCAGCGGCCCGAAGTCCAGCTCGGGCAGCGGGTCGCCGGCGGTCCAGGTGTCGTCGACGGCGAGCGGGTGGCCGAAGCGGACGCTGCGCACGACGGGCAGGTACATGTCGAGGAACTCGTCGACCAGGTCACGTTGCACGACGAACCGGGGGTACGCGGTGCAGCGCTGCTTGCCGTACTCGAAGCCTTTCTTCAGGTGCGTGGCGAGTAGGTCCCACTGGGAGAAGTTCCAGATGCCCCAGGCGTTGAGGCCCTCCTGCTCGATGAAGTGCCGCTTGTCGCTGTCGAGCAGCGCGGCGGCCACCTTGCCGCCGTTGGAGCGTCCGCCGACGAACGCCACCGCGCCGATCTCGGGTGCCCGGACCAGCACTTCGGACAGTTCCTCGCCGCCGCCGGAAACGAGGGTGGCGGGCAGCCCGGCGCGGCGCATCAGCGCGTGCGCGACGGTCAGGCAGACGGCGCCACCCTGAGACGGGGTCTTGGCGATGACCGCGTTGCCGGCCAGCAGTTGGACCAGTTCGGCGTGCACGAGGACGCTCATCGGGTAGTTCCACGACGCGATGTTGCTGACCGGGCCCGGCAGCGGCTCGCGGCCGTCGGCGAGCATCCGGTCGATCTCGCCGGCGTACCAGCGGACGCCGTCGAGCGCGCGGTCCACGTCGGCGCAGGCCAGCCGCCACGGCTTACCGATCTCCCAGACGAGCAGCAGCGCGAGCAGGTCACGGTGGGCGTCCAGGGCGTCCAGGGCGTCGGCGACCCGGGCCTTGCGCTCGGCGAGCGGGGTCTGCGCCCAGTCCCGGTGCGCGGCGGCGGCGTGCGCGACGGCGGCGCTGGCCGTGTCGGCGTCGATCCGGGGCAGGTTGATCACGACGGTGTTGTCCACCGGGGTGCGGGCGGGTGTGGGACGGCCGACGGCCCGCCATTCTCCGTCGACCAGGTTGTGCAGGGTGGTGACGCCGTCCACGGCGGCGCCGAACGCCTCTGGCGTGGCGGTCACCGCGCGGGTGAGGACGTCGGACCAGGCGGTGCCCTCGGCGAGTCGTCGTGCCATCGCGTTCTCCTCAGGGTCGACCGGGGAGCGGCGGCGTCGATGGCACCGCTGGTGATCCGTACTGTCTCGCGGACAGTAGTGGGTCAGCAACAGTACGTTTGTCTGGCTGGACGCCGTCGGCGTCGTCGGCCCCGACGGCTGTCTGAGCGGCGAGCCTCTGAACTGCGAAGACGGCCACCTTTGTATTGAGATCAATCGATGGTGCGATGCCCTCGATGGAGTTACCCGCGAGTACGCTCGTGCCAGCGTTGCGGCGCTGGCGGCATTGGCGGGCTTCCCAAGTGACGGTGCGCCCATTACATTGTCGATTATCCATGGGAGCGCTTCCACGGCTGCCCCTGGTCACACCGCCACCCCGCTGTCGCCGGTGGCCGCGCCGCCCCAACGCCGTCCCGCGTCGGTGCGACCACCGGCGGCGCCTGGAACAGGAGCCCGCCATGCGCCATCTGACCCGGCCGGTTCCCGGCCACGGCGGCCGGTCGCCGGTCGTCGACCAGCCCTGGCCGCGGCAACTGCTGGCCGCCGGCATCGCCCTGCTCACCGGGCTGTCCCTCGCGGTCGCCGCCCCGCTGGCCGCAACCGCGTCCGCCGCTCCGGCGAGCTTCAACTACGCCGAGGCGTTGCAGAAGTCGCTGCTCTTCTACGAGGCGCAGCAGTCCGGTCGACTGCCCGATTGGAACCGGGTCTCCTGGCGCGGCGACAGCGCGCTCACCGACGGCGCCGACGCGGGACTGGACCTCACCGGCGGCTGGTACGACGCCGGCGACCACGTGAAGTTCGGCTTCCCGATGGCGTTCAGCGCCACCATGCTCGCCTGGGGCGCGGTGGAGTACCGCGGCGGCTACACCGCCTCCGGGCAACTGCCGCACCTGCTCAACAACCTGCGCTTCGTCAACGACTACTTCATCAAGGCGCACCCGTCGGCCAACGTCCTCTACGGACAGGTCGGCAAGGGCGACGACGACCACAAGTGGTGGGGTCCGGCCGAGGTGATGCCGATGGCGCGGCCCGCGTACAAGATCGATGCGAGCTGTGGCGGCGCGGACCTGGCGGGGGAGACGGCGGCCGCGATGGCCGCCTCCTCGATGGTGTTCCGGCCCACCGACGCGACCTACGCCGACAAGCTGCTGGGCCACGCCCGGCAGCTCTACACGTTCGCCGACACCGTGCGGAAGTCCTACCACGAGTGCATCACCGACGCGACGAGCTTTTACCGCTCGTGGAGCGGCTGGCAGGACGAGCTGGTCTGGGCCGCGATCTGGCTGCACCGGGCCACCGGCGAGGCCAGCTACCTGACCAAGGCCGAGAGCGAGTACGACAAGCTCGGCACCGAGAACCAGTCCACCACCCGCTCCTACAAGTGGACCATCGCCTGGGACAACAAGCAGTTCGGCGCGTACGTGCTGCTGGCCAACCTGACCGGCAAGCAGAAGTACGTCGACGACGCCAACCGGTGGCTCGACTACTGGACCGTGGGAGTTAACGGGCAGCGGGTGCCGTACTCGCCGGGCGGGATGGCGGTGCTCGACTCGTGGGGCGCGTTGCGCTACGCGGCCAACACCTCGTTCGCCGCCCTGGTCTACAGCGACAAGACCACCGACACGACCCGCAAGGCGCGCTACCACGACTTCGCCGTCCGGCAGATCAACTACGCGCTCGGCGACAACCCGCGCAACTCCAGCTACGTCATCGGGTTCGGCGCCAACTCGCCGCGCAACCCGCACCACCGCACCGCGCACGGCTCCTGGTGGGACAGCCAGACCGTGCCCGTCGAGACCCGGCACACCCTCTACGGCGCGCTGGTCGGCGGCCCGTCCGCGGCCAACGACGCGTACAGCGACAGCCGGTCGGACTACGTGATGAACGAGGTGGCCACCGACTACAACGCCGGCTTCACGTCCGCGCTGGTCCGGCTGACCTCCGAGTACGGCGGCACCCCGCTGGCGAACTTCCCGGTCGCCGAGACGCCGGACATCGACGAGCTGACCGTGGAGACCACGGTGACGCAGGCCGAGCCGCGAGCCACCGGGCTCAAGGTGATGGTCTACAACAAGTCGGCGTTCCCGGCCCGCGCCCTGACCAACGGCACGTTCCGGTACTACTTCCGGCCCGACGGCACCGGCGCGGTGCAGGTCACCGCCGGCTACACCCAGGGCTGCCCGTCCCCGACCACCGCCAAGCAGTTCAGCGGTGACATCTGGTACGTCGAGGTGGACTGCACCGGGTACACCATCGCTCCGGCGGGCCAGTCGCAGCACCGGATGGAGGTCCAGTTCAAGATCGGTGTGCCGGAGGGCGGCACCTGGGATCCGACCAACGACCCGTCGTACCAGGCCACCGCCGGGCCCAACCGCAAGGTGCCGCTCTACGCCGGCAGCACCCGTGTCTGGGGCGAGGAGCCGGGCCCGGTCGTACCGGACACCACCAAGCCGACCGTCCCCGGTACCCCGGTGGCGTCCAACCTCGGCCCCCGCACGGTCACCCTGACCTGGGCGCCGTCGACGGACAGCGGCGGCAGCGGCCTCGCCGGCTACGACGTCCGCGAGTTCATGGTCGGTAACGACGTGGTGGCGACCCGGCGGGTCACCGAGAACTCGATCACCATCACCACGCTGCTGCCGGAGCGGACGTTCGAGTACACCATCGTGGCGCGCGACGGCGCGGGCAACGAGTCGGCGGCCTCGCCGAAGCTCACCGTGACCACGCCACCGGCCGGCACCGCCGACACCACCCCGCCGAGCACCCCCGGCACCCCGGTCGCCTCGGCCGTCACCGCCACCGGGCTCACCCTGGCCTGGACCCCGTCGACCGACAACGTCGGCGTCACCGGTTACCGGGTCTACCGCGAGGCCGGTGCGACCGACGTGCTGGTGGCCTCGCCGACCGGCACCACCCAGGCGGTGACCGGCTTGACCGCCTCGACGGCGTACCAGTTCTACGTGGTGGCCGTGGACGCGGCCGGCAACACCTCCGCGGCGTCCGCGCCGGTCGCGGTGACCACCGCGCCCCCGCCGGTCGGCGGCACCTGCTCGGTGGGGTACGCCACGAACGACTGGAGCACCGGCTTCACCGCCACGGTGACGATCACCAACACCGGCACCAGCGCGATCAACGGGTGGACGCTGCGATTCAGCTTCCCCGGCGGGCAGACCGTCAGCCAGGGCTGGTCGGCGACTGTCAGCCAGACCGGCGCGGCGGTCACCGCCACCAGCCTGTCCTACAACGGCACGATCGCGCCGGGGGCGTCGGTGAGCTTCGGCTTCAACGGCAACCACAGCGGCAGCAACCCGAAGCCGACGGCCTTCACCGTCAACAACGCCGCCTGCACGGTGGCCTGACCCGCACCCGCGTTCGAGATCTTGGACAGTTTCCGTTCCGCGCGGACGGAAACTGTCCAAGATTCATTTTTGGGCCGGGCGTCGACGGGGTGCGGTCGAGGTCCAGCCTGCGGCTATGAGAGCGCAGCGGACCGTCTCGGCGACTTCGCCGGGGCGGGCGCGGACCAGCCAGACGGGAAAGCGCAGAATCCGGTCGCCGCCGGCCCAGACGTCGTTCTGCCGGCGCATGTCGTCCGCCCACTGCCGGGCGTCCATCTTGTGCGCGCCGTCGATCTCCACCTGCACCCGTCACTGGCGCGAGTACGCGTCCCGCCAGCGGTTCCGACCCGCCGCGTCGACCCGATGCTCCCTCAGGTCCGGAGCGGGCAACCGGTGCCGGTCAACACGATTCCTCGACAGATCGATCGCCACCGTCCGGAGCGGATCCGACCCCACACCGTGCCTTCGCTGAGCAGACGGGACACCTGCGCGGTCGTCAGGACACCCGACTGCTCGGAGGCGAGCCAGTCGAGTTCGTCGGCGTCGTCGGCGGGCAACATTCCCGGGAGTCTCGTCACCGTCCGGCGTTCCCGCCACCAGATCTTGGACAGTTAGCGTTCGCGCCGAACGGAAACCGTCCAAGATCTCGTCAGTCGGTCAGGTCGTCGGCGAGCAGGTCCATCAACAGGCCGTCGTGCCAGCGGCCGTCCTCGCCGCGCTCGTAGCGGCGCAGCACCCCCACCGGACGGAAACCCACCTTGGCGTACGCCCGGATGGCGGCGCTGTTCGCCGCCGCCGGATCGATGGTGAAACGGTGGTGGCCGTACTCGTCGATCAGGTGCCGGGCCAGCGTACGGATGGCGTCCACGCCGAGCCCGGCACCGCGCGCCGCCGGATCGAGGAAGATGTCCAAGCTCGCGTGGCGGTAGTCCGGGTCGGACTCGGCGTACCACTGGATCGCGCCGATCACCCGGCCGTCGTGCTCGATGGCGTACAACGTCAGGTCGTCGTCGTCCAGGTCGGCGCGGACGGAGTCGGCGAGGTCGGTGCCGCCGCGCCACCACCGGCGTACCTCCGGGTCGGCCCGGATCGCCGCGAGGGCCGGCACGTCGGCGACCGTCGCCGGCCGCAGTGTCACCGCCCGCCCTCGCAGCATCGGCTCAGCCCCGGATCTCGCCGTGCTCCACGCAGACCGCCGACCAGCCGACCGGCAGCACCTGCACCTTCATCCGGCGGCGGCACCGCTGGCAGAACCGGGGCGGCTCCAACTGGCGGGCGGACACGCAACCCGGATGGGCGGTGCCCGCCGTCGCCGGCTCGCCGCACCGGTCGCACCACAGCTCGGTCGTCGTCATGGTGGTCACAGCGTGGCAGAGAGCGCCTTGACCGGCATCTTCAATTCGTCGAGCAGGTCGAGGTCGGCGGTCGCCGGCCGACCCAGCGTGGTCAGGTAGTTGCCGACGATCACCGCGTTGATGCCACCGAGCAGACCGTCGCGGGTGCCCAGGTCACCGAGGGTGATCTCCCGACCACCCGCGTACCGCAGGATGGTCCGCGGCATGGCCAGCCGGAACGCGGCGATGGCCCGCAGCGCGTCCTTGCCCTCGACCACCGGGCGGTCACCGAGCGGGGTGCCCGGCCGGGGGTTGAGGAAGTTGAGCGGCACCTCGTGCGGGTTCAGTTCGGCGAGCTGCGCGGCGAACTCGGCCCGCTGCTCGACGGTCTCACCGAGGCCGAGGATGCCGCCGCAGCACACCTCCATGCCGGAGTCGCGGACCATCCGCAGCGTCTCCCAGCGCTCCTCCCAGGAGTGCGTGGTGACCACGTTGGGGAAGTACGACCGGCAGGTCTCCAGGTTGTGGTTGTAGCGGTGTACGCCCATGTCGACCAGGTCGTCGACCTGCTCCTGGGAGAGCATGCCCAGCGACGCGGCGACCTGGATGTCGACCTCGGCCCTGATGGCGGCGACGCCCTCGCGCATCTGCTTCATCAGCCGCGCGTCCGGGCCGCGCACCGCGGCCACGATGCAGAACTCGGTCGCCCCGGTCTTCGCGGTCTGCTTCGCCGCCTCGACCAGCGACGGGATGTCCAGCCAGACCGAGCGCACCGGCGAGGTGAACAGGCCGGACTGGGAGCAGAAGTGGCAGTCCTCCGGGCAGCCGCCGGTCTTCAGCGACACGATCCCCTCGACCTCGACCTCCGGGCCGCACCACCGCATCCGCACGTCGTGGGCGAGTTGCAGGGCGGCGGGCAGGTGCTCGTCGGGCAGGTTGAGCACAGCGAGGATGCCGGCCTGGTCGAGGCCGACACCGTCACCCAGGACCTGGGTCCGGGCCTGGTCGAGGATCTCTGGCATGGCTCGTACCCTACAAGGCCCCCCGATCAGCCGGAATGACCTGGCAGGTCGTCGGCCCCTCGCACCGAGTGGGATTCGTCGGGCCGATGGTGGCGGGTGGTAATTTCGCCCGGCGGGTGTCGGCGTGACCGGCGCGGACGGCGGCGAAGGGGTGACGGTGGCGGACTGGCTGGCGGCGCTCGACCGCCGTGCGGAGCTGCGGGCGAAGGCCGGGCTGACCCGGCGGCTGCACCCGCGTCCCGCCGGCGACGGTATGACCGACCTGGCCGGCAACGACTACCTCGGCCTGGCCACCCACCCGGAGGTCATCGCCGCCGCCGCGGCGGCACTGTCGGCGTACGGGCTGGGGGCCACCGGGTCGCGGCTGGTGCGCGGCTCGACCGACGCGCACCAGGCATTGGAGGACGAGCTGGCGCGCTGGCTGGGCACCGACTCATCGCTCGTCTTCTCCTCCGGGTACCTGGCCAACCTGGGCGCGCTGCGGGCCCTCGTCCAGCCCCGTACGCTGCTCGTCTCCGACGCGCACAACCACGCGTCCCTGATCGACGGCGCTCGGATCTCCGGCGCGGAGACCGTGGTCACCGCGCACGCCGACGTGACGGCGGTCGCGGCCGCGCTGGCGGCGGCCCCGGGCCGTCCGGCGGTGGTGGTGACCGAGTCGGTCTTCTCGGTCGACGGTGACCTCGCCCCGTTGGCCCGGCTGCACGCGGTGGCTCGCCGCCACGGCGCGCTGCTGCTGGTCGACGACGCGCACGCGCTCGGCGTGACCGGTCCGGCCGGCGCCGGCGCGGTCGCCGCGGCCGGGCTGGCCGGCGAACCGGACGTGGTGGTCACCGCCACCCTGTCGAAGGCGCTGGGCGGCGCGGGGGGAGTGGTCGCCGGCCCGGCCGAGTTCGTCCGGCACCTGGTCGAGACCGGCCGGACGTTCATCTTCGACACTGCGCTGCCACCGGCGGTCGCCGCCGGGGTGCATGCCGCGCTGCGGCTGACCCGGGCCGGTGACGACCTGCGCGCCGACCTGGCCGAGCGGGTGGCGTTGGCGGTCGGCCGGCTGCGCGCGGCCGGGTTGGTCGTGTCCGCGCCGGACGCGGCGGTGATCTCGGTGACCGCTCCCGGGCCGCAGGCGGCGACCGCCTGGGCCGCCGCCTGCCGGGACCGGGGCGTCGCGGTGGGCTGTTTCCGGCCGCCGTCCACCCCGGACAGCCGTTCCCGACTGCGACTCACCGTCAGTGCCGGGGTCCCCCGGGCGGACTTCGAGCGGGCCGTGGACGTCATCGTGGAGTGTGCGCCCGTGCCGGCGAGGGAAACCGAGGTGGTCACGTGAGCGCGAGGAGTGAGCCGGGTTTGCGAGCCCCGCAGTCGCGAACAGAGGTGGCACCGTGAGCGCGTGGCAGGGTGTGGTGCTGGTCACCGGGACCGACACCGAGGTTGGCAAGACCGTGGTGACGGCGGCGATCGCGGCCGCCGCCCAGGCCGCCGGGCTGCGGGTGGCGGTGGTCAAACCGGGTCAGACCGGTACGGCCGGTGGTGAGCCGGGTGACGTGGACGCGGTGAACCGGCTGGCCGCGCCGTTGACCGGTCGTACGTTGGCGAGCTACCCGGATCCGCTGGCGCCGTTGGCCGCCGCCCGGGTGGCCGACCTGCCGCCGTTGGAGTTGTACACGGCGGTGGACGCGGTCCGCGACGAGACCGACAAGCATGACCTGGTGCTGGTCGAGGGTGCCGGTGGGCTGTTGGTGCCGATGGGGCTGCGTCCGTCGGGGGAGCCGTGGACGATGGCCGACCTGGCGGTGTCGCTCGGCGCGCCCGCGGTGGTGGTCGCCCGCGCCGGCCTGGGCACGCTCAACCACACCGCGTTGACCCTGGAGGCGCTGGACCGTCGGGCGGTGCCGGCAGGTGTGGTGATCGGCGCGTGGCCGGCCACGCCGGAGCTGGTGCACTGGACGAACCTCACCGATCTGGTGCCGAACCTGCTCGGCGCGGTGCCGGACGGCGCCGGTGCGATGGATCCGGGTGTGTTCCGGCGCTCGGCGCCGGGGTGGCTCACTCCGGACCTGCACGGAGTGCTCGACGACTGGCGGACGTGGGCCGAGGAGAGCGGCTGAACACCTGACTTTCGTCGGTGTCCGCGCAGGTCGGGCGTGGGTAGCCTGGCCGCCGTGAGGATTTCGGGCCGCTCGTGGCCGGGTTCGCCGGCGTGGGCGGACCGGTCACCGCACGTAGTCCTCCAGCAGTGCCGGCGTGAGCCCGGCCCGGTGGATCGCCTTCAGCGCCGCCAGCAGGTCGTCCATGAGTGCCGGCCGGAAGTGCATGAGCAGCACGTCGCCGGGGCGGACGACCTTCTCCGGGGTCTGGTAGCGCACCTTGCCCTCGTGGACGGTCTCCGACCAGTGGAAGACCGCCTTCATGCCGCAGTCGTGCGCGGCGCTCAGGGTGCTGGCGTCGCGGTTGCCGAACGGCGGACGGAACAACGTGGGGCGCTTGCCGAACAGGGTTTCCAACCGGTCCGCCGCCCCGCAGATCTCCTGCTTCTGGTAGGCGTACGACCGGCCGGACAGCGAGGTGTGCGTGATGGTGTGGTTCTCCACGACCCCGCCGGCCGCCTCGATCTGCCGGAAGTAGTCGGTGTGCTCCGCGGCCGCCGGTGAGTTGAGGAACAACGTGACCGGGATGTGTGCCTCCCGGATGAAGTCGATCACCGCGGGTGGTCGGGCCAGCCCGCCGTCGTCGATGGTGATGAAGGCGACCTTCTGCTCGGTCGGCAGGCGGTGCCAGAACGGGACCGGACCGGTCGTCGGCAGCGGCACCGGTTGCGGTGGCGGCACCAGCGGGAAGGTCGGCACCTGGGACACGTACCAGGCCAGACTCCCCGGTGCGGGCGTCGCCGTCGGGGACGGCGACGCCGAGGGGACGGGGACCGGGCTGGACGGGCTCGGCGCGGCGACGGTGATCCGTCGGGCGTGCAAGGCGGGGCCGGCTGTGCAGGCACTCAGCGCCAGGAGCGCCAGAAGCGTTGCGACGACACGGATCCGACGGGCAGGGATGGCTGACACGCCCGGAAACATACCGAGCGGATGTCAGGATCCGGTCAGCTCGGTGCCACCGGAGCGCCGGATGACGAAGGCGTCCGGCATCCGGAAGGTGAGATTGTCCGGGCACCAGGGCGGGCGGACCACCCGTACGCCGTCCAGCAGGTGCACGGCCTCGGCCACCACCACGGCCGCCTCCATCCGGGCCAGCACGTCACCGACGCAGCGGTGCGCGCCCGCCCCGAACGCCAGGTGCCGGCGCGATCCGCGCTGGCCCGGTCGGAACTCGTCGGGCGACTCGACGACCGCCGGATCCCGTCCGGCGCGGGCCAGCCACAGCACGATGCTGGTGCCCGCCGGCACGGCCGTCCCGCCCAGCGTGGTGTCCGCCGCGGCGACCCGCCGCCACGTGACGATCGGCGGTTCCAGCCGCAGCCCCTCCTCCACCACGTCGCCGACGGCGATCTCGCCGGTGCGCAGCCCGGCCCGCACCGCAGGCTCGCCGGCCAACCGGTGCAGCAGCAGGGTGAGGAACTGCGAGGTGGTCTCCTGCCCGGCGACCAGCAGGAAGAAGAGCGCGCCGACCACCACGTCCGGCGGGTGCCCGGCCGTACGCAGGTCGGCGGCCAACCCGCCGCCGGTGGCCGCGAAGTCGCGCAGCACGCGGTGGAACCGGCCCACCTCGGTGGCCAGCGCCACCTGCCGGTCGCTGTCCAGCGGCGCCCAGAACAGCTCCAGCGCGGCCCGCGCGAACTCCTTCACGGCGCCGACCGGCGCGTCCGGCAGCTCGACGAGGCGGGCCAGGACCAGCAACGGCAGGTCGGCGGCGAGGTCCGCGTACAGGTCGACGGGCCGACCGGCGTCGAGCGTGGCGCCCAGTCGGGCGACCCGGTCCCGGACCAGCGCCGTGAGCCAGGGGCGTTGCGCGGCGACCCGGGTGGGGTGCAGCGCGTCCGCGACGATCGCCCGGATCGACGGGTGGCTGGCGCCGGAGTTGTTCGCCAGGGTCGGCGGCAGCCGGAACCGGTGCCCGGCCAGCATCCGCAGCGCCGTCACCGGCATCGGGGTCACCGCGTCGAGCGCGTTGTCCGGCCGGTAGCCGACCGGGTCGGCGAGGACCTGCCGGACCAGCGCGTGCCGGGTGACGAGCAGGTGACGTACGCCCACGTGGTCGGTCACCTCGGCGACGTCCGGCCAGGGTGCCTCGACCGCGGACTCCCAGCTGGAGAACAGCACGGCGACACGCTAGCGGGCGGCTCCGGGCAGCTCGGTGCGCAACTGCCAGACGGTGGTGCGCTTCACCCGGACGCTCTCCAGCGCCTCCGGCACCGGCACGTCGTAGTTGGCCAGCTCGTCGAAGCGGTCCCGGGGCAGGAACGCCCGGCCGGGGTCACCGACCAGCGCCGGCGCCCCGGCCCGGGCGGCGCGCAGCAGGAACCGCAGCACCCGACGGGCCATCGCGTCGCTGTAGAACACGTCTCCGGCGAGCACCACCTCGGCGTCCCCGGCGTCGCCGTCGAGGATGTCGCCGAACTGGGCGTCGACGCGTACCCCGTTGGCCTGGGCGTTGAGCGCGACCGCCGCGACCGCCAGCTCGTCCACCTCGACGGCCCGCACGGACGCCGCGCCGGCCCGGGCGGCGGCGATGGCCACCAGGCCGGAGCCGGAGGCGAGGTCGAGCACCCGGCGCCCGGCGACCACCTGCGGGTGGTCGGTCACGTAACGGGCGAGGGCCTGACCGCCGGCCCAGGCGAACGCCCAGAACGGCGGCGGCCGATCGGAGGAGAACTCGCCCTCGGTCAGCTCCCAGAGCCCGATCGGCTCGTCCGCCTGGTGCAGGCGCACCTCGGGAACGAACGGGACCGGGGCCAGTCGGGCGTGCAGCCGGACGAACGTGCTGGAGAGCTCGGACACCTGCCCGATTGTTCCAGCGACCGGCCGCCCGGCGTGTCGCGGGGGACCGGTGACCGGTTCACCACCGTCGGTGAAAACCCGGCCCCCGCTTGCCGCCCGGTGCGAACACACCCGTCTGGTCGCGGCGGTGCGCCGCTCCTAGCGTTGCGAGGTGGGGACGACCGAACGGAGGCGGCGGTGGCGACGGTGTGGCGGAATGCGCTGCGGGTCGGGGTGGTGCTGGCCGGCCTGACCGGGGTGGTGCCGATCCTGGCCGCACCGGCACAGGCGGCCTTCGCCACCGAGATGAGTGGCCTGCCGGCCCGGTTCACCGCCGGCGGTCAGGTGCGGACGATCTCGGCGGTGGTGTCGCAGACGGATCGGCGCGGCGGATGCGCGAAGGTGCGCTGGTCGATGGTGCTCAGCGTGCAGGGCATCCGCCTCGACCAGGTGAAGATGGACCGGGTGGAGGAGTCCGGCGACTTCCCCCTCGAGGTCCGGACCGAGGGCGATGTGGCCCGGCTGACCGACCGGCAGCTCGACCCGGGCACCCTCTGCCCGGGCCGTACCGTCACGGCCCGCTACCGGGTGGCGTTCGACGAGGACGTCACCCAGGGGCGGGTCACCCTCGCCGCCGAGGCGTACGACGCGAACCTGCGTCTGCTGGCCCGACAGACCGCCACCCGCTCGGTGGTGGGTGCGGGTGCCACACCGACCGGCGCGGCGCAACCGAGCGCGACGCCGGCACCGCCCAGCGACCCGGCGAGTGAGCCGGCCGAGGCCGAGGACACACCGTCCGAGGAGCCGGTGGCCGACCAGCCGGTCGACGCCGCGCCGCCGGCGGACGGGCGTCCGGTCGCGCAGACCGGCGGGTTCGGCGTGGTGCAGGCCGCATTCCTGCTCGGCGGGCTGCTGCTCTCGCTCGGGGTGGGGTTGCTGCTGCGGCTGCGCCACCTGACCCGGGCCGCGACGAACGAGGCCGAGGACCCGCCGGTGGACCGGCGCTGGGAGAGGCCGGCGCCGCCCGGCCGCTGGCGGCCGGCGCGACGGTGACCGGCGGCCCGCCCGTCGCCGAGCTGGCGGCCGGCACGCCGCCGACATCGGGGGCCGTGGGACCGGCGGGGGTCCGCCGGCCCCACGGTGTCACCGGGAGAACGCCTGGAACTCGGCGATCCTGACCTGGTTCCGGGCCGTGCTGGCGGTCGCGCAGTCCGTCGTCGTGGCCGGGTCGGCGTCCTGCTCACCCGCGTACTGCGGGCCGTCGGTGCACTGGCTGGCGAGCACCTCCAGCCGCAGGTGGGTGGCGACGGTGGTGGGTACCGCGAACGACCGCAGGTTGATGTCGCGGCTGTACGCCCGGTACGCCCCGCCGGGGAACGCGTCGGTCGCGCTGGTGTAGATCCGCTGCCAGCGCGACGGATCCGCGCAGTCGGTGGTCGTCGCGTTGCAGGCCGACACCGCGAACGAGCGCAGCGCGCTGAGCGCGTTCTGACTGCCGGTGTCGGCGTCCCCGGTGATCGCGGGACGCAGCATCGCGCTGACGTTGAGCCGCTTCACCGTCTGCGGCGCGTCTCCCGGCAGCGCCACGGTGACCTGCCGGCCGGCCACCCCGTCCAGCGAGGCCCAGTTCGTGGCCTCGGTGTCGTCGGCGATCCGGTCCAGGTTGACCCCGTCGCCGGTGATCGTCGCCCCGGACGTCGTGGACGCGAGGTTGCGGCTCATCCGCAGGTCCACGTATCCGCTCCGGCCGGCCTCGGCGACCACGCTGAGCCGCTGGTGCCCGAAGCCGGGCGCCACCGCGAGGAGGTCGTACGTGCCGGCCACCAGCTCCAGCGTGTCCGGGATCGGCGTCGCCGGGTCGGTGTCCGCGATCGGCGTCGCCCGAGCCTCGTACGCCCCGACGTACACCCGGATCGGCGCGTCCACGCTGTCGCCGCGCGGGCGCAGGGTGAGCGTCGCGTTGCCGCCGCGCGGCGAGGCGAAGCTCGGCGTCGGGTCGGTGTCGCCGGCACCGAAGGTGGCGGCGTCACGGCCCATGCCGGAGCGGGCGAACTCGGCCCAGATCAGGTCCTGGTTCGCGCCGCCGAAGCGCAGCAGGTCGGCGGTGAGCATGTTGTCCCGCATGTCGAGCATGCTGACCTGGCTGGCCGCCTGGAGCAGGAACGAGTCGAAGACCAGCTGCGACCAGCGCCGGTTGCCGGGGCACTGGTCCGCCGCGACCTTCCCCTGCGCGCAGTCGAGCTGCCGCTGCGGGGTGCCGAGACCGTACCGCTTGACCAGCGCCGAGCGGACCCGGAAGTTGGTGGCGCCCCAGATCTCCCCGTCGGCGTGCACGGCGGGGCCGGCGGTGTTGTAGCCGATGTCGGAGTAGTTCAGCGGGCTGCGGCTGAGGTCGTAGTTGCGGATGCCGCTGACCAGGTTGCCGGTGACGTAGCCGCCGGTGACGAAGGGCGTCTCACCGGGCGCGCGTAGCCCGTTCTGGTACAGGTACTCGGCGGCCAGCAGGTCGCCCCACGATTCACCCATCGCCCCGCCCTGGTGGCCGCCGATCCCGCTGTCCGGGCCGGCGATCATCCGGTTGGTGATGGCGTGCGTGTACTCGTGGCCGATCACCGTCATGTCGTAGTCGCCGTCCACGCACGGCGGGTACGGCCCACCGGCCTGCGGCTGCCACAGGTACATGTTCGTGGTCGGCGGCAGCCCGTCGCGCCCGGTGCCCTGGTTGGCGTTGTTCCGGTTGCCGGTCAGCGCGCCCTGCTGGGCTCGGCCCTGCTCGGCGTCGCCGCCCAGCCCGGCCGGGGTGAGGTTGACCGCCTGGAGGTTCCACGCCGACTCGGTGAAGCCCAGCTGGTACGACCAGTCGTGCATCCGGTTGTGCATGGCGAAGAGGTTGGCGATCGAGGCGTCCGCGTCGTTGCGCTGCGCGGAGGTGAACACCTCCGGGTTGCACTTCGCCTGGTGCCACTGGTCGGCGAACGGGTACTCGTAGCGGCGTTCCGGGCTGGTGTAGGTCGGCGTGCCGGTGCCGGCGCCCCAGGAGAGCACCGTGTTGGCCGAGTTGCCGCGCGAGGTGAAGGTGGGCGTGCCGGTGGCCGCGTCGACGTCCCACGGTTGGCCGGTGGCCGGGTCGCGGAAGGCTGCCTGGCAGCCGGGCGCGGGGTCGCCGCACCAGCGCACCCGGGGGTCCTGCCCCGGGCCGAGGTCGCGGGGCGGGGTGGCCGGGAAGACCGCCCAGCTCGGATTGTCGGAGTCGAAGTCCACGAGGTCCTCGCGGACCAGCACCTGGCCGGTGATGCCGTCCACGTAGCTGGTGTACGCGGCCGGGTGGTCGCTGTCCGCGCTGATGAGGGTCACCTCGTACGCGGCGCGGGGGCCGTCCAGCGGGGTGGGCACCGCCACGGTCCGCACGGTGTGGCTGCTCACCGCGCCGGCGTCCAGCCCGGCGTCGGCAAGCGCGGCGGCGTACGCCTGCTCGGCGCTGCGGGTGGCCGGCGCGGGTGCGCCGGTGTCGCGGGCCAGCGAGGAGCTGACCGAGAGCACCGTGCCGCCGGCGACCGCGACGGTGACGAGGCCGTCCGGTCCGGCCGGCAGGTCGCCGAAGCGTTGCCGGAGGGTGACCACGGCACCGCTGCCGATGGGGCGCACCAGCACCCGTTCCATGGCGGCGACGGTGGCGGCGTCCATGGCGAACAGGTCACGGTTGGCGGTGAGGTAGGCGCGGGCGGCGGCCTCCGGGTCGGTGGGCAGCCCGGTGGCGAGCGGCGTGCGGCCGGGGCCGAGCGCGTGCGGGGTGCCCAACCGGTTCCACCGCACGTCGGGGTCGGCGGCGCGGGCCAGGCCGCGCTGGCGGGCGTCGGGTGCCGCCGTACCTCTGCGGTTGTCGACGTCCGCGGGCTGGTGCCCCTCGGCGAACGGTCCGGACCGGCGTTCGGCGGACGCCGGTTGTGCGCTGGGGGCCGCGGTGCTCACGCCGGTGGGAAGCAGCGCGGCGGCGGTCGCCGTCGTCGCCAGGATGGCGATGAGCCGGCGTCGACGCCGGCTCATCGGGGGTGACCACTCCGGTTGTGGCACGGGACCTCCTGGTGGGAGCGGGATGGCCGGCGGTCGCCGGCCGACGCAGCGCGGTGACGCATGCGCATCTGTGGATATCAGCCGACCGGGGTCGCGGCAAGGCCCGGAGCCCCTGATGCGGCAAAAGATCGAGATAGCTCGACTTTACAAAAGGCGGCCTCAGCTCCAGCGGCACAGCGACCACTACGCCAACCCGTTGTGCCGCTACCAGACGTTGCGCAGTTTCGACACGTCACCGCAGTTGCCGGCGGGTTGCGCCACCATGGTGGTGGTCGCGCTGGTCCCGCCGCTGTGGCGGCGTCTGATGGACCACCGGGTGCTGGCCCACTATGGCGGCGACCGTACGCGGGCCAACGTCCAGGCCCGGCGCTGATAACGCGCCGCGATCAGTCGCCCGGCGCCCAGTCGGGGTCACGGCCGAACGCGGCCAGCAGGTGATCCTGCTCGTCGGCGTCGTCGGGCACCCGCATCCCGGTCCGGACCAGGTTGTCGACGCGGTAGTCGTCGACGCGGGTGGCGAACCACCGGGCGCACGCGCGTACCGCCTCCGGGTCCATCCGCGGGTCGGCCCCGATCGCCACCGCGACGTCCCAGCCGTGCACCAGGTGTTCGGCGAGGAGCTGCTGGAGGTACTCGGCGGCGGGGGTCTCGCCGGCGGAGAGGTGCACGGTGCGGTCGATCGTGCCGGGATGGGTGGCGGCGATCTCGGCCTGCGCGGCGGCCTCCCGCGCCGTCGTCGCGGGGTCGGTGCCGAGCAGGTCGCCGTCGAACCGGCCGCCGACCTCGTCGATGGTCCGGCCGGCGAGCAGCGGGACGCTCCATCGGTCCTCACCGACCACGTGGTTGATCAGCGCGCGGACGTCCCAGTCCGGGCATGGTGTCGGGTCGGCCCACTGGCCGGGCGAGACCTGGTCCACCCGGTCGACGAATTCGGCCAGGCTCCGGCGGTACGCCTCCAGCAGGTCCATACCGTCGATTGTTCCGGCCGGCGGGTGGGGCGGAGCCGTTTTGCGCGGGACGGTGGGTGCCGCCCGCCCCGGCTCAGTCCAGCTCGGCCGGGTCGAGGCCCAACTCCCGGGCGGTGACCAGCCGGACCCACTCGCCGAACTGCCGGCGGGAGATCACCCGGTCGTGCACGGCGAGCTGCACGGCCAGCCCGTCCATCACCGCGCTGATCCGCCACGCCGCCCCGTCCGGGTCGGCGCACTGGAAGGTGCCCTCGGCCACCCCGGCGGAGATCACCGCGGCCAGGTCCTGCCGCCACCGCAGGTCGAGCCGGCGGGAGACCTTCTCCAACTCGGGCGTACGCAACGACTCGGACCAGCCGTCGATCCACATCGACCAGGAGGTGGCCCGGCCGGCCGGGGTGTAGAGCTTGAGGATCCGGCGGAGCTTGGTCAGCGGCGGGGCCGGGGACCGGGTAACCGCGTCCAGTCGGGCCAGGTCCTGCTCGACGGCGTACGCGAACGCCTGCGCGAGCAGCCGCTCCTTGGTGGCGAAGTGGTAGAAGACCAGGGCCTGACTGACGCCGGCGGCCTGTGCCACGTCGGCCGTCCGGGTGTTGGCCAGACCACGCTCCACGATCACGTCGCAGGCGGTGCGCAGCAGGGCATCCAGGCGGATCTCGGCCGCACGTCTCGTCACGACCGTTACCGTAGCCCATCCGAACGAACACGAACAGTTACCGCCACCGCTTGATCCGCGATGCGACAGTCGGAAGCCGGACACTTCCCGGAGGTGTGGTCGGTCGTTCTTTCCAGAGTGTTCGTCGAGGTCTGGCGCTCGCCGCCGGAGGGCCGGACCGTCCGCCGACCGGTGCCCGGCCGGTCCGCGGCGCGGCCGGTCGCACCGTGTCGGAGTGTGACGGTCGGGAGTCGTTCGCGCCACCAGACCAGCTCCCTAGGAAGCTCACGGGTGTTGGTCCCGATCTCGGTGACGATGCCCCGGGACGCGCCGAGACGCCCCCCGAGTTGGCAGTCGTTCCCGGGCTCGGCTAAAGTTCTCATCCGTCACCCGGGAACACCGGGGGCGTGCGGACGTAGCGCAGCTGGTAGCGCATCACCTTGCCAAGGTGAGGGTCGCGGGTTCGAATCCCGTCGTCCGCTCGGAGCTGCCGCCATGCATGACGGGGGCAACCTCGGTGGGGTGGCCGAGAGGCGAGGCAACGGCCTGCAAAGCCGTGTACGCGGGTTCAAATCCCGTCCCCACCTCGGCATTATGCACGGGCGATTGGCGCAGTGGGAGCGCGCTTCCTTGACACGGAAGAGGTCACTGGTTCAAACCCAGTATCGCCCACCAGCTAGACCGACAGGTCAAAGGCTCGTTACCGGAAGTCCGGTAACGAGCCTTTCTGGTTGTGCCCCTTACGTTGGGAGTGAACTGGGAGTGCATGATCACCTTTTGGCTGGTGGGGCGGCGTGACTGCGGGCTGAGCTAGGAGCGTGTCTCAGTACCGGGCAATCCGTCTTTGTCTCGTGATCTTCAAAAAGGTAACGAGTGATCCCGGTATGCGTCGTGAGGATGGGTTGTTCGAGGCCGAGCCGGTCGAGCCGGAGCCCTGGTCATGAACCACACGGCGATTCCGTCCGTTTGACAGATGAGTGGCAGGACTCGCTTGCCACCCAAGAGAGTCGCCAATCCACCTCGCAAGAAGGAGAAAAACGTGCCACAGCCAGGAGGTCAGCCCACATTGCCAGGCCAGGTCGCCTCATCGGCCGGCCCTGTGAATGAGGTCAGGGTGGTACCTGAAACTCCGGGCAGCCCTCAGCCCCTGCTGCCCTCTACCATTGCCCTCCCTGCCCCTCCTCCCGTCCCTAGAATTCATCCGAGGCCCCTTCCGAGGAATTGGTCGCATCCTCTGCCGGAAGCGGGTTCCCGTCGCGACCCTCAGCCCCTGCTGCCCTCTACCATTGCCCTCCCTGCCCATCCTCTCGCCGCTGGATCCCGCCCCACTGCTCCATCATCCAGCCCTTTCGCCCCATCAGCCGCGCTGAGGTCGTCTCAGACGGATTTGAACCGACAGGTCAATGCGCCGCGACAAGCGACCCCGAACGCCATGGATCCCCAGCCCCAGCCTCATCGTGGCAAGCCCAACCCTTCAGCCGGCGTCCTGCGCAGGTTTTGATATCGCCATGGCGCGACCCGGCAGTTCTCGATCTGATTCGTAGCGCCGCAGTGCTGCGGGGCGACGGTCCGGCCGGACGCACGTCGATCGGCCCACCGCCTCTACCTGCCGAAGCGGTGGGCCGATCGGCCTGGGCTCTCACCTGGGGGTACTGCTGCAGAAGGTCTTCGATGCCCTCGGCGCGTAGGGCAGTGACGTCGGGCATGTGTCCGGGTCGGACCGCGCCGCACCACAGCAGGCGGCCCTTGCCGTCGCTGATCACGGTGGCCTTGCCGGTGTTCTGTTTCTTCTTGCCGGAGACGAACGCGCGCCTGCCGGGTCGGCCTGCTTTCGGGCAGCGGACCTGGACTTCGGTGCCGTCGATCCGTAGTTCGACGCTCTCGGCGGCGGCGTAGGCGAACACGTCGGCAAGGGTCCGCAGCCGTACGCCGGGCTTGCCGGGTACGGCGAACCCGCGGGCGGCCAGCAGCGGACGGATCTCGCCGACGGCTCGGGTGATCGTGGACCGGTCCACCCGGTAGGGCAGGGCCAGCGCGGCGTGCGGTAGCTGCAAACGCAGCGCGACCAGGGTGACGATGACCCGGTCGGTGAACGGCAGGTCGTGGTTCGGGTCGGCGCCTTCGGCTCGGAGCCGGTCCCGGCCGCGTCGCTCGTGCAGGCAGGACTCCTGCTGAGCGGTCCACGGCTCGGTCAGTACGCAATGCCACGTAGCTTAAGTTGATCTTGGGTTGACCTGCGGTTCTGTATGGACTCGTGGGATGTGCGGCGTGGCGTGGCGGCCGCTACCGGGCGG